>CANGTM010000038.1 GCA_947456825.1 Chitinophagaceae bacterium
AAAACCTTTGATATTGGTATCGATCATTTGATTCCAGTCAGACAGGCTGGCCTCTTCGAAATAATCCCGACCTGCGGCCAGTCCGGCATTATTGATGAGGATGTCGATGGTAGCCCATTCGGCCGAAAGTCCGGAAATGACCTCATTTACTTTTGCTTGATCGCTTACATCAAAGACGGCCGTAAGCACGTTTATACCGAAACGGGCTTGCAGATCAGTGGCGGTCGAGCGAAGTCTGTCTTCTCTTCGTCCGTTGAGAATAAGATGGTATCCGTTCGATGCAAAAAGTTGTGCGCAGGCTAATCCAAAGCCAGACGTGGCTCCGGTAATAAAGACGATAGATGACATAGGCTACAATTAAAAAGGCAAGATAAGTCTTTTAATAGCCTGGCAAAAGGGACCTAACGAATCAAGGTGAGCGTTCCTTTAGAGAAGTAGGGTTGGTCCAGGTAATCGATGGCACTGACCGTCCACACAAATACATGGGTGCCTTGTAGCTGCCCATTGATGCGGCCATCCCAGCCCTGGCCTTCTTGTTGCGTTTCGTATACTAGTTGCCCCCAGCGATTGAAGATCCTGAAGTAGTTTAATTTTTTGATGCCGACGAGAATGGGTTTTATCACATCATTTAGGCCATCCGCATTCGGAGTAAACCCGGTGGGTACAAAAACGGAGGGAGCTGTTTGAAAAACGCGTACCGATAGGTAAGCCGTATCGGGGCAACGCATCGAATCGCTTGCAATTAGCCGATAGCGAATGAGCGAAGCAGGTGATCGGTACAAAGCGATCGGATCGGCGATAGAGCTCGATGAGAGTCCTGTGGCCGGACTCCAATTATAATATACTCCGCCACTGGCATTGAGTTGCAGGGGTTGTCCAATTACTACGCTCGTATCGCGACCGGCAAAAGCAACTACCTCGGGGCGTACTACCACCAGTACGGTATCTAAGCCTGGTTTAGGACAGCCTCTGGTATCGAATACAGAGAGAATGTATCGCTGCGTGGCAGGTGGTCTGGCGATCGGAGTTAACGAAAGCGGATTGCTTAGGTAGGTGGTTGGTTGCCAAGTAAACGTTCTGCCATTACTGGTGCCTCGTAGTAAAGCTGGAGTATTGTAGCATATGATGGTATCTGCCGAAAGTCCGGCAATGGGATAAGGAATGGGGGTTACCGTGATCTGTTTGGTGCTGGTGCAGCTTCCAACCGTGCCGGTCACCTGATACGTAGTGATCGTGTTAGTGACGGCCAGGGGCGACATGAGCGATGCATTATTCAGCGGTCCGGACGGCGTCCAGCTGTGTTGTAATCCGTTTGAGTTAATGCGAAGTTGAATGGTGTCTCCTTGACATATGGTCGTATCGGACATAGGAATGATGAGTACGCCCGGGGTGACCCTGACCCGAACGGAATCTCTGTTTACGCAACCGTTATTTTCCAGATTTACATAGTACCAGGTGGTGCTCATGGGTGCCACTCGTGGCGTTGGGGTATTGGGGTTGATGATATTTGTCAAGGGGGTCCAGCTAAAATTTCCTGCACCGGTCGCCTGAAGGGGAAGTGTATCGTACTGGCAGATCAGCGTATCTCGAAAGCCCAGGTTGATCAGAGGTTTGTCGAGTACAGTAAGGGCTTGCGTGATCGTATCGGTACAGCCTTTCGAGGTACTGACGATCATCGTTACATTCACATTGCCCGGAGCACCATAGGTCCAGGCGGGCGTACGAATGCGCGACGTATCGGCCAGCGTGGCATTATCACCAAAATTCCATCGCCAGCTATCGACAACTCCATGATTGGCTCTAGTGGTATCGGTAAACTGAAAAGGGGTCAGCACACAAACACCACTGATGGTAAAACCGGGAAAAAATCCTGGCCATACTTTTACAACGGTGGTGGTGCTATCGGAGCAAACACCCAGCAGTGTAACACGAAGTTTAACGGTGTAGTCACCGGGCGCCGAAAAGGTGTGGCTCGTAATGGCCTGAGTAGAGGTATTGTTGGCTCCGCTGCCCGGATCACCAAAATTCCAGAGGTATTCTGCGTTGGGAGGATTTCCGGCCGCGTCGTTAGCAAAGCTAACATTCAGGTTTTCGCAAAAGGCAGGACGTGGATTTAACTGAGCCCTTAGCGGGTTGCAGTCATCGACCGATATATGCAACTCTTTTCGGGTGGTAGCGATCAGCACTCCGTTCCTGTACTCGTTGACACAGACGCAAAGCACATATTGTCCGATCAAATCAGGTGCGATACCACTGATCATTCCGGTAACAGGATTGATACTGACACCTGTGCCCAACGGTTGCACTCCATTGTACGGGGCTGCATAGGGAACTTCTGTGTAGGGGGGGGTCGCCGCAATGCTGGGGCTGGGGTTCTGCTGATCGCCTCCCTGGTAGGCGCCACAGAATTGATAGCTCAGCGAATCTCCGTCGGTATCGGTAGCGGCAAACGAAGTTTGAAAATAACTACCCCTACAGACGACCGCCGTGTCGTTGATCAAAAAGCGGGGACTACTGTTGAGCTGCGCATTTTGACCGGTTCCGCTGCCGGGTATACGTATGGTAAAAGTATTGCCGACTGCACCACTGTTACTCAAATTATTGATGCCGGCTATCCGGCAGCAACGTTGGTACGACACAATATATCCTTCGGGAATGGCCGGCAGTTCAACCGAAGGCAGGTCGTATATGACGATCAAGTAATAACAACCTACCTCGTTGCCGGTAATGCAAGGCTCGTCATACACTTTACTAAGCGTGTATTGGTTGGTGATGGGCACGCTGATATTGGTAACCTGCTGGTTGGAGGCGCCGTTAAAAAAAGTAAAGTTGATGGGATTGGAAAGTTGGCCGCTGTTAGGGTTACAGATCATGTAGACGGTGAGTGTGACCCGATAACGAAGATTGGTGCCACTACCCGGCCCCAGATATTGGTAGGTAAAGAATCCTCCTTTGATGTGGGCAGCCGATAAGGTGCCACACACCGACAGTAACAAGAGCAAAGAGAACAAATATTTTTTCATCGGTTTCCTCATCCAACCAAACTAGCCAGATACAATGTCAGGAGCTGGTTGGTTTTTTCGGGTTCTTCGAGCATTCCCATATGGCCAGCTTGCTCTAGCTGATAAAAATACCCCTTTTTGGCAAGCATTTTCTGATCTAACAAGTCTTGGGCCGGTATCAGTACATCGGCTTTTCCCGATACGAACAGAATGGGTTTTTCAAAATCTTTCAACACAGCGCACCGATCGGGCCGGATCATCATGGCGCTATAATAACTAACGATAGAGGATGCCGAAAAGTTGTTTGCCTCCTTAATTTGTTTTTCTATCAGCCAAGGTCTTTCCCGCAAGGTCGAAGGGGCAAATTGTCCCGGGATGGCCACCGACAAAAAGGCATGACTTCCATTGGCTCTGACAAATTCAATAGCTTTTTTTCGGGTCTCGACCTTGGTTGCGCTGTCGGCATAGGCAGTGGAATGAAAAAGCCCCAGCCCATTTAGCCTATCGGGATATTGCTCAGCATAGGCCAGAGCAATGTATCCTCCCATGCTGTGCCCGATCAGCGTGTGCTGGTCGGTGCAAAGGGAGTTTACCAGTGTGGCCACCGCTTCAGCCAATCCCTCAATACTCATATCGGGAATAACATCAGAGGCACCGGAGCCCGGCAGGTCTGGCACGAGTACCTTGTACCTGGTCGCCAGGTATTGCGCTGGCACCTCCCATATCGAACCGGTTTCGCCAAAGCCATGTAGCAAGACCACCAACGGGCCGTTGCCATCAATACGATAACCTAGTCTGCGCTCTTTATAAACAAAATAATTGAGCTGGTGCTGCATTTAGTTCTTTCGTTTACCAAGCACGAGAGAAAAGACGGACAGTAATCCTCCGACAATAAGTATCGTCTTGGCCACCCAGTCTCCCCACCTTACGTAAATGGTAGTAGAGGCGCTCAAAACCGGTAAGGACTTTCGAATCGTGGCGGTTTGGTCATAGTCGCGTTGATCGGTGATGTTCCCGGCCGGATCAATAAAGGCACTGATGCCGGTATTGGCACTGCGAGCTACCCAGGTACCCGTTTCAATAGCCCTTAGCCTGGCATAATGTAAATGCTGGCGATGCCCCGGCGTTTTTTTCCACCAGCCGTCATTGGTAATTACAACGATGAGATTGGCGCCTTGCTTTACGTAGCGGCGCATAAAATCTCCATAGATACTTTCGTAACAAATAGCAGGGGCGATCATAAAACTATTGGGGGCGGGTAACACGGACCGGTGATCTTGTTTGGCGTAGCCGGCCGTAACACCTCCGAATTTTTCGAACCAGCTATCGATAAACCGAAGAAACCAAGGGAGCGTTTCAACGCCGGGCACCAGCATGGATTTATGATAGAATTGCTCAGCTCGTTGATGAGAAAGAACGACAGCTGCATTATATGCCTCAAATTCTTGTTGCACTCCGGCTGAGGGTTTGCTGAAGCGGGTAGGGGTATCGACCCACCGGTAACTTTCGATGCCCGTAAATAGCGTGAGCGAAGGATGTTGCGCTATAAGTTGCCTCACAGGGACCAGGTCTTGGCTTTCATTGAGGTTATTTTCGTTGTAGCCATAGGGGCTGTATAAGGCAGTCTCGGGCCAGATGAGTAGTCGAGAGCTGTCTGTTAGAGAGGCGTTGCTGAGTGCGATCAGTTTTTCAATTTGTAAAGCGGACGTGCCGGCTGCAATTTTTTGATAGGGGTCGATATTGGGTTGCACAATTACGACCTCTTGGCTGCTCTCTGCTTTTCTCGGCTGCGGACGTAAGCGTTGCGTGGATAACAAGATGGGGGCAATAACTAGTGTCGCTGCCAATCCGATCCATTTTAATGAGTTCGATTTAAAAGACCTTGGCAATATGGTGTAATTATTGCGTAGCAAATGGTGAAAAAATAAAATGTTGATGAGCAGTATCCAACCGGTTCCACCTGCCGTACCAGTAAAGGAGTACCAATAGACCCACTCTGGATGCAAGGCAAAGACATTGCCTAGTGTAAGCCAGGGCCAACTCAGTCCCCAATCTTGCAAGTGTAAATATTCGAATCCTACCCAGGCAGTGACAAGCAACAGATATCCGCCACGCCTTGACCATCTTTTTTTAGACAGCCAATAAAGCACCCAGGGGGTACACATCAGTAAGCTATTGGCCAGCCAGGCTGCTACCGCCCCCGCTGCTGTTGCGTGCCAGATCCACCAGGTGGTACCCACGTTCCAAACGAGCATGGCGCTAAAGCAACTGGCAAAAAAAAGGCGAAGGCTCGCTGTTTTTTCGCGTGCGATCAGTAAGGGAGCGAATCCGATAAATACCAATGGCGTTAGGGGCGAAGTAGGCCAAGCAGCCCATAACAGCGCCCCGCTGAGCAGGCCCAACAGAATAGGATAGTAGGTTTTTGAGGTATGCACAAACAAGGTCTTATTTGCGACTATAGTTCGGGGCTTCTTTGGTAATGTCGATATCGTGCGCATGGCTCTCGCTCATGCCTGCGTTAGTGATTTTTACAAATTTTGCTTTTTGCAGATCGGCTATAGTGCGAGCGCCGCAGTATCCCATGCCGGCCCGTAGACCACCGGTATATTGATAGACCACCTCTTTTAATAATCCTTTGTAGGCGACCCGGCCTTCGATTCCTTCGGGGACATATTTTTTTACATCCGGCTCACCATCTTGGAAATAACGATCGCTACTGCCGGTAGCCATAGCGCCCAACGATCCCATACCGCGATAGGTCTTAAACTTTCTGCCTTCGTAAATGATAGTCTCACCCGGGCTCTCCTCCGTTCCTGCAAATACGCTTCCCATCATCACACAATTGGCGCCGGCTGCCAATGCCTTTACCATATCACCCGTGTAACGAATACCACCATCGGCAATAACGGGGATATTTTTTTTCTGCAATACCTGAGCGGCTTCCATGACCGCGGTCAGTTGCGGTACACCGGTACCGGCCACGATACGGGTAGTACAGATAGAACCGGGACCGATCCCTACTTTAATGGCATCAGCGCCAGCTTCTGCCAGTGCCAGTGCTCCTGCAGCCGTACCTACATTACCGGCGATGATATCGAGATGCTTGAAATTCTTTTTTACCAATTTGACGGCGTCGATCACTCCTTTGCTGTGTCCATGCGCACTGTCCATGGCGATCACATCGACACCCACCGCCGTCAGAGCAGCGACTCTATCTAGTAGATCTTTGGTTATGCCCACCCCTGCACCAACCAATAGCCTGCCATAAGCATCCTTGACGGCATTGGGGTTGCTTTTGAGCTTTAGGATATCGCTATAGGTGAACAGGCCAGTCAATCGACCTTGTTTGTCGATGATGGGCAGCTTTTCGACTTTGGTCTTCTTAAAAAGTTGTTCCGCTTTTTTTAAGTCGGTGCCCTCAGGTGCCGTATAGAGATCCTTGCTTGTCATTACCTCGCTTACTTTTTTTGATAGGTTATGCTCGAAGCGAAGATCTCTGTTGGTCAAAATACCTACCAACTTTCGTTTGGTATCTACAATAGGAATGCCACCTATCTTATTTTCTTGCATCAATCGCAGCGCATCGGCAATGGTGGCCGAGGCCAATAAGGTCACGGGATCGATGATCATTCCGCTCTCGCTGCGTTTTACTTTTCGGACCTGATCGGCCTGTTTATCGATCGGCATATTTTTATGAAGTATGCCTAGTCCGCCTTCTCGCGCCAACGCAATGGCAAGCGAGGCCTCGGTCACGGTATCCATCGCAGCCGACAATAAGGGAATATTAAGGGTGATGCTCTTGGTGAGTTTGCTACGGGTGTCTACATCACGGGGCAATACTTCGCTGTAGCCTGGCATCAGCAAAACGTCGTCGAAGGTGAGCCCTTCGCCGAAAAAACGATCCATAAAAGCAGGGGAGAATTTTTTTGTCGCCATGTGCAAAGATAGCTCATGTAGGGATGTCGGCAAAATTCATCCCCTCAGTCATTGGTAATCAATTAGTCAGTGGGTAGCGGCCCGAACTATCCGATGGAGGCAACTTACCTAATTAAGGTGATGGTGCCTTTTCGAAATATGGGTTGGCCGGTATAGCGGTGGGTGTAGCTGAGTTTCCATACATAGACACCAGAAGGCTGTACCTGACCATTGATCTTTCCATCCCAACGGTCCATCCAGTTGTTGGTTTGATAGACCAATTGTCCCCACCTATTGAATACCGCAAACGAGTAGTTAGTGGCCTTGAGTGCATTGTGCGGACTAAAAAAGTCGTTGAGTCCGTCATTGTTGGGAGTAAATGCAGTGGGCACTTCAATTAGGCAATGGTCTAGCACGCGCACGATCTTGTCTATGCTGTCACTGCAAGCCATCTGCAGGTTGGTGGCCTTAAGACGAATGCGATAAAAGCTCTCGCGATTGTTGAACGGAAATTGAAAGGGAGGGGGATCTTTTAGCGACGATGAGGCCAGTGCATCGAATTGCCAGCGCCATTGATCGACCTGCCCCAATGACGTATTGACAAAGGTTAATTTGTCCTCGGGGCAAATGATAGAATCAGCTAGCGTGAATGAAGCCTTTATCTGGTTATTCAACACCAATTGTTGTGAGACCGAATCGGTGCAGGTGCCATTGCTGACCCGAAGTGAAATGGTATTGGTGCTACTAGCCGGAAAATTGATTCGATGGCTCGAGGTAGTTACCCGGATGGTGTTATTGAAGATCCAGTTATAGCTGTTAACGCCGCCAGCGCCATTGTGCGAGAACAAGTAGCTATTCTGTTGGCAGCCCATCGTGGCCGAAAAATTAAATCGGGCCGACACGGTGTCGGCTACCAAGAAGTTCATGTTCTGCGAGGGTAGGGGCTGTCCGCATTCATCCTGAATGATGACAGTGTCTGTTCCGGCTAGCAAACGAAGCCGGTAAGTGCCTCCGATCTTGATGGGCGCAGAGAATTTTACCGTTACAAAATCTGTTTTTTCATTGATGCAATTTCCGGTGGCTGCCGTAACTGCTACAGGGCTGGGTCCGGTAACCGTAAAATCGATGCCACGCGGATCGATCGTAGAGCACAGAATGCGCTTTGGAAAATAAAGCTTGACAGAATCCGGCGCACAGGGTGTACGACCAATGCTGTCGGCAAAGATGGGTTGAGGTATAAAATAGGTAAAAGAGACTTTATCTCCTTGTGGAATGGCGCGCGCGCAATCGTCCAGCAATGTATTGTTGTCGCTGCCGTTGTTGATGATCAATTCGTAGTTGCCGTTGGTAAGTGGAGCCGCCAGCGTTAGCGTGATCTCATCGATATCAAATCCGAAACTGCAGGAATCCGGTTGAGCGGCGATCACCGTGGTAACGGCGGGCAGAAGACTGAATTCACTTCCGCTTAAGGTGGTGCTGTTGCAGCGAATATCTTTATTGAGCTTAATCGTAATCTTGCGACCATCGCAATCGGGTTTCGCCGTAGCCAGCTTGGGTAATAAGGGATCTGTAATAACGGCGGTGCCGCCACTGAACGATAAGCGATATCCCACCTGGCTAGGGGAGTAGTTGCTTACCATCAAAATGTATTCATGATCTACCTGCAAGATCGGCATAGCGGCAAAGCGAGGTTCGTTGCCAGTTTGATCAGAGCAGCATTGAATAAAGTTGGCACCCGTGGCAGAGGTGCCGGTTGGCCCTGGATTGCCTGCCCAATTACCCGTTACGATGATAGTGCGGTTCGTGAAGATCTCGTTGGGGTTAAGCCCGGTAATATCATATAATTGCCAGTCATAGTCATCGGTTGGGGAAATGGGCGTGATGGTAAAACCAAGCGTACCCGATTGATAGCACTTGAAGCGGTAATAGAACGGATTGATATCGCTGTATTGGCATTGGTTGAGATTGCAGCCCGGGACGAATAGGTTGGGGGCATTGGTACAGCTCGGAACGTTATTTTGTGTAAATACCGAGGTTCCACATACAGGAAAGGCTGTCGAGGGAGTTTGTCCCAGCGTAGTACATGCCTGCGCGTGTACGACGGCAGGTGATAAAAGTAATAGCGCACTCAGTATGTACAATAACGATCGGGTCATAGTGACGCTTTAAGCAAAAAAAACAACTTACGCGGGTTGATATCGATTACCCGGCAAAGATACGATCAGCCCTGCTAATTCTAAGTTAAGAAGCGCTGCGGCCAGCGCTTGTGGTTCGTTTTGATTCCACTCGTTTAGCTGGTCGATCGAGGGTGTTTCGGCAGTGGAGATGTAATTCAGTAATCGTGCCTCAGCGGTGGTAAGTGCCGTAGGCGGCGTGTTATTTTTTTTGCTCTTCTGTTCAGGCACTGTAGCGTCAGCCGTTCTTTGCCAACCCATCCAGTTCGCTATATCGTCACCGCTTTCAATGAGCAGTGCTTTTTGTTGTTTGATAAGCGAGTGACAGCCCTGGCTTTTGGGGTCGGTGATTCTTCCGGGAATGGCGAACACCTCTCTTTCATAGTCGGTAGCTAGTCCTGCCGTAATAAGACTGCCTCCTTTTTTTTCGCTCTCAATTACAACAACGGCATCGCAACTGCCCGCAACGATCCGGTTTCTTCTGGGAAAAAGATAGGCATCCCCTTTGTTCTTTGTCATGGACTCGGTCAGCAATCCACCCCCGGCGCGAAGTATCTTTCTGGCTAGTGGTCGGTTAATCGCAGGATATACTGCATCTAGGCCCAGCGGCAGTACGGCCAGCGTGGGTAGGCCATTTTGCATCGCGTTTTCGTGCGCCACGGTATCGATACCGATGGCGAGTCCGCTGACGATCGTAGCACCATAGGGGACCAGCTGTGCGATGATCTCTTCAGTCATACGAACGCCATGTCGTGTACAACCACGCGTTCCCACCACGGCTATCGTTCGAGGCGCATTGAGCAGTGCATCTCCCATGTAGTACAGTAAGATCGGGGCGTCCGGACAAGAAAGCAGTCGGCTTGGGTAGTCCGTATCGGTAATGAACAAGGGGCGAATGTGATTTCTTTCTATGAAGTGCATCTCCTGCTCCACGCGTTTCCAATCTGAAAAATAAAGCAGTGGGTCAAGTAGTCGTTGCGGCAGCGCACCTGATTTTTCAAGGGTGATCCTGTTCGTGTAGAAGACTTCTTCAATATCAAAGAAATTCAATAACGACTTGGCGTTGACAGGTCCCATACCTGGTATCAGCGTAAGGGCGATCTGCCAGCGGAGAGAGGTCTCCATAAAAGAGTTTAGCAAAAGATAATACGCAGCGGCCCGTTTTGCTAGAGTCCGGTAATTTTCATTTCGGTGCGACGGTTCAATGCTCTTCCTTCGGGCGTGGCATTATCAGCCACCGGTTGGGTCATCCCATACCCCTTGGCCGTAAGCCGCGCCGGGTCTATTCTTTTTCCTTGCAAGTAGTCTACGACTGCCTTGGCGCGGTTATCGCTGAGGGTAAGGTTATCGGCAGCCTTTCCTACATTGTCTGTATGACCTCCGATCTCGATTTTGATGGTAGGGTTTTCTTGCAAGAGCGTTACCAACTTATCCAACTCGGTAAGTGAGGCAGGGCTCAACTCGAAACGATTGGTCTCGAAGAAAATATTTTTGAGTACGATAGCCGCATTTTTTTCGATGGGCTGCAATACAATATTTTTTTGTGCGGCAGAATCAGAGATGCCGTTCTTGAGAAAATATTGATCCGAATTAAACAGGTATCCTTTTTGGTTGACGGTAAACGCATAGTCACGGCCCGTTGGCAAGGTTAGCAGGTAATTGCCGCTGCTGTCGGTCTTGACCCTCGAGATGATCTGTCGCGTGGTAAGGTCGGTCAGCTCAAGGGTGGCCGCAATTCCTTTTCCGGTTTTTTTATCGGTTACCTGACCTTGCACCCAACGGGTGGGGTAGGGGCGATTCTTTTCTTTTAGCTCAAAACTGTACAGGTCCAGTCCGCCATAGCTGTCTTTTCGCTCGGCGGAGTAGAGTGCTGTCTTTCCGTCGGCCGTTATGAAAAGTGTTCCCTCCCGGTCGATGGTATTGATAGGGTAGCCAAGATTTATAGGTTGTGTCCAGGATCCATCGGATTGTTTGCGAACAAAGAAAATATCATCATCACCATAGCCGGGCCAGTGCGAAGAAGTAAAGTACAAGGTTTGGTTATCGGCATGTATAAAGGGGCACTGTTCATCGGAGGGTGTATTGACCGAGGGCCCCAGGTTAACAGGAGCGCCCCAGCGACCGTTCTCTTGCATCTTACAAACATAAAGGTCGCTGCCACCAATGCCTCCCGCACGACGCGAGGCGAAATACAGTTCTTGCTTGTCGGGAGATAGGCAAGGCTGTGATTCCCACTGGTCCGAATTGACGCCTGCTCCAAGGTTGACGGCTGCCGACCAACCCGAGGGGGTCCGGTAAGAGATATACAGGTCGCAACCACCGTAACTGTCGGGCCGGTAACAGCCGGTAAACACCAGCCATTCTCCATCTTGCGAGATCATCATCGCCCCCTCGCTTTGGGGGGTGTTCAGCGATCCCTTAACAGGAGAAGCGGACTCCCAAGTACCCGGGCGAGTGGTTGTGCTGCTAAAAAAATCCTCGTTGTAAGTGTCAACCCTGCGTGTAAAGTAAAGTTGCTTGCCATCTATGGTTTGTGACGGAAGATATTCGGCCATTTTGGAGTTGACCGTGGTGCCCAGATTCTTGGGTGCAAAAACAGTTTTGTCATTTGGCGTAACGGCGGATTTTTCTTGCTGTACTGCAAATTCAAAATTCTTTTTACGCTGTTGAGCGGCTTGAAGTGCCGTTCCGGTAGGTCTGTATTGATCGATGTAGCGGTTGGTGATCTCGAGCGCCTTTGCAAAATCTCCAGTTCCTCCGAGGGCGATCGCATAAGACAATAAAAAGGGTTTGAAATACTCGGCATCTATCGACAGCGCTCTTCTAAAACAAATGAGGCTGTACGGGTAATTTTTGCTTTCGGCTTGTAGTTTGGCGAGTGCCACCCAAGCATCGGCATAATTTTCGTCGGCATCAGTGGCTTGTTGTAATAGGTCAATCGCCTCGCGATTATTTCCTGCGGAGGCTTTTTCGTATGCTTTTTCGTAGAGCTGGGCAGCTTTTTTGCTCACCTTCTCTGGTCGGTACCCTTGTGCGTTGGAAAAGAGGGGTAACAGCATAAAAAGTAGGACCAAATAGGGGAGTGTATTTATGTTGAACCATCCTCTCATGGTACATGAATGTATTTGTGCACCTGCAGACTAAGTTGCCAGCGCGGGTCATTTTTTATTTTTTCTACGATCAGAGGGGTTGTCTTTTCGGCGCGATCCCACTCTGGTTGCAAGTATAATTTACAATTTTTTGTAACAGCCGTCGCATGCTGATCGCCCCAGTCCAAATCACTAGGGTGATAAATGACCACCTTTAGTTCATGAGCAAGGGGCAAGTTCTCCGGCAAGGGGGCTTTGAATTTTTTGGGAGATAAACAGATCCAATCCCAGTGGCCGCTCATAGGATGAGCGCCCGACGTTTCCAAATGACAGCGTAGTCCTGCTGCGCGTAGTTGCATCGTGAGTTGGTCTAATGAATGCATAAGCGGCTCACCTCCTGTAATTACTACAATGTTGGCAGGTGTACGAAGCACGGCTTCTACTAATTGGGCGATCGATTGTCGGAGGTGTTTATCGGCGTCCCAACTTTCTTTTACATCACACCAAACACAACCAACATCGCAGCCACCCAGTCGTATAAAGTAAGCAGCTTGGCCCTGAAAACATCCTTCCCCTTGCAGGGTATAGAATTGCTCCATCACAGGAAGGGTTGTTTGTTCGTGGGGATGCACCATCGGATATTTATTTTCTGGAGCAGGCAAGAAACGTATTTTTCATAAGGGCCGCAATGGTCATGGGGCCAACGCCTCCGGGTACTGGGGTGATCCAACTGCATTTGGGAGCCACGTTTTCGTAGTCCACATCTCCCAGTAAGCGGAATCCATTTTTTTTGGTGGTATCCTCCACTCGAGTAATACCTACGTCAATTACAGTGGCCCCATCTTTCACCATCTCTTTTTTTAGAAAAAGAGGTTGCCCCAGCGCCGCTACGATCAGATCGGCTTGCTTGCAATGGGCGGCCAGGTCTTTCGTTCTGGAGTGACAAAGGGTTACGGTGCAATTTCCTGGCAGGGAATTGGCACTTAGTAAAATGCTCATGGGTCGTCCCACAATATTGCTTCTGCCTATTACAACAGCGTTGAGGCCGGCCGTATCTATTTTATAATGCGCTAACAATAGCATGATCCCTAATGGGGTGGCGGGCACAAAGCAATCGGCACCTTGCACCATCTTGCCCACGTTGACGGGATGAAAGCCATCTACATCCTTTTGAGGATCGATCGCGTCGATCACCTCTTGTTCAGAAATGTGTTTTGGCAATGGAAGTTGTACGAGTATACCATCTACGGCTGGATCTTGGTTGAGGGAATGGATAGATTCAAGCAGCCGGTGTTGGGAGACGTTCTCTTCCAGGCGTATGAGCGTAGAGATAAAACCGGTCTGTTCACAGGCTTTTACTTTTGCGGCTACATAGGTGGCGCTGGCACCGTTGTTGCCCACTAAAATGGCGGCCAGGTGGGGAATTTTTTTTCCGTTCACAGCCCTGTCTGCCACTTGTAGTCTCAATTCTTCTTTGACGGCCTCGGCGGCTAGTTTACCATCCAGCAATTTCATGGGGCAAAGGTAACTCCATTTATCAGCAATTTTTAGCACGAAATTTTGTTTTGGTCTCTTGCCTTTTAAGCACGACCATGCTAAACTTAGCGAATGCGATTTCTCTTCACTAACGCCTTGCGGTCTCTTTTTATTGGAGGGGGGATTCCGGCGGTAACTTTTTTTTCACCATTGCGCGCGCAGCCAGTCTTGTATTCGTTGCAGGCTCATCTTGCGCAGGCGGCAAGTCTTGGAGAAAATCACCGACATCCCTTTTCGGTCATGATAAATCCGGCCTCCATCGCCAGCTTCAGGAAAGTTACGTGGGCGTTCGGCGGTGAGCAGCGGTTTTTGGCACCGGGTTGGACGAGTTTGACCGTGGCGGGTATTATGCCGGTAACGAGGGGGTCTTGGAGTTTACTGGTCGCACAAGAGGGTTTGCCCATGTCGGTCGATCAGCTGGGTATGATAACACATGCAAGGGTGGTGTCAAGGCAGGCATTGGTAGGAGTTTCACTGGGTATCAACCGAAGAAAAGCAGGTGCTTTTACCGCTGTTCTTGCCCCGGCCATGGCAGCGGGATTTACATATGCACTAAGTAGCGAATGGGAGGCAGGCTTCTCTTTTACTCAGTTTATGGGGCAGGGTGTCACACATGTCTTGCCTGGCCACTTGTCCTTTCTTCGATATATGTTGGGCTATCACCCATCCGAGAAATTTTTACTGGCCTTGGGAGTTGTCAAAGAAAGTAGCAGAGCGGCCATGGGATCAGCCGCTATTTGCTACCGGCCAACTTCCAAGGCAGCCTTCAGGATCGGTTTTTCGGGAGCTCCTTCTTTATGTTGGTTCGGGTTGGTGCTGGGCATAGGCAAAAAAGTGTCGATACAAGTTTATACCGGGTTCTACTCACTGGTTGGGGTAAGCAATGGCGTGAGTGTGTTCAGCGACCCCACAATTGCTAAAGCCGAGCTGCCTAGCCGATAAAAAAATGGAGCACTCCCGAAAAATATATCTTCACTTGCCCATACTGATCGGCTTCGTCTTTCAATTTGTACAGATCCCTTTGTTGCTTTCTCAATCCATCCCGCTTCGGCTGGTGCCATTGGTAGAAAGCAATGCAATGGCACCAACGATACAGGCGCCTGATGAGGATCCTTTCGAGGACATAGCTCGTTTTTTGACTGATCCCCTTCTGTTGAATGAGGCATCGAGAGAGGAGTTGCAGCAACTCCATTTTCTTTCTGATTCGCAGATAGATCTCATACTTATGCATCGAAGAGCACTTGGTCCGTTGCTTCATCTCAACGAGTTGCAAGGCATACCCGGTTTTGATCCCGATCTCATCAGACAATTGGCCTCCTATGTGCGGGTACTCCCTCCAGGCGCTTTTCGTGAGAAGTACCCACTTTCTTTAGTAGGACTTACGCAAGATTTTTTATGTAGGATCACTGGAATTCTCACCGGACCCAGTGGCCCTGCATCTACCGAATGGGCAGGCAGCCGACAGCGATTTCTCCTTTGGCATCGTATGCAATCAAAAAATTGGCAGGCAGGCTGGCTGCTTGAAAAAGATCCGGGTGAAACACTATTGCGAAAGGGGAGGCCACCCGTCGATCATGGCGGATTCCACTTTTTTTGGCGGGGTAATGATTTGATCAAAACGCTCGCATTGGGAGATTTTACGGTCAATCTGGGGCAGGGGTTATTGCATTGGCAGTCGATGGCCTTTGGTAAATCGGCCGAGATGAGTTGGATAAAGAGGCAGGGTCCGGTCCTTCGACCGCACCGCTCCTCCGGGGAGATCAACTTTCACAGAGGGGTAGCAGCTACGATGGGCTGGAAGCCGTTGTCCTTAACTTTTTTTTTGTCGAGTCGATCGCTGTCTGGTCGTGTTCGGTACGACTCATCCGGCATTGCTTTGGGAGTAAGCTCGATCAGCACCAGTGGCTATCACCGTAGACTCTCTGAAATTCAGGATAGAAATGCGTTGCGTCAATACACCGCCGGTGCGAGACTGTCGATGCGTTACAGAACATTTGAGCTATCGCTCAACACGGTGCGATATTATTTTTCATTGCCATTATTGCGTAACGGAGAGCCGCGCCACGTTGCGGACATACAAGGGCGCGCCTGGTCTAATAGCAGTGTAGATTTTTCGTTTACACGAAAAAATGTACACGGTTTTGGAGAGGGAGCTCTCGCAGCTAATGGTTCGGGCGCCTTTTTGCTTGGTTTGATCGTGACGCCCGCTGAGGGGGTCGATCTTTTTGCGTTGGTTAGAAAAAGCGGCACCAAGTATCGAGCCTTGTATGCAAATGCATTCGCTGAATCTTCTGCGGTACAGAACGAGCAGGGATTTTATGTAGGGGTTACGTTGCGCCCACGGGCAAAGATCCGTGTTGACGCCTACGCGGACCATTATGTGTTTCCCTGGTTGCGTTTCCGAGCCAATGCCCCCACGGCCGGCGCCGATTATCTGGTTCAAATCGAGTACAGACCAAATAAACGAACCGCTCTACTGATACGATATCGCTTTGAGCGTAAGTGGGAAGCCGCAGACCCGTACGGGGATAGCTCGCAAGTAGTCGCATTCGATGGAAATACAAGAAAGGGATGGAGGTCGCAGTTTAGCGTACAATTCTCTTCCCGGTGCAGCATGCGAACGCGGGTAGAGTGGTTAGCGGTTGAGCCTAGCCTCCATTATTTCGGGCAAGGCATACCACTGCCTTCCGACCACGGGTTTTTGTATTATGCCGATCTTTTGTTCAACCGGCTTTATGCCGGGGCCGATCTTCTGCTTCGCTACCAGTTTTTCGATACAAATAATTATGAATCAAGAATTTACTCTCTTTCTCCCGATCTAAGACCCGGCTTTGGGATTGGAGCATTCCACGGTAGGGGTCATCAGATTTGGCTAGGACTTGATAAAGCTTTGAAAAACAATGTCTTAATTAGCTTACTCGGGCAGCTTCGTTACGGGGGCGGTACCCTTCAATCTAGGGAGCTAAGGCTGCAGTTGCGACTGAAACTCCATTGATTACAAGGGAGCTAAAAAAAATCCACCGAATTAACTATTTGTTAAAAAAAAGGTTATCTTGCCGCAGCTATTGTGGGCATAGATATGTCTGAATAGCACGAACCTATTACCGAAACTTTGGTCAATTTCTATTGGCTGTCAATGCACTTAAATTTTTAAAAATTAACGTCAACATGAGAAAAATCGCATCACTGTTCACGATGTTAATGCTCACTGCCGTATTAGCATTTGCTCAGAACCGGACGATCACGGGTACCGTTGTAGATGAGAACGGAGCCGCCGTTCCCGGTGCCACCGTCCAATTGAAAGGAACCCGCGAAGGGATCGCCGCCGACAACAACGGAGTATTTCGCTTGCTTGCCAAAACCGGCGATGTGCTGGTCGTATCCGGCGTAGGGCTGGAGACAACTGAGTACAAGGTGGGTGCTGACAACGCCATCAAAGTACAAGTCAAAAGAAACATTGCTGCCTCTGCAGAGGTGGTCGTATCCAGCGGTTATGGTATCAGAAAAAATCTACGCAACATCGCTACGAATGCGCAGGTAGTTACTTCTGAGCAACTCAACGTAATCCGTCAAACCAACCTTAACAATGCCCTTGCCGGTAAGGTATCGGGCATTCAGGTAAGAAGCCAGTCTTCTGCCAAACTCGGTAGCACCGGTAACATTCGTTTGCGCGGTGAATCAGGTTTTGGTGGCGGACAAGGTATTCTCTACGTAGTAGACGGAACTATCCTTCCCAATCCTAACGATATCAACTTGGATGATATCGAGGACGTAACCGTACTGCAGGGTCCTGCCGCTGCGGCCGTATTCGGTCCTCAGGGTGCCGGTGGTGCGATCGTTATGACGCTCAAAAAAGCTAAGAAAGGTCAAAAAGGTATTGGTGTGGATGTGAACCTTGGTGTTCAAACCGACCATGTTTACGTGCTCCCCAACTATCAAAATTCATATGCCGGTGGCGCTAGCGGTGATCTGATCCGTTACAACTGGCAGCCTGGACAACCCGAGTCTTGGAAGCGTCTGGACGGTAAATATTATCACGACTATTCCGAC
>CANGTM010000039.1 GCA_947456825.1 Chitinophagaceae bacterium
CGATATCATCTCGCTCGGTAAAAATGAGATCGTCGCCACCAATGTGCGCTACACCGATGTAACAGACTTCATTGTTCACCCCTCTTTACTGAGTGGCGAAGGCTTTCAAGTAAGGGAATCGGGCACTAGTACTATTTTAGCGACCACTGCAGCTACTTCGCTGGTCCCTAAAAGAAGTTACACGATCGTGTACAGAGGTTCACACCGCGCTACCAGCGGTACCAGTACCCGTGCCGTGAGTGTTTTTGTAAATTACTAAATCGACCATCGACATTTTAAAAACCGTCTCCTACGAGACGGTTTTTTTATGCCCGGTATTCCTTACGCGAAAAACAAATAGGCTAACCAAATTGAGGTCAGTATCCCTACCAGATCGGCCAGTAGCATCGAACCAATGGCATAACGAGTATTACGAATGTTAACAGAGCCAAAATAAACGGCCACCACATAAAAAGTCGTATCCGAAGAACCTTGCAAAACAGAGGCCAGTTTGCCGGCAAAAGAATCCACGCCATAGGTCTTCATCGTATCGAGCATCATACCCCGGGCGCCACTGCCACTAAGCGGTTTAATGAGCGCGGTCGGAAGTCCGTCCACAAATCTCGTGTCGGTGCCCAATGCCGCGAACAAATACTTGACCCCATTGATAAGCACATCAAAACTGCCACTGGTCCGGAGCAGGCTGATCGCTATTAGCATGCCAACAATGTATGGAATAATACGCACGGCAGTTTCAAATCCTCCACGGGCCCCCTCTACAAAAGCATCAAATACATCGATCTTCTTATAAATACCGCCCAATACGATCAATACAAAGAGAACCAAGATGATACCATTGCTCAGCTTGCCTGAAAAAAGTTGTGCGGTCGGCCCATCTAGCTTGACCACATAGAGCACTAAAAGAGCGATCAATAAGGATATCCCTCCTACCCATCCCAAAATAACTGGCTGAAATAGATTGATTCGCTGCTTGAATGAAACAATGAATAAAGCCGCCATGGTGGCAGCGAACGTTGCGATCATGCAAGGAATAAAGATATCGGTCGGATCAGCCGCTCCCATCCCGGAGCGATAGGCAATAATAGTGACCGGTATAAGCGTAAGGCCCGAAGCATGGAGTGCCAAAAACATCACCTGAGCGTTAGAGGCGACGGTCTTGCTTGGATTGAGCTCTTGCAAACTTTCCATGGCCTTTAGGCCAAAGGGGGTGGCCGCATTGTCCAAATTGAGCAAGTTGGCTGAGAAATTCATCATTATGTGACCCGTGGCCGGGTGACCTTTGGGGATATCGGGAAAGATCCGCGAAAAAAAGGGCCAAATGATCTTTGATAACAAACGTACCCCACCGGCTTTTTCGGCAATGGACAAAAAACCCATGAAAAGAGCGAGTATACCAATAAGTGGAAAGATGATATCCAGTACCGCATTCTTAGCCGTCTCTATGATGCCATCTACTTTGCGAACCAACTTTTTCTGAATACCCACATAGGTCTGCGCTTGCATCAATGGATATAACGATTGATAATAGCCAACTGAGTCGGAGGTACGAAGGTCATGGATTAAAAAAGCGGCCTTGCTAGGTTGACAAGTAGCATGAAAACCATATTCCTTTAGCAACTCGGGATACGAGTCGGAAAGCCCCATATTGGCAGGCTTTCCCAGTGCATAATAGAAAACCGAGTCATAGCGGTCTGACGATTTTCCGGTTACCATCCGGTTAAAGATCTTTTCGTCGCCCGAGGCCATGCGAAAGGCCCCTACCACAAAGGCCATTATCACAAAGGCAGACCAGATTTTGGTAAGTGTCATGCAATTGATTTTTTGATAGGCTGAAGATACTGAAAACAGCAAGTAACGATCAGGGCCTGCCGTGGAATTCTTACCTTTGCGCGGCAATAACCAAAAAGATACGTATGGCACTTCAGGCAGGAATCGTAGGACTTCCCAATGTCGGAAAATCGACACTTTTTAACGCGGTCAGCAATAGTGCAAAGGCACAGGCCAGTAATTACCGCTTTTGTACCATTGACCCGAATGTGGGGCTAGTCGATGTTCCTGATACCCGATTGAGCAAGCTGGCCGAACTGGTGCAACCCGACAAGATCATTCCTACACAAATAGAGATAGTCGATATTGCCGGGTTGGTAAGAGGTGCCAGTAAAGGAGAAGGATTAGGTAATAAATTTCTAGGAAACATTAGAGAGGTAGATGCCATCATTCACGTAATACGCTGCTTTGAAGATGAGAACATCCTTCGTGAAGAGGGGTCCATCAATCCGGTCGGTGACAAGGAGATCATTGATACCGAACTGCAGTTAAAGGACTTGGAGTCGGTAGAAAAAAAGATACAGCGTACCGAAAAGCAGGCAAGAATAGACCCTAAACTAAAGGCCGAACTCGATATTTTGCTTCGCTGCAAAGCCCAATTGGAAAAAGGACGTAGCATCCGAGAGTTGGCTCTTAGCAAAGAGGAAAAACCTGCCATTGCCGATCTTTTCTTGCTTACGGATAAGCCCGTGCTGTATGTTGCGAATGTCGATGAGGCCTCCATGCATACCGGCAATGCCTTTTCGCAAGCACTACAAGCAGCCATTCAAAGCGAAAATGCCGAGCTGATCATTATGAATAACTCCATAGAAGCCCAGATCGCAGAGATGGATACGGCCGAAGACAAAGCCCTTTTTATGAGCGAATACGGCATGCAACAGCCGGCGCTCGATCGCCTGATACACGCCACCTATACCCTTTTAAACCTCTTTACTTACTTTACCGCCGGCAAACAAGAGGTACGAGCTTGGACCATTCACCAAGGTTGGAAGGCCCCGCAAGCCGCAGGGGTCATTCACACCGACTTTGAAAAAGGGTTTATAAAAGCCGAGGTCATCTCGTACGAAGACTTCGTACACTATGGATCGGAGGCAGCATGTCGAGAGGTCGGCAAATTGCGAATAGAAGGCAAGGAATACATCGTCAAAGATGGCGACGTAATGCACTTCAGGTTTAATGTGTAGGAGCCACCCACTACCCCATTAAAGAACATAGGGGTATTCCCATCTGCATTTGAAATTGCCAGTGCTATTAGTTACTGTAGGTTCTTTATTTATCGTCAGAGAGTCCCGCCATCATATACTCGCGGTTGAGACGAGCAATATTCTCAATGGAAATTCCCTTAGGACAAACCGCTTCGCAGGCGCCAGTGTTAGTACAGGCACCAAAACCCTCTTTATCCATTTGCGCCACCATATTAAGTGCGCGGTTCTTTCTCTCGGGTGAACCCTGTGGTAACAGGGCCAAGTGAGACACTTTCGCTCCAACAAAGAGCATGGCCGAGGAATTCTTACAAGCGGCCACGCACGCTCCACATCCGATACAGGCAGCAGCGGCAAAAGCATCGTCGGCCTTATCTTTTTCTATGGGAGTAGCATTGGCGTCAACGGCATTACCGGTGTTTACGGAAATATATCCCCCCGCCTGAATGATACGGTCAAATGCACTACGATCTACCATCAGGTCTTTGATAACGGGAAAAGCATTTGCCCTCCAAGGCTCAACGACGATCGTATCTCCATCGTTATAGGCGCGCATATGCAGCTGACAGGTGGTGTTGTGCTGCCAAGGGCCATGGGGTCTTCCGTTAATGTACATTGAGCACATGCCGCAGATCCCCTCGCGACAATCATGATCGAAGGCAATGGGCTCTTTTCCATCCTTGATCAATTGTTCGTTCAACACATCGATCATTTCCAAAAAAGACATTTCAGAAGAAATATCCTTGACCGGATAGGTTTCGAAATGACCGCTGTCGTTGGCATTTTTTTGACGCCATACTTTCAATGTCAGGTTCATGGTGTAGTGCTGCATACGGAGAGCATTAAGATTATTTGTAACTACGTTGACTAGGCTTGGCCACTTCGAAGGTGAGAGGCTCTTTATTCAATTGCCAATTGTTCTCTGACTGATATGCCCAAGCGGCCACATAGGCATATTGCTGATCGTCCCGGAGGGCCTCCCCTTCTTCGGTCTGGCTCTCTTCTCTAAAATGGCCCCCACAACTTTCGTTACGATCAAGTGCATCGATACACATCAACTCCCCTAGTTCAATAAAATCAGCCACACGACCTGCCTTATCGAGCTCAGGATTCATTTCATTGACAGAACCGGGGATCTTGACGTCGGACCAGAATTCCTTCTTAAGTTGGCGTATCTCTTCGATCGCTTTCGTGAGTCCTTTTTCACTGCGTGCCATGCCACATTGGTCCCACATGATCTTTCCGAGTCGTTTGTGAAAGCTTTCTACGGTTTTGGTGCCGTTGATACTAATTAGTTTATTGATGCGATCGGCAGCTTGCTGCTCCGCCTCTATGAAAGCAGGATGATCGGTAGGGATCGGTTTGGTAGCGATCTCATCGGCCAAATAATTTCCAATGGTGTAAGGAATTACAAAATAGCCGTCTGCCAGTCCCTGCATCAAGGCAGAAGCCCCGAGGCGGTTGGCACCATGGTCACTAAAATTGGCCTCTCCCAACGCATACAGACCCTTTACGGAGGTCATCAGCTCGTAATCGACCCAGAGACCACCCATGGTATAGTGAACGGCCGGGTATATTCGCATGGGAACTTCGTAGGGATTTTCGCCGGTGATCTTTTCGTACATATCAAAAAGATTTCCGTACTCTTCCTTGACCACCTCCTTACCTAAGCGAATCAACGTATCGGTATCGGGGTGCTGGATGCCTTGCTTGTTAGCCTCGGCTTTTCCGTATTTGTTGATAAGATTATACTTGAAATCGAGGTAGACGGCCTGTCCGGTAGTACCCACTCCATAGCCCGCATCACAACGCTCCTTTGCGGCACGGGAGGCAACGTCGCGAGGCACCAGATTACCGAAGGCAGGATAGCGACGCTCCAGAAAATAATCTCTTTCTTCTTCGGGAATATCGTTGGCAGGACGCTTGTCGCCAGCCTTGGCTGGCACCCAGATACGTCCATCGTTACGCAACGACTCCGACATCAGGGTCAGCTTCGACTGGTGATCGCCGCTTACCGGAATACAAGTAGGATGAATTTGTGTAAAACAAGGGTTGGCAAAATAGGCTCCCTTTTTATGCGCTTTCCAAGCGGCGGTAACATTGCTACCCATGGCATTGGTCGAAAGATAGAATACGTTACCATAGCCACCCGTACACAGCAATACGGCATGTCCGAAATGGCGCTCCAACTCGCCCGTTACCAAATTGCGGCAAATGATGCCACGGGCTTTACCATCTATCACAACCACATCGAGCATCTCATGGCGGGTATGCATCGTTACGTTACCCAGCGCCACTTGCCTCTCGAGGGCCTGGTAAGCACCTATCAATAACTGTTGTCCTGTTTGACCAGCGGCGTAAAATGTTCGTTTTACCTGTGTGCCTCCGAAAGAACGATTGTTGAGTAGTCCGCCATATTCACGGGCAAAGGGAACACCTTGGGCCACACATTGGTCAATGATATTTACACTCACCTCGGCCAGACGATGCACGTTGGCCTCTCGAGCCCTGTAGTCTCCTCCCTTGATGGTATCATAAAAAAGTCTATAGACCGAATCACCGTCATTTTGGTAATTCTTAGCCGCATTTATGCCGCCTTGCGCCGCAATGGAGTGCGCTCGGCGAGGAGAATCCTGAAAACAGAAGGCTTTTACCTGGTATCCCAATTCGCCCAACGAGGCGGCGGCAGAGGCTCCGGCCAATCCGGTACCCACCACGATCACTTCGAGCTTTCGCTTATTGGCGGGATTAACCAGCTTGCAATGACCTTTATAAGAGGTCCATTTTTGATCTAGTGTTCCCGATGGAATTTTAGAGTCGAGCATAGTTAGATAGGTTTCTTCGTAAAGATTATTTTATCCAGCCCAAGTACATCGAAACAGGCATAAGCGCAAAGACAAGTGGAATGAGAATAGAGAAAAGTAGTCCGGCCGATTCTACCAATGCGATATATCGACCATTGGTCAAACCAAGCGTGCGAAAAGCACTTTGAAATCCGTGTAGCAAATGCCAGGCCAAGGCAAAACAACCCAGCACATATAGAACCACGATCAAAAGATTGCCCTGAAAGACCTGCAGCATTTCCCCATAAAGATCATGATACTCTTTACCATCGATCATGACCGGATCTAGTCCGGTTATACGGCTGGGCACCCAAAAGTGAGAGATGTGCATCACCAGAAATAAAAACAGCAGGGTACCCAACAAACCCATACTGCGACTGTACCATTTACTTCCTTTGTTACCCATTGGCACTGCATATCCTTTTTTGCGGGCAGAGCGATTCGATAGCTCCAGTAACCAACCTTGTATCATGTGAAGGATGATGCCGGCAAAAAGACCGATCTCCAAAATACGGGGTACGGCGTTGGATCCCATAAAGTGCGCTGCCTTGTTGAACATTACACCACCATCCATAGCAAAGATGCAGGCGTTGAGCCCTACGTGCACGACAAGAAAAAGGATCAGGAATATACCAGTAAGCCCCATTATCCACTTTTTGCCTACGGAAGAAGTAAATAAATCAGACCATTTCATCAGAATAAAATTTTAAAAATTTAGCACTGCCAAGGTCGTTACAGCAATCGTTCGTGGTGCAAAATTAACACCGCAAAGTCGAAAATCAGTTAAAAGATTGATATAAAAAGCGGATCGGTGAAATAGACTACCGTAACAGGCGAGGCCCGAGTAAACTTTCGACTTTGCGTAGCAAATGAAAAGGCCTGTACGAACGCCACTCAGGTATATTAAAAAGTTCTATAAAGTGATGGTGCCCTGCCTGTTTAAACTCATTTTCTGACTGCATGGGCATATTTAAACAAACGGCCCAGCCACCGGACTCCTGTAACTCCTGGGACAACTCTTCGTAATAATCTGCGCCATCGCTGTGAAAATTAAGCACGTTCTCCGCTATCAAAATAAACTTGTCTACAGATTCGTCCGCAAATCGCTCCAAGACCCCACGCTTGAGTAGCATGATGTCATTCTCGAGGGCATCGTTCCACTCCCCCATCAACTCAATGATCGCATAGCGTTCCTCATAATCGGAGAGCAGCACTTTGCAATAAAGGGTGCGGCTTCCAAATTCATCCCATTGCGGATGGATATAATAATTGTAGATGGTTTGAGAAAACTCGAACTCTGAGTAGACCTTGCCATAGAATGGAGAGCGGGCATCTTCTTCGCTCACGTAAATATGTTGCCAATTGTAATAAGGCTCCAGCGTGTGCATTGCTTCTTACTTTCTTTCCAAGAATTGAAGCGCCTTTTTAACACTCCCCTGGCTCAACAGCAATTCCCTGGCCTCGCTATAGTCGGTAAGCCCCGATCTCTCCATCAGCATCTTGGTACCCCGATCTACCAGCTTGTCGTTACTAAGCTGCATATTGACCATCTTATTGTCCTCTACACGCCCTAACTGTATCATGACAGCGGTAGAGATCATATTTAACACTAATTTCTGGGCAGTACCGCTTTTCATACGGGTGCTGCCAGTCACAAATTCGGGCCCCACCACAACCTCAACAGGAAAATCGGCGGCGGCACTTACAGGGGAGTCAGGATTGCATGAAATACTACCGGTCACGATTCCTTTCTGCCGGCAGGTCTCCAGTGCCCCGATCACATAGGGCGTCGTGCCGCTGGCTGCAATGCCCACCACTACATCGCGGTCAGATACCTCATACTCGAGCAGATCTTTCCAACCTTGCTCTTTACTGTCCTCTGCAAACTCCACCGCAGTAGTAATGGCCTTCTCGCCCCCGGCAATAAGCCCTATGACCAGCCCGTAAGGAACACCGAACGTGGGTGGGCACTCACTGGCATCCACGATCCCAAGCCGACCACTGGTACCCGCACCAATATAAAAGAGACGCCCTCCCATCAGCATCTTATCACTAATGGCCTCGATGAGCTTTTCGATCTGCGGAATGGCTTTCTTGACCGATGCGGCCACCGTGTTATCCTCGTTGTTGATATGCATCAGCAACTCTGATACGGCCATCTTTTCGAGATGATGGTATGAACTGGATTGCTCTGTAATTCTTTCGAAGGACATGGCAGATTTTATGAGTGATAACGAACAAGCCCCTGCATGGGATGTTGCAGGACCTGACCGAGTTCAAATTCGTAAGCGTGGCAAAGTTGCTGTATTATATCCCGAAATCCAAATGCTACCCCACCCGTAAAATGAACAGGGTATTTCCAGACCTCCTTGTATTTGCACAAGTGTTGAAAAAAGAAATCATTGAGCCCATCTTCGATGATGTTTTCTATCATATAATGCCCACGGTTCTCGGCAAGAAAACGAGTGTAGCCGGCCAGATAACGGTTGGGTAAGGGCTTTTTGTATACATTTTCCAATATCTCTTGCGCCGTTGTAACAAAGGTGGCATCGAAGCGGGCCCGAAGGTCCTCGTCAAAGGTGTTATAGAGATAGTACTGGATAACCTTCTTTCCAAGGTAGGCTCCGCTCCCCTCATCTCCCAACACATAACCTAGTCCCGGACTATTACGAACGATCTTCTTTCCATCGTAATAACAAGAATTGGATCCCGTACCCAAAATACAGGCAATCCCTTTTTGCGTTCCGCATAGAGCCCGGGCCGCGGCCATGAGATCGTGTGTAACTGTCGCGCTTGCCTCCGGAAATACCTGTTTCAACGCCTTTCTCACCGAGCGCACATTGTCTGGGTTGGCGCATCCGGTTCCGTAGTAGAAGATATCTGTAATTCCGCGGTTGCGAACCGAGGGCCATAATTCGCTTTTCAATAATGTAACGATCTGGTCCGTCGAAAGAAAGTAAGGACTGATCCCTTGTGTAAATACGGTTTTTTTCTTACCTTTTTCCAGTATACACCACTCCGTTTTCGTAGCCCCGCTATCTGCAATCAATGTAACAACTGCCATATAGAAATCTTAATAAGTACGGAGAGGGTTTAGCCTCAAATCCAGTAATTTGCGTCAAATTACAGAATAAGCGCAATAATGAGCAATAAAAAATGGGACTGGGCCCTTCCACTGCTTTTTTCAGGCGTGCTTATAGCAGGTATGTGGCTGGGACATCGACTTACGCTCAAATCGGGACTCGGACTATTTCAAAAAAATAAGGGAAGTGCACTGCAAGAGACCCTCGATCTAATGCGACTCCACTACGTGGATACCCTAAAGATCGACAGCATAGAGCAACTTTCCATTGAACAATTAATGGATCACCTCGACCCCCACTCGGTCTACTTAGCTCCCCAAGCTTTACAGGCTGCCAATGAAGAACTCTCCGGTAATTTCGAGGGTATCGGCGTGGAATTTACAGTGCGAAAGGACTCTGTCGTCATCACTCACGTAATTCCAAACGGACCCAGCAGTAAAGCCGGGCTGGAGCCCGGTGATCGTATTATAAAAGCAGGCGACTCCTCTTTGTTGCAAAAAGACCTTTCGGCCGACCGTGTCAAAGAATTGATCAGGGGACCCAAACGATCCAAGATCACTCTTGCGTTGGTAAGAGATGGAAAGAAGATCGAAAAAACGATCCTTCGCGGAGAGATCCCACTACCAGCTGTAGACGCTTCATATCTGATTGACGACACCACCGGATACATCAAACTAAACCGCTTCTCCGAAAACAGCTATGAAGAGTTTATGGCAGCCCTCGAGGAATTGCTTCAAAAAGGAATGCTTCAACTAGTCTTGGACTTACGCGGTAACGGAGGCGGTTTTATGAACGAAGCGGTCGATATGGCCGATGAATTTTTGGATGCCGACAAATTGATCGTGTATACAAAAGGCGCTCACTACCCTAAAAAAGAATACCGCAGTAAAAGACCCGGTCTATTTGAAAAAGGAAAATTAATGGTGTTGGTAGACGAGAACTCCGCGAGTGCCAGCGAAGTCCTGACAGGCGCCTTGCAAGATTGGTGCAGAGCCACCGTGGTGGGAATGCCAACCTTTGGAAAAGGGCTCGTACAAGAACAATTCGAACTGAGCAATCGATCGGCTATTCGGCTTACCGTTGCGCGGTATTACAGCCCCTTGGGGAGAAGTATTCAGCGCTCGTATCAAGAAGGAAACGAGGCCTATCACGAAGCGGCTGTGAACAGATCGTTGCACCCTTTACAAGTTGAGGATCAGGACACCAACAAGATCAGGGAACAAAAAAGATTCTTTACCTCGTGTGGCGACACGCTCTATGGTGGCGTGGGCATCAATCCTCATGTAATCGTAGGCCCTCGTTTTAACCCCGATAGCAGGGAATGGCTCCTATTGACCAGTGGCAGTTTACTAGAAGATTTTACACTTGAGTTTTATACCAGGCATAGAAATGAGATCAAAGCACTCGATTCACCCGAGGCCATGTTAAAAAAGAAAACACTACTTGACCAATTTTCGCGTGAATGGAAAAGTTCCGTACCCCAAGGAGGAGCACTGAGTGCCGAAATTATGATTTACCCAATGGCCAGACTGGCGCGCTACCGCTTTGGAAACAATGGGTACTACCAGATCGTCAACCAGCAAGACCCTGTTGTAGAAAAGGCGCTAAATAAATCATCTCGATAAACTGGAGTTGCTATGGATATCAAAAACAATATTCTGGAAACGATCGGTAATACACCGCTCATCAGAATCAATAAACTGGCCAAAGACGTTGTTTGTCCGGTGCTGGCCAAAGTGGATTATTTTAACCCAGGCAATTCGATAAAAGACCGGATGGCACTTAAGATGGTCGAAGTGGCAGAGCAAGACGGTCGACTCAAACCCGGTGGTACCATCATAGAGGGCACCAGTGGCAATACGGGTATGGGACTAGCCCTGGCTGCGGTAGTCAAAGGTTATAAATGCATCTTTGTGACCACCGATAAACAGTCCAAAGAAAAAGCAGACATACTTAAAGCCGTTGGAGCCGAAGTGATCGTATGCCCAACAAATGTACTCCCCGAAGATCCCCGCAGCTATTACAGCGTGGCGGCCCGTCTGGCCAGAGAGATACCCAACTCTTGTCATATGAACCAATATGATAACTTGGCCAATCGGCAGGCGCACTACGAAACCACAGGCCCGGAGATATGGCGGCAGACCGACGGTAAGATCACGCACCTTGTGTGCACGGCGGGTACAGGAGGCACCATTACCGGAACGGCAATGTACCTGAAAGAACAGAACCCCAATATAAAAATCTGGGCCATTGACGTCTACGGATCGCTGCTGACCAAATATTTTCGTACTGGCGAGATCGATATGAACGAGGTGAAGCCTTACATCAGCGAAGGCTTTGGCGAAGACTTCGTACCAAAGAATTACGATATGCGCTTCATCGATCATTTTGAGCAGGTCACCGATCGTGATGGCGCCGTGATGGCCAGAAAACTTGCCAAAGAGGAAGGTCTTTTTTGCGGTTACAGCGCTGGTAGTTGCCTGCAGGGACTGCTTCAGCTAAAAGCTAACTTAAAAAAGGATGATCTGGTGGTTTGCATTCTGCATGATCATGGCAGCCGATACGTAGGTAAGATCTACAATGACCAATGGATGATGGAAAGGGGCTTTTTGGACGTAAAGACCATCCGTGACATAGTGAGCGCAAGGGGGGCTAAAAAACTCATTAGCGCAGCCCCCGAGCACACGGTAGCAGATTGCGTAGAGCTGATGAAAAAATATGATATTGAGCAGATACCGATAATGCATGACGGCGAGCCTGTCGGCTCGATCAGCCAGCAAGGGCTTTTCAAAAAGATCTTTGACGACCCGGGGCTTAAGACCGCCACCGTGACCACTGTAGTTGAGCCGGCCTTTCCCGTCGCTGCCTTTGATACACCAGCCGAAAAACTCCGGTTGTACATTACCAAGGAAAACGGAGCGGTGATGGCGAAAGACGAGGCCGGCAGTTACCATATCATCACGAAATATGATGTAATAGCCGCTTTGGGCAATTAAGCGGCATACAATTTTTATCAACCGACCATAACGAACAAAAAACGAATACCATGAAAAAATACTCAGCAGGTGTACTTTTTGGAGAAGAACTCGCAGCTCTTTATCAAGATGCGAAAGACAATCAATTTGCCCTGCCGGCTGTCAATACGATCGGCACCAATAGCATCAATGCTACCCTTGAAACAGCCGCTAAGGTCAACTCTCCCGTTATCATCCAATTCTCCAATGGCGGAGCCCAATTCATTGCAGGAAAAGGAATGCCAAACGATCAGTTGCAGGCAAATATCCAAGGGGGCATATCAGGTGCCTTGCATATCCACAATATCGCAAAATACTACGGAGTGCCGGTAGTGCTGCATACCGATCACGCAGCTAAAAAATGGCTTCCCTGGATCAGTGGTCTGCTTGATGCTGGCGAACAATTTTTTAAAGAAAAAAAACAACCCTTGTTCAGTTCTCATATGCTTGATCTAAGCGAGGAACCCATCGAAGAGAATATCGGCACCTCTGTTCAGTATTACAAAAGAATGAAGCCCCTGGGCATGAGTATCGAGATCGAGCTGGGCGTTACGGGCGGCGAAGAGGATGGCGTCGATAACTCGGACGTGGAAAATTCAAAGCTATATACGCAGCCCGAAGATGTAGCCTATGCTTTTAAAGAATTGCGCCAGGTAGGTGACCTGTTTACCGTTGCTGCTGCCTTTGGAAACGTACATGGCGTTTATAAGCCCGGTAACGTAGAATTAAGACCGGAGATACTAAACAATAGCCAGCGATATATTGAAACGCAATTGAATACAGGGCCCAAGCCCGTCTACTTTGTTTTTCATGGCGGAAGTGGCTCGCCTCAGCACCAGATTCGGGAAGCTATAGGCTATGGAGCCATCAAAATGAATATCGACACCGATCTTCAATGGGCATTCTGGGAAGGCGTGCTAACCAATTACAAAAAAAACGAAGCCTACTTGCAAGGGCAACTGGGGAATCCCGAGGGAGAGGAAAAACCCAACAAAAAATACTATGACCCTCGGGTATGGTTACGCAAAGGCGAAGAAGCCTTCAGCAAACGACTGGAGATCGCCTTTGAAGACCTCAACTGCATTAACCGCAATCAATAAGTGATAGCCACAGAGCGTTTGATGCTGAGGATATCCTTTACGACCTTGACCCCTTGATCGAGGTAAATATCTTTTTTGAGATTACCGATCCAGCTATTAAAGCGTTCCTGCTTGGCAGTGTCGGGTGCATATTTATTTTCTTCTCCGGTAAGAGGAAATACAATCAAAGGAGTACGAAGCTGCTGCAGCTTTTCTAGCTTCTTGACATTAGCCTTTACCTTCTCTTGTTCTTGCTGGTAATCCCCTAGCAGCAAGGGATATTTTTTATCGTTTTGCTCGGATAACCAGTGGGCAGTTTGCCCGATTAGAATAAAAGTAGAGTCCTGTGCCAATCGCTTTTCGCCCATTTTTTTGACTACCTCATGATCGAAGCCGGGTGTCCAGGTTATAAAACTGGTCTTGGAGATCTGGTCCCAGGGCAACGCCGAGGGCGTATCCTTTTCGCGCAGCTTCATATACTCATAATTGTCCGGGATCACAATATCGGCTTCAACGCCACGCAGCTGAGTAGAGGCCCCTGTTACCCTATAGAATTTCTGAAGCGTCAGTTTTACGGAACCTAGCTCGTCACTCGTGGACGAAAACCCATAGACCGGATCGAGCCCTATACTGCGCTGTACGGTACCCTTTCCAAATGTGGAGCTACTGCCAATGACCAGTGCCCTGCCGTAATCCTGCATGGCAGCTGCAAAGATCTCAGAGGCTGAGGCGCTGAACTCATTGACCATAACTACCAGGGGGCCATCATAAAGAACAGAACGATCACGGTCACTAAGCACACTAGCCTGTCGATCCCGGTCTTTGACTTGAACAATGGGGCCCTCCGGGATAAATAACCCCGCCATCTGTACTACGTCGTAAAGTGAGCCACCTCCATTGTTACGCAGATCTAGAATAATAGCAGCCACCCCCTCTTTCTTTAGTTTTTCGACTTCTTTGGCCACATCGGTGTAGCAACGCCTTCCCTTGGGGTCATCAAAATTGGCGTAGAAATCGGGCAGAAAAATATATCCGATCTTGGCATCACCTTCCTTAAGCAAAGCACTACGCGCATACCCCTCATCTTGCACGATCTTCTCTCGAATCATGGCGACCTCTTTAACATCACCCGCCGGTTTGCGAATGGTCAGGCGTACCTCTGTATTCTTCTTTCCGCGAATCAGTTTTACGGCATCCGTTGTCATGAATCCTGTAAGATCGACCGGCTCCTCCTTTCCCTGCCCCACTTTTATTATGATATCTCCTGACTGAATCTGACCTGACTTGTACGCAGGACTACCCGTAACTACGCTGGTGATCTTGATATTTCCGTCATCGTACTGAAGCATGGCACCAATGCCAAAGAACTCACCACTCATCTCTTCGTCAAAATAGCGTTTATCGACGGGAGGCATGAACTCCGTATGCGGATCCATGGCAGTGGTGATCGTATTGACCAGTAAGTTGAACTTGTCATCTTGATTGAACTTGAGACGCCATCTTTCGAAGGCACGATCCATTAGCTTACTTACCTTTTCGCGGGACTCTCTTTCCAGCGTCGAATCGGCCTTGAACACAAAGCCTTCCTTGGATTTATTGTTGGTACGAAGCTCGAGTGCATCAGCATAGCGTTCGAGGGTCATGAACTTCAACTTGCGCCTCCAACGCTCCTTCCGTTCAGCAGCGGTAGATGGAAACGGAAGTTTTTCGGCATCCAACTCCGCCTGCTCTTTTATCGAAAAATCAAATGGCTTGGCCAAAAAATCCTTCGAGATGGCGGCGGCTTCCTCCATCCGTACGTCAAAAATGGCCGCCGCTTTTTTAAAGAACACCACCGAGGCTCCTTTTAATTCTTCGTCGATCGTATTTTCATAGACGCGCAGATTGTCGATGTCGGCGCTAAGCAATATATTTTTCTCGGGATCCAGCTCCTCGAAGTAGCGCTTGAATATTTTTTGCGAGAACACGTCATTGATGGGTTGTGGACTAAAATGCCCTTCCTCTAACATGCGTCCGATCAATACCATGATCTTTTCGTATTTACCGGGAGGATCTGCCGGTCCTTTCTTTCCCACAGCATGCAGTGTCAGATAACCCAAGCCGGCCAACAATAAGATCAAAATCGGTATTCGCTTCATATTCAACCAGTATTTTAAAGAGAGATACATGGGTATCAAAAATAGTATAAATTGACGGGTGTTTTTTTGGCTTCTGCGAAAGTTGCTTACCTTTGCAATTCTTTAACCGAAAGGCCTCTACGGCGGTATTTTGGTTGATTACGGTGGTTATAGCTCAGTTGGTTAGAGCATCAGATTGTGGTTCTGAGGGTCGCCGGTTCGAGCCCGGTTAGCCACCCCAAAGACCCCGTCGAATCGGCGGGGTCTTGTATTATTAGTTAATTATGCAGTACTGGCAGGTTTTTTTGATCTTGATCTCTGGCTTCATTGGCTGGATCACCAATTGGATCGCCATCAAAATGCTCTTTCACCCCCGCAAACCCTTGCGGATTCTGGGGATCACCATTCAGGGGATCTTTCCAAAGAACCAAACCCAGTTCGCCCAAAAACTGGGCAAATTGGTAAGTGGCGAATTCCTGTCTTTTTCCGACATAGAAAAAAAGATCAGCGAGCCAGGTAATATTCAAAAGATGATGCCCCTGATCGAGGCCCACATCGACACATTTCTCAAAGAGCGCCTAAGCGAGCAACTACCCATGATCAGCATGTTCATTGGAGATAAGACCATTACTCGTTTAAAAAGCACGTTCATGCAGGAGATCGAAAGCCTGCTTCCTCCGGTCATGAGATCGTATGCCGGACAGCTGAAAGACGATTTGGATCTCGAGGCCATCATCACTCAAAAGGTAGCCCATTTCTCATCTGACAGACTAGAGGAACTGCTTTACCAGATCATGGCCAAGGAGTTCCGCTTTGTAGAATGGGTTGGCGCCGTCATCGGACTGCTGATCGGGCTGATTCAAGTGTTGATCACCGCTTGGGCCAATTGAACATTTTCCACTCATACTTGTTATTAACCGTTGGCACTAAAATGCCTGACATCCAGAGGTTTAAATACAGTTTTTCGTCTAAACGCAAAATCCTTACATGAAATATTTCTACGTTCTTTTTTTGACACTTATTCCCTCACTTTTTGCACTTTCTCAGCCCCCCATGGGCATGAACCGTGGCAATACCTCCGGTGCAGCCAGACCCCAATTGAATGGAAACTTTTATGGTAAAGTACTAGAGGCCGCCAGCGGAAAACCAATTGAGTACGCTTCTGTGCAACTCTTACAAAACAAATTAGACACGGTTACCAAAAAAAGAAAAGACCAGGTGATCGCTGGGATGCTAACAAAAGCCAATGGAGAATTTCGTCTTGAGAACATTCCCGCATTTGGGCAATTCAAATTACGGATCAATGTAGTGGGCTATACCACCTACGAACAGACCATAGGATTCGATATTAAAATGCCACAAGGCGGCAACGCGGATTTTTCGACCATGCTATCTGCACTCGATAAAGATCTGGGTAACATCAAGATCAGTATCGCCGAAAAAACACTGGAAAATGTAACCGTAAGTTCCGGCACTTCAGGCCTAAAACTGGGTATAGACCGAAAAGTATTCGGGGTAGACAAGAACATAGTGTCCGCAGGTGGAACAGCCGTGGATGTCATGCGAAACGTGCCCTCGATCAACGTTGACATAGATGGTAATATTACCATGAGAAACAATACGCCGCAACTATTCGTCGATGGCAGACCGACCGTACTGACCCTCGAACAAATTCCTGCCGATGCCATTGAGTCGGTAGAGATCATCACCAATCCATCGGCCAAATTCGATGCCTCGGGAGGAACAGCAGGCATCCTGAACATCATTTTAAAGAAGAACAAGCGAGTTGGATACAGCGGTAGTTTTCGTAGCAATATTGACTCAAGGGCCCGTGTAGGAATGGGAGGAGATGTCAATATCAGACAGAACAAGCTGAATGTGTTTGCCAGTGCCAA
>CANGTM010000040.1 GCA_947456825.1 Chitinophagaceae bacterium
CCGGGGATTACCCACATTTGCTGACGATCGATCTCTGTGTCTTTGGTTACACCACGAGAAAGGAGGATCAGCGGCGTCATGGCAAAGATGTCACCACCGCGAGAGTAATCAACTTGGGCACGCAGGCTAAAGCCCTTGTAAGAGAAGTTAGTGATACCGCTCATTTGGAAATCAGGATTCACATCACCGATCACACCGAGTGTGGGATCAACGATATAGTTACCATCAGGTCCTACGATAGGCTGGTTTCCTTTGTTGGGGTCACGAGCCACTTTAGATCCATATAACAAACCAAGAGGTCTGTTGGGGAAGGCAAATACACCGAGGTCGCTATATCCGGCCAGACCGATCTGCTGAATCTCAGCAGGAAAATCGTAGGCACGGTTGCGGTTCATGGTAAAGTTGGTGTTTACATCCCACACCAGATCTTTTTTACGTACCAGGGTTACACCCAGTCCCAGCTCAATACCCTTGTTCTCAACGGTAGCGGCATTGATACTTTGTACAGTGTATCCAGAAGCAGGATCGAGGTCCTTATCGAGGATCTGGTTAGGGTTAACACGGCGATATAAAGTAAGGTCTACGTTAACGCGGTTGTTGATCAAACGTCCTTCGATACCCACCTCGAGTTCTTTAGACAACTCAGGAAGAAGTGTTGGGTTAGGACGACGACCACCCAGGGTGTTGGAGTTAACCACGGTTCCCTGCTGCGTTACGAAACGGTTAGCTTGAATACCAAGTACAGCACGGGTCTGGTAAGCATCTCCGAAAGAGGCACTAGTAGAGTAACCGGCGCGAACCTTCAGATAGTTTACCACTTTGCTGTTACGCAAGGCATCGATAGCCTGGCTGGGGATGAACGAAGCTGTTACGTTAGGATACAACATGCTTCTGTTCTCTGACTCGAACTTAGAAGACCAGTCATTTCTGGCTCCCACGTTCAGGTAGAGATAATCCTTATAACCCACTGAGGCAAATCCGAAGGCACCCAGCAGCATTTGCTCAACGATGTAGTCGAGGTCGCTACCGGAGTCTCCGACTTTGTTCTGTACAATAAAGTTAGAGTGGTCAAAGAGGTCAAATACCAGCTGCTGAGAGCTGAACTGACCAAATTGCTTGTAATTATTGATATAAGCATTGGCACCCGCCTCGACGTTCAGGGTAAAATCATCATTCAAACGACGATTGTAGCTGGCCAACAGAGAGTGGTCCCAAATAGCACGGTTCACAGAGGTAGTGCGGTAGAATCCAAGCGGAAACTCGGCAGCACCTTTGTTGTGCTCGTGAACGTGTTGCTCGGCATAATTATCGAAACCAACCTTATAGCTCAAGTTGAAGTTCTTGGCCAGGTCGTAACGCAATTGAATATTACCATAAGCACGGTTGGTAACTTGCCTTACGCGAGAGTTAGCCACTGTCCAACGAGGGTTGGTAATATCATTACCGGCACGATAGTATACAGAAGAACCATCGGCAGGATTCTGATAAGGCCAGTTCATCAGGTCTACTGAAGTAGGCGTATAGATAAGGTCTCCGAACACAGATACACCATTGTCGGAACCACTACCTGTACTACTAGCAGTAGGAGGTGTTTTAAAATCGGTAGTTACAAAGTTGATAGAAGAGGTCAGCGTAAAGTTGTTGGTCAACTTAGCTGTACCACCCACCCCAAATGTGTTTCTCACTACATCGTTACCGGGAGTAAATCCTTTATCGTTAAGAGTAGAGAAGTTAGCATTGAATGCAGCACCGGGACCACCACCATTGATGTTGATACCTGTGTTGCTGATGATACCGGTTCTGAAGAAATCCTTTACAGAAGGGTAGAATTTGAAATCATACTTGGCACCTACCAGTTCAGGGAAGGCTCCGCGCAATGCAGGTCTGTCGTAGGGGTGAGGCAGCTGCATGGGAGGATTGCTGAAGGGGATAGAAGCCCAGTTACTGAAGAAGTTACCGATCGCATTGTTAAATCCGTTACCATATTTAGTTGTGTACTCTGGTAAGTTGGCAACTTCGTTGGTAAATACAGATTGGTTAACAGTGATCTCGGTCTTCTTACGACCGGTTCTCTGAACACCACCGTTCTTGGTAGTGATCAGAACCACCCCGTTACGGCCCAAAGAACCGTACTGGGTTGTTGCACTCAAACCTTTCAATACGTTGATGCTTTCGATATTATTAGGATCGATATCAAAGAAGCGGCTTCCGGTTTGGTTACCGTAAAGGAAGCTTCCTTGAGTGTTGGTAGATCCATCGAAAGGAACTCCGTCTACAACGAACAGCGGCTGTGAATTACCGCTGATGGTAGACACACCACGAATGGTGATGTTGGTTCCCGATCCGGAGATACCACTACTATTAAGAATGTTTACCCCGGGGGCCTTACCCTGCAACAAACGCATAGGGTCGCCTTCGGGGCGAAGCTCCAGCTGCTTTTTGTCGACAGTGGCTACCGAATAACCAAGCGCTTTTTTCTCACGCTTGATACCCAGTGAGGTTACTACTACTTCGGAGATGGTCTCGGCAGAGGCGGCCATAGTTACCTTGGCAGCATTACCGGCCGTTAATTCTTGTGCGGCAAAGCCAACACTAGAAAAGACCAGCACAGTACCCGCATTGGGAACAGACAGCGAGTAGTTACCCTGCGCATCTGTTGAGGTACCATTCTTCCGATTGTTTTTCTGTACAATGGAGACACCTGAAACGGGTGCTCCCTTTTCATCAATAACCTTACCGGTAACAACTTGTTGTGCAGACAACAAGCCACCCATAAAAAGGCAGATGAAAAGCAACGATAGATTCTTGCTCATTGTAAAAGGGTTAAAGTTGGTGTGATTTCAGAAATTAAATATAGGGCAGGATTTTTATATTTCATTAACATTTTGATAATAAAATTTTTAATTTATTGGTTTTTAGCGACTTATCTATAATAATTGTTTTTTTGTATCATCAGGTACGAAAAAAAGCTTATATGTAAGGATTACGAGATAGCTACCTTTAACTAAATTTTAAGACAATGTCAATACCCGCTCCGCTGCACTGGCAACTAAAAGAGGGCAAATTCGTTCGCTTGTTTCGTTTCGAAAGCTATGCTAAGACCATTGAGTTCGTGAATATTGTAGCTGCGATCGCTGAAGAAATGGATCATCACCCCGACATGCTGGTAGGATACGATAAGGTGGAGTGCACTATATGGAGTCACAGCGCAGGAGGGGTAACCACGCAGTGCGCGGAGTTCTGCGAGCTGGTCAACGCAATTTCTTAAGGGCCTCGGCCAACCGATCCAGATCTGCCTGACTATTGAATGCCTGGATGGAATATCGAATAAACACCCGGTCGCCGTGACGCATTACCGGTATCTCTATTTTATAATCATTAAATAACCGGGCCTTGAGCTGCTCGGGCTCGTTAGTTCGAATGGGAATGCTAAATAGCTGTCTCACAAAAAAATCATCGAGCGGTAACAGTGGCTCTGCGTCTAAAAGATTACAGAACCGCATGGCATTACTCAACACCAGTTGCCGGCAATGGGCAGCAACCTCTTCCCATTTATGCTCCTTCATAAACTCAATCGCGGCCGGAATACAGCAAAAAGCAGAGAAGTCGCGCGTACCCTGCTGCTGGTGATAATCTAAAAATAACGAGTGAGAAGGTTTATCGGCCTTGTATCCCCAGCTGATGACCAATGGATCAAATAAATGCTGGTGCTCTTTGCGCACATACAGAAAGCTGCTCCCCTTGGGCGTCATCATCCACTTGTGACAAGCGCCGGTATAGATATCAGCATCGAGGGTGCGTAAACTAAGCGGTACCTGTGCCGGGGCATGGGCGCCATCTATAAAAGTCATAATACCACGTTGTTTGGCCGCGGCCACCACTTTCTCTACCGGAAATCGAATAGCGGTAGAGCTGGTAATATGGCTTAGAAAAATAAGCTTGGTTTTTGAAGTCACCCCGGCCATCAATTGCTCTACAAAATCTTCCTGGCTTAGCAAGGGTAAGCGTATGGGTTGCTTTACATAGCGCGCTCCCACCTTATCACAATAATATTGCCAAGTACGATCGCAAGCGCCGTACTCCCACTCGGTTGTTAGCACCTCATCCCCTGCACGCAGCGCAAAACTTTTGGCGATAATATTGACCGCATACGAAGGATTGGTGACGAATACCAGATCGTCCACATCAGCATCCAGATAGTCTCCCAAGGCCTTTCGGGCTTTCTCTACATACTGTAAACCAGTGTTGGTAATAAACTGCACGGGGCCTTGCTCCAACTCCAATTGAAACTGCTGATACCGTTCAAATACAGGACGGGGACAGGCGCCGAAGGAACCAAAGTTCAAATAGGTAATATCAGGGCGAAGTAAGAATTGATCGCGTAATAAAGAAGAGGCCATTCCTTGAATTTAGTTTACTTACGAACCAGTGGCTGCATCTGCGGTAGTAGCCTTTTCAAAGGCCTCATCGTACTCGACACGCAACGTATTCATCCAGCGATCCCAAAATAAAAAATATAGCCCGTAGTTGCCTTTAAAATATTTATGATGTTGATTATGACTTACCGAGGTGTTGATCCAACGACCGATACGACTAGTATTAAAACCCTTGGGGTATAGTTCCCAGCCGAGATGACCATAAACATTATAGATGATCGATAAAAGAAAAAATAAAACGATATGGGTAGTGTGGATTGGAATGGTAAAAAGAAAAACGACGAATATACCCACTTCAACGATCGCTTCGAGCGGATGAAACGCATAGGCTGCCCACGGAGAAGGGTTGGTTGACTGGTGATGCACCAAATGAAAATAACGGAATAAGCGAGGATGATGCATAAGCCGGTGCGTCCAATAAAAATAGGTGTCATGCATCAGGAACATGACAGGAAAGATTCCGACATAGTACCACCAGCCTCGTTCGGCGATCGTATCGTATAAAGTAGTGTACGGACGAACCGTCGGATTAAAAATGAACAGCAAGGGGATAAACCCAAAGATCAGTATTGTGCCCACGGAGTACAAGATCTCTCGGCGATAATCACGTAACGCAGGAAAAGCCCGTTGAATCTTTTTAGGGGCCATCCGTGAACGAAGCAATACGTAAAACACAAAAAAGGCGATGCCGGCTATAATAAAGTAGCGACTGCCCACTCGCTCCAATACCTGCATGTACCGATCTATCCATGGGTTCATACCTACAAAAATATCGTAATTAAGATAGCGAACGACCCTAAAGACCCAGCCAATCAAAAGGTGCAGGCATATAACACTCGCTGTGCCCGCGGCCGTCTAATCGTCGATACGATTATCCTTACCATTTATGAACAAGGCGCCAACCACAAAACATACAGCGGCTATTGCTATGGGGTACCAAAGACCTTCGAGATAAGGTTTATCATAAGGAAGCGGAAGGCCGGCTTGTGTGGCTAGTTCGTTGGCACGCGCAGCCCGACTGGTCAAATAGGTGGCCACGAGCGGAAGCATGCCTCCAAAAATACCATTGCCCACATGATAGGGCAACGACATGGAGGTATACCGGATGCGAGTAGGAAAAAGCTCGACCAAAAAGGCAGCGATCGGACCATACACCATGGTCACCAGTACCACTTGAATAAAGACCAATCCCACCAATTGCCAAAACACTTTTTCCGAAAGCAAAATAGTTTCAATGGCTCCTTTTGCCGCAACCACGGTATGTTCACCCGACATGCCTATTTCGTACATCGCCGTGTAAAGTGGTCGGTAAAGAATAATGGCCAGCAGCATTCCGGACAGCATGATCCATTTTCTACCGATTCTATCCGAGAGCCATCCGAAGAAAATAAAGAATGGTGTGCCCAACAAGAGAGACCACATTATTAACTGACTGGCCTGTGCCAACTCTACATGCAAGGTATTTTGAATAAAGCTTAGGGCATAGAACTGTCCGGTGTACCATACTACTCCCTGCCCCATGGTGGCGCCGAACAAAGCAAGTAGTACAAATTTTAGATTAAGTCGCTTGCCAAAACTTTCACGTAGTGGATTGGTAGAGAGCTGCCCCGACTCCTTAAGGCGCGCAAACAAAGGAGACTCCTGCATACGCAGGCGTATAATGATAGAAACGCCTACCATTACTATCGAAATCCAGAATGGAATACGCCAACCCCACGCTGTAAAATCTTCGACAGACATAGACTGCTTGACCGTAATGATAACAGCAAGTGAAAGAAATAAACCAACGGTAGCGGTAGTTTGTATCCACGAAGTCCAAAAGCCACGCGCATTCGGTGGAGCGTGCTCTGCCACATAGGTAGCGGCTCCGCCATACTCTCCTCCCAAAGCAAGACCTTGTAATAAACGTAATAATAAAACAAGAACAGGCGCCCAATATCCAATAGTCGCAAATCCAGGCACACATCCAATGGCAAATGTCGAGAGCCCCATTAGCACCAACGTCAGTAAAAATGTAAACTTACGACCGGCCAGATCGCCTAATCGTCCAAAGACGATCGCTCCAAATGGACGTACCACAAATCCGGCACCAAAGGTCGCCAACGTAGAAAGCAAAGCCACCGTAGGGTCTCCCTGCGGAAAAAACTTGGTAGCGATCACTACGGCTAAACTTCCAAAGATGTAGAAGTCGTACCACTCAATAAGCGTACCAACAGAAGAAGCTGCAATGATGCCGACCAATCCCTTAGAGGAAGATGTGCCATTCATGCAACTATATTACAACTAAAATCCCTTTTTATCCGATTTTTCAGGACTTGCTGCTTTGGGCGCCTCCGGCATTTGAATGGCCAGCATACGACCTTTTGATTTTTGCAAAATAGAAGCGGCCTTTTTTACATCTGACACAGAAAATGCATTGTAATATTTTTCGGCATTGACTACATACTCTGCAGATCGTTCGCCAAGGTGTATATCTTGAAGAGCGCCTAACCAGAATTCATTTTTCTTGATATCCTCACGGTGTTTCTCGATCCACGCCTTCTTGACCTTAAAGATGTAGCTGGTATCAACACCATTGGTGGCGAGTGACTGTAATTGAGAAGTAAAGGAGCTAATTAATGTGTCGACCTTAGCCGGACCGCAAGGCAGTTGCAGTACAAACTGATAGCTGCCCACAGGGAGTTTGCTTACTTCTATATTGGTGCCACCTCCATAGATCCCCTGGATCTTCTCTCTCATTTCTTCGATAATTGTAATGTTCATGACCTCGCTGAGTCCGGCCAATTGCAACGCGGTGGCCTCCGTGTAAGGAACCTCTCCATGATAGATACCCAAGATCAAACTCTTATCCTCTTTCCCTTTCTTATACCTAAAGTTGTTGACGCCACTAAAGGGACGAACCTTGTTGTCGGTAAAAGAGGCCTTGCCAGAAGCCGGTAGACCCGCTACATATTTTTCGAGCAGCGCGATCATTTCTTTTTCATCAAAGCTGCCGACAAGCACCATATGTAAACCGGCTACGTTGCCTAATCGTTCGCGGTAAATGGCCAGCGACCGATCCAGATCGATCTTATCGAAGTTCTCGGCCTTGGGAACAGCGGTTGGGGCCAAGGGATTATTCTCATACAAAACTTTATAGAGTGTATCGATAAATGCGATCTGTGGATTCGCGCTCAACATCGCCACCTGTGCCTTGTTTCTGGTAACGACAGAACGGTACAGCGCACTGTCTTTGCGAGGCTCCAATACGGCCAGATGCAACAATTGAAACATGGTCTCCAGATCTTTCTTACTACTAGTTCCTGAGAAACCTGAGTTGTACTGCGAGATCGTCGGATTGAGGGTCACCGACTTTCCGGCCATCGCCTTGCGCATATCTGTTGGGCTAAATTCGCCATACCCCATGGCACCTACCATCATGGCTGCATTCTCGGCACTAAACTTATCTTTTACATCGTAGTTGCTGAGTCCTCCATAGCGCGTAGCCGATAGTAAGATCTGATCGTCCTTAAAATCGGTAGGCTTTAACGTTACAGTTACGCCATTCGACAGCACCAACTCGGTAGTGCCCAGTGTAGTATTCTTCTTAGTACTAGTTACTTTACCGGAGCGAGGAGCGCTGCTCAGTAAATTAGCAGCAATGGCCTTTTCTTCGTAGGGTTTAATACTAGTATCGTTAGCGCGAGAAACGGTGACCATCGACAACAAGGCCGATTCGGCCGGAAGTAGTTGCTTGTCGTCTTTGTCCGGACCGGTTACATACGAAAACAAATGCTGACTATTTCGATACAGATCGGTAAGCGCATTGACCTCGTTCAATTTAATGCCGGGCAGCATTGCTTTTACATACTCATATTCTGTATCAATACCAGGTACGCATTCCTCGTCGGTAAAATGACGGATGTATTCGTCGGCATAGTTAGCTGATTCGGTCTTGTCTCGATTATTCCACAGACGCTCATAAAACGAGAGCGTATTTTTTTTAGCACGCTCCAGTTCTGCTTCCGTAAAGCCAAACCGTTTAACCCGCTCGATCTCTACTAACGCGGCATTGATCCCCTTGCTGACATCTTGCGTGCCGGTAGACCCATTTATGCTAAAGGATTCATGAAATTTTGCATAACCGTTAAAGCCGACTCCGGCAAACACAAACGGTGGATCGGCTTTTTGTGTCAGCTCTCTGAAACGATTATTAAGAATAGAAACATAGATGTTTCTGATCAGATCGTTTCGATACTCTCCAACCGTACGGCTGGGTGTAATGGTACGCGCCGGATAATTGATGCTGAACTCGTAACCAGTGGCCTCTTTGTCGGTTACCACCATGGCTTTACTGGCCGCATAGGCAGGAACACTCGCGTACGTTCTTTCGCGAACCGATGCTGGCATGGCAAGTCCGGCAAAATGTTTGTTGATATAGCGAAGGGCCTCCTCTTTAGAGATGTCCCCTACAACTACCACCGCCATCAGATCGGGCCGGTACCAATCTTTGTAAAACCGACGAATGGCATCGGTAGGAAAATGCTGGATGATGCTATCGACCCCAATAGGCAAGCGGCTGGCATATTTTGACCCTTTGAATAATTCAGGATATACCTTTTTGAACATGCGCTCATCTCCGCTTTTTCCCAAACGGCTTTCCTCTAAAATAATGGCACGCTCGCTGTTGATATCCTCATCCAGATAGGTAACCTGGTGGGCCCAATCTTCCAAGATCTGAAATCCCTTTTCAAGATTACCGGACTGATCGGTAGGGATAGGCAGTATGTAAACCGTTTCGTCAAAACTGGTGTAGGCGTTCAAGTCATTGCCGAATTCTACACCGATATTTTGCAGATACGAAACAATGTCGTTCTTCTTAAAATTGCGAGTACCATTAAAGGCCATGTGCTCGGCCATATGAGCCAACCCCTGCTGGTCGTCGTCTTCCATAATGGAGCCCACTTTTACGACCAGTCGTAACTCAACCTTCTTTTCGGGCTTTTTATTTTCGCGTATAAAATAGGTAAGTCCGTTGCTAAGCTTTCCTTTGGTCACCTTGGCATCGAACGGAAGCGGCGCAGATGGGTCGGTTTGAGCCAGCAGGCGCATCACAAATAAAAGAGCGATCAAAAAAAGGGATTGTTTTTTCATAAAGAGGGTTAAGGGGCGGTGAAGGTATTATAATATAGTAGAGAGTCTTCCGGGGCTTTTCTGGCTGCACAAGGTTTAATTACGGAGAGGTCTTTTTTGTCAAAAAAATGTAAAATTGATGCATTGTCGTTAATACAAATTTGTAAACCGTTGATTTTAAATTATTTAAAAGGTTTTGGATTCTCCTTACTCCAGCCTACAAAATGCAGCAATTTTTCGACCAAATCTCTCTTTAGTTGTTAATAAATACTGAATTTTGCACGGCTGTATGAAATAACGTGGAGTGCGATACATACCTGTGAAATGTAGCTTTGCTTTAATTAGTTCGTTTTCAATAATTAGTGTTTTATAAATCTTAAATTTTAATCAGCATGAGAAAACTGTTGTTACTCCTGATGTGTGTTTCCATCAGTGCTTCGCAGCTTTTCGCGCAAGGAAAAGCGGTGAAAGGAAAAGTGACCGATGAAAAAGATGGGTCTCCTCTTAATGGAGTTTCCGTTGTGGTCAAAGGAACCAGTATTGGTGCAGCAACCGGAAAAGATGGTTCGTTCAGTTTGAACCTTCCCGCCGGTGCCAAAACCCTGGTATTCTCGTTTATTGACTATACCACCCTCGAAGTGGCCGTAGGCAATCAAACCAATTTTAATGTATCGCTTACTACCGAAGAGAGAACCATCTCAGAAGTAGTAGTGGTAGGTTACGGTACCCAAAAGAAAAAGGCCGTAACCTCCGCGATCGGAAAGATTGACCCCACCCCCATTGCCGACCTGGTAACCCCCAGTATCGACCGTCAATTAGCGGGTCGTACAGCTGGTATTCAGGTTACAACCTCAAGCGGTCTGGTTAACGTTGCCCCTCGTATTCGTATTCGTGGTGTTAACTCGATCAATGGCGCCCGCAGCCCACTGATCGTAATAGACGGTACTCCCGTCATTGACGGTGGCTTCTCTGGTGTAGCAAACACCAACACACTTTCTGACATCAACCCTGCCGACGTAGAGTCGATAGAGGTACTAAAGGATGGTGCCGCCGCCGCGATCTACGGTTCGCGTGCTGCCAATGGGGTGCTGTTGATCACTACCCGCAAAGGAAAATCAGGTCGCTCTAACGTAAACTACAGCGCCACCTTCGGTTTCTCTAATCCTTACAACACTTTTGACCTGCTCAATGCACAAGAGTTCGTGACCATCGCCAACGAGAAGTTCACTAACTCCGGCGCTGCTGCGCAGGCCTTCATGAACAGCCAAAACACTAATACTGACTGGCAAGACTTTATTTATAATAAGAATGCCAGCTCTCAGATCCATAACCTGAGTGTAGATGGTGGTAACGATCGTACCAATTACTTCTTCTCGCTCAACTATGCGAACCAAGAAGGTCTGGTCATCACCAATAACGTACAACGTTATGCCATTCGCGCCAACCTTACGCACAAGGTCAACAAATGGTTTACCCTCACTAACAATATCACCTTGTCTCGTACAGAAGACAATGACCAGAACAACGGTGGTAATGCCCTTTCCGGAGCCGTAGCCGCTACTCTCCGCGCATTGCCTAACGTGCGCATTTACGATCCCGCCCTTACTCAATTCGATGGCTTCAACATCTTGGGTGATGGATCGGCGCTTGGACGTGATGCCAACCTGCGTGCCATCGAGAACAACTACTCTAACATTGCCTTCGTGTTGATGAAAAACAGATTCAACTCGATCAAGCATCGTATCATCAATAACCTTACGGCCGACGTCAAGCCCTTTAGCTGGATGACCTTTACCTCTAAGATCGGTATCGACTACGCTAACGGGGTAGACTTTCAAGGTCTCGACAGCCGTCATGGAGATGGTCGTGGCGTAACGGGTTCGGCCTTTAACCAAAGCTTGAACAACACGCGTTGGGTATGGCAGAACTACGTCAATCTCAATAAGACCTTTGGTAAGCACACAGTAAGTGCAACACTGGGTACCGAATTCCAAAACGAGGTATTCAATTCGTTCTCTGGTTCGGGACGTACCCTTGCCGATAACTTCTTTATGCAGAATAACCTGATCAGCGGTAGCGCCGTTACCCAATTGAGTGGTGGTGGTTATACCGAGGGTCCTGGCTTTGTTGCTTATTTCGGTCGTGCTACCTACGACTTCAATAACAAGTATTTCTTCCAATTATCACTGCGTCGTGATGGTCTTTCTCGCTTTGCTCCCGACAATCGCTTTGGTACATTCCCCGGACTTTCTGCCAGCTGGAGAATTTCTGAAGAAGATTTCTGGAAGAATTCGAAAGTGCTGAGCTTCTTCGACGAGGCTAAGATTCGTACCTCTTGGGCTACAGTTGGTAACGACCAGATCGCTGGTGGTTTGTTCCCCTACCTTAGCTTGTACGGATTGGCTCCCTATGGTGGTCAAAGTGGTATCGCCGTTTCTTCGGTGGGTAACTCAGGACTTAACTGGGAGACCAACGAAAAGTACAACGTGGGTATCGACCTTAGCTTCCTCGATGGTCGCATGAGCTTTACCTTCGATTGGTTCAAGAACCTGAACAACGGACTCGTACTGGCCGCTCCGCTGCCTGTTTCTTTCGGTGTACCGGGTAACTCTATCTTCCGTAACATCGGAGACATGGAGAACAGGGGTATAGAAATGACCATCGCCGGAACCGTGGTTCGTAACAAGAACTTTAGCTGGGATATGAACCTGAACTTTACGCAGGTAAAGAACGAGGTTAAATCTCTCTACCTAAATCAGGATGTACCCGGTGCTTACAACATCTTGCGTGTAGGTCAACCTATCAATGCATTATTTGGCTATCGTTTTGCCGGTGTTAACAGCGGTAACGGTAACCCCATGTACTTTAAAGCAGACGGAACCTTAATTCAGGGTAACATCGCTACTTCGAACTACCGCACTGTGATCAGCGCATCTGATCCCACACTGGGTTCACCCACTACCCTCGCCGGTTCTGACCGCACCATTCTGGGTAATGTACTGCCTACCTGGTTCGGTGGTTTCAACAACACCGTTCGCTACAAGAGCTTTACGTTCGACATGTTGTGGCGCTTCTCGGGTGGTAACAAGATCTTCAACTTAACAGAGCAAGAGGCATTGGTTAACCAGGCCTTCCAAAATAACGGACGTGAAATTATGCAGCGCTGGCAGAAAGCCGGTGATGTAACCGGTGTTCCCCGTCTGTGGTATGGTCGTGATAACTTTACCAACCTGTCTGGTCAGGCGCTCACCCGCTTTGTGGAGAACGGAGATTTTGCCCGTCTCGAAAATGTACAGTTGAGTTACAATGTAGACCTTAAGAAGGCTACACTGGCCAACAACATTGGCGTAAAATCAATGCGTGTATTTGTACAGGCACAAAACCTGGTACTCATTACCAACTACTCTGGTATCGATCCTGAGAACATCACGGAGGCTGGTATCGACAACAATACCGTTCCCAGACCTCGCATTATCTCTTTTGGATTTAACCTGGGCCTGTAATTTAAACTGTACAACACAACAAAATAAATCGATATGAAACCTAATACTTCCATCTTCAGATCGCTAGCGATCTTCGCAGTACTGCTCACGTTGTTGAGCGGCTGTCAAAAAAAGGTGTTGGAATTGCAGCCCTATAGCTCTTTCTCTGATGCCTCAGCCTTTGCCGATGCTGCCAAGGTAAACCTGGCCGTCAATGGTGTTTACGATGCGGCTCAATCCGGATTCTATGCCGGTGGTGCCGTTCGTGGTTATCCCTTTGGTGCTGCCAGTATTCAACAAGGTGATATGCGCGGTGAAGACATGCACAATACCGCATTGTTCTATCAAGTCACTTACGAGGCTACTTACACCAATGTGAGTGCCAATAACGACTTCCATTTTCAAACCCTTTACTCTCTCATCAACAAAGCCAATCTGGTGATCGAAGGTGTTGAGGGAGCGGTTGCCAAAGGAATCATACCTTCTGCTACCGGTCTTCAGTTCATTGCCGAGTGTCGCTTCTTGCGTGCGCTCGCTCACCACGAACTGGTTACGCATTGGGCTCGTCCTTTTGCCGATGGCAATGGAAACAAAGAGGGTATCATCGTGCGTGAATTCGGTATCAACTCCGAAGCCAAGGCCGAGCAAGCTCGCGCTTTGAAGCGTTCTGATTTTCCTGTATCGCTTGTATACAGCAGGATCTTGGCCGACCTCGATTATGCCGAAGCTAATCTGCCTGTTACCACTGCCATTCGTACCTACCGTGCGAGCAGAGCAGCTGCCATTGCCCTCAAGATGCGTGTAAGAATGCATATGAACGATTGGGCCAATGTAGTGACCGACGGAAATAAGCTGGTTCCTGCCACAGCTCCTTTTGTAAGTGCTATCGGAAGCTGGGCCCTTACTGCCACTCCTGACGGACCTTTTGCCAACAATACTTCTACCGAGAGCATCTTCTCTATCAGAAACGATGCTACCGATAATGCGAGCGTTAATGGTGGTTTGGCTACCATGCTGGGCGACCCCAATCTAAATGGTCGTGGTCTGGTGCGCATTAGCCCCATTATCTGGAGCGATCCTCGTTGGCTCTGCAACGACCTGCGTCGTGGTGCTACTATGGTGCGTGATTATCCCACTGCCAAGTTTACCTTTAAGTATCGCGATGTTGCCAACCTATCCGATGGTGCACCCATCATTCGCTATGCCGAGGTATTATTGACACTTGCCGAAGCTGAAGCTCGTCGCGCCGCTGGTGTTTCTGCCCGTGCCGTTGACTTGCTCAATGCCGTTCGTAATCGTGCAGTGCTAACACCTGCCGACCAGTTTACGGTAGCCAGCTTCGCCAATAAAGATGCGCTGATCGCAGCGATCCTTTTTGAAAGAAGAGTTGAGTTCTTAGGAGAAGGAAAGCGCTGGCAAGATATTCATCGTCTTTCTCCAGATGCCGTACATTCTCCTGTAGCCGGTGGTGGTATCCCCTCAAAGGTGGTTACAACTACTGCCGTGCCTGCTTCGCTCTTCGTATGTACTGGTGTTCCTGCACCCGGCATTCCCCGTGGAGTAGCTGCTATCCCTTATGCTGATAACCGTTTCATTTGGCCTATTTCATTGGCCGAGATTCAGCAAAATGCCAACTACACGCAAAATCCTGGTTACTAATACCGGTTCTCTGAACTTGAAAAGGCTGTCCGAACAGGGCAGCCTTTTTTTTGTTGTATACATAAATAATAGGAATAAACAGGATGTTTCGTGAACTTCGCATTCCCTATCAAGTAATAAAATGGATAATAAGCAAGACCTCTTTGATTCGATCGTTAACAGAAGAAGATCCAACAGGCGATTCGATCCTGATGTACATGTGCCCGATGCCGTTATAGAGAAAGCGCTGCAACATGCCATACTAGCGCCCAATAGCAGTAATATGCAGTGCTGGGAGTTTTATTGGATTCAATCGGAAAATGAAAAAAAGAAGATAGCCGCCTATTGCTTGGGGCAGGGGGCTGCCACCACGGCCCAACAAATGGTAGTCTTTGTAACCCGACAAGACCTTTGGAAAAAAAGGGCCCGCTGGAATTACGATCGCATTAAAGAAGGGATTCCGGGCGAGCCTACTAAACAGCAAAAAAGAGGACTCGATTATTATAAAAAATTGATGCCTCTCGCTTATGCCTGTGACTGGTTAGGCTTCTTGACGCTGGTCAGAAGAGCGATCAGTTTTTTCGGTGGACTACAAAAACCGTTTATGCGCTTCGGTGGTAAGGCCGATCAGCGCATTACCGTACATAAATCTTGCGCACTGGCTGCCGAGAATTTCATGCTCTCTATCGCTGCCGCCGATTTTGATAGCTGCCCCATGGAGGGATTCGATGCCGTTCGAGTAAAAAAAGCATTGAATCTACCTAGTGGTGCTGAGATCAACATGATCGTTGGCGTTGGCAAGGGAACGGCACAGGGTGTGTGGGGACCTCGCAATCGTGTTCCCTTCGAAGAGGTGGTAAAGACCATCGACTGATGGATGGCAGAATATAACTAACAGAATAGGGCCACAACTCCCGTTATAATTATAAAATAGCTGCACAAAAGAAGTAAGCTATTTAAGCTTGAGCTGGGGTGTCTCCTACCTGCTTCCAACAAGCTTGCACAAATTGCATCAGCGTACGAATACGAGCAGCCGAGAAATCAAAGGGCAGACCCGCTGCAGCAAATAATTCAGGAAGGGTTTTGGTACCTCCCAGTGAAAGTGCCTTTATATAATTATCCAGCGCTTGATGGGGATCTTGATGATACTGCTGCCAAAGTCCAATAGCTCCCAATTGCGCAATACCATATTCGATATAATAAAAAGGCACTTCAAATAAATGTAACTGGCGTTGCCACTGGTAAGAGCGATACTTATCGAGTCCGGAAAAGTCTACGACCGGGGCGCTATATTCATTTAATATAGATAGCCAAACCCGATTGCGCTCTTCTATACTATGCTGTGGATGGGTATATATCCAATGTTGAAATTTATCGATGGTAGCGATCCAAGGAAAGATCGTAATGACTCGCTCGAGTTGTTGCTCTTTGGCGCGCTGCCATTCTGCAGGATCACTAAAAAAACTATCCCAATAATCCATTGTAAATAGTTCCATCGACATACTGGCCACTTCGGCGATCTCTGTAGGGTACTCTTTAAACCCGTTGAGCGGAAGCGGATGGGTAAGAAAGGAATGAACGGCATGTCCCCCTTCGTGCAC
>CANGTM010000041.1 GCA_947456825.1 Chitinophagaceae bacterium
AGCACTACATACACCGGAACAAATACCGGATGAAATACATAAGAGACAATGTGCGCCAACAATCGAAGTAGCCTAGGTTGTGTTAGTTGAATTTCGTTGGTAACAGTACTCATGTGCTAAGTGATTGATTGCAAAGTACGTAAATACCTAAAAAAAAGGATCGTTATCTTTATTGTTCATGTTACAGCGCTCATTTATAAAAAAAGAAGATCATCCCTGCCTTAAAAGACCGATGGGGCAAGTAGTGATAGCAGCATTGCTGTTTATTTTTAGTTGGATGCCGGCGGCTGCACAGCCCGAAAGATTTATTTCAAAATACGGACCGCTGGCGGATTCACTCGAGATAGAATATGGTATTCCGGCCTCGCTGATCCTAGGGGTCTCTATTATAGAATCATCCTCGGGAACAAGTCGTAATTGCAAATTGCTCAACAACTTCTTTGGTGTAAAAGGAAAGAACAATCTACTAAAGACCAAGGGTATCCGCTCGGGCTATAAACAATATGCGACCGACACGGCATCTTTCGTAGATTTTTGCAAGATCGTAAGCCGAAAAAAAGTATATGCTGGTCTTAAGGGAAGTAAAGACTCCAAAAAATGGGTGGCTGCTCTTAGCAAGACAGGATATTCAGAGGTGCCGGCCACTTGGCAATCGCTCATTAACAATACTATTCGTAAACATCAACTGGAAAAAAGAAACACCCGGTAAGGATCGGCGAAGTAAGAGAGATTGGCTAAGACCACGCCGATAAGAGACATCTTGCAAGACACGCCGCCATCAGAGTTCACGCCGCAATCTGGCCACCGGATAATTTAACTGCTCCCGGTATTTAGCTACCGTACGGCGCGCGATCGTATACCCTTTTTCTTGCAACAAGTCGGTAAGCTGATCATCACTGAGCGGATGCTGCTTGTCTTCGGCTCCGATCAGATCGGCCAGCATTTTTTTGACTTCGCGGGTACTGACCTCTTCGCCACTATCGGTACTGAGCGCCTCGTTAAAAAAGAATTTTAATCGAAACGTTCCGAATTCCGTTTGTACGTATTTACTATTGGCTACACGACTAACCGTAGATATATCCAATCCTGTAACCTGCGCAATATCCTTTAAGATCATCGGGCGAAGCTCAGATTCATCGCCCGATAGAAAAAAAGCCCGCTGGTGATCTAAAATGGCGCGCATGGTCAGCAATAGTGTTTGCTGCCGCTGACGAATGGCATCAATGAACCACTTGGCAGAATCGATCTTTTGCTTGATAAAGAGTACCGCTTCTTTTTGACGCTTATCTTTTTTAGCTCCCTTTTCGTAATCCTTGAGCATATCTCGATACCCTTCGCTAATACGAAGGTCGGGGGCGTTTCGTGCATTGAGCGTAAGTTCGAGCTTACCTGCCTGTTGATACACAAAAAAATCAGGGAGCACATACTGCTGCTCCGCGGTGATATCATGACTATCGCCTCCGGGCTTGGGATTCAACTTAGTGATGAGTGCGACCACCTCTTTCAACTCTTCTTCTGTGATGGACAGTCCCTTTTGTATTTTATCGTAATGACGTTTTGAAAATTCATCAAAATAATCAGTCAAGGCTCGAATAGCCAACAGAACAAGTGCCTCTTGCTCGGGGCGACGGCGCAACTGAATCAATAAACATTCCCTTAGATCGCGGGCCGCCACGCCGGGTGGATCGAATTGCTGAATAAGAGCGATCACCTCCTCTACCTCGGCGTTCGTTGCGATCACGTTTTGCCGGAAGGCCAGATCGTCGACCATGGCAGACGTATCTCTTCTAAGGTAGCCGTCTTCGTCTATGCTCCCCACGATCTGTTCGGCAATAACCTGCTGTTGTTCATTGAGGTTAAGCACCTGCAACTGATCAAGTAAGGCATCATAAAAACTTGTGCCCGATTGCAAGGGTAACGAACCCTCTTCGGGTAACTCCGGAATATGATCATCCTTTAAACGGTAGTCGCCAGGCTCATTTTCGTCATCTTGTATATAATCACTTACATTGATAGAATCATAATCAGCGGCTTCTTGCTCAGGTTCGAGATGATCGGCCATCGGATCGGTCTCCTCGGTGGTGCCGGCTTGTTCATCGAAACGCTCCGGTTCAAGTTCAAGTGCAGGATTTTCTTCGAGCTCCTCCTTAATTCGCGTCTCGAGATTGGCCGTGGGCACTTGCAACAATTTCATCAACTGAATTTGCTGGGGCGACAAGCGCTGCTGCAGTTTCTGTTGTAATCGTTGTTGAAATGCCATACGAATCTATTACTAATCCTTAACCAGTGCCGTTACAGGGACCAACTCGCTTTCGGTATTGCTTTTGGCTACCGCACTTACATAATATTGATAGCGGACGTTTCCTTCAACCAGGCTTAGTTCTTGTTCGAAGCCCTGTGGCTTTACTAAGATGGAATGAATATACTCCCCGCTGTTGACCAGCGAAGCCAATGAGCGACCAGCCGGAAAACGATACAGCACAAAATACTTGATGGCCGTACGATTTTCTTTGGTGGGTTTTACGGTAAAACGGATCGTCTCTGCTTTACGAGAAGTAATAGCGACCTGGGGCGCCAAAGGAGCACGATCGGAGATCCAAGGCATGGGAGGCAATAAAGCAGGATAGCGATAGTAATTATTGCGTAAACTGTCGTTCCATCCATTGGGATTAGTGGCGAAAGACTTACTACTAAAATAAACGCTGCCTTGCACTTGTGGGTTGGCACGCAATAACTGAATCTGTGCCGGTAACTCACGATGGTTTTTCCAACCGGATTGGGCTTTGTCTAAGGCGCGGTAAATACCATGCCCGATGTAAATATGTTTTCCGTAAGCATTACGACTCCACCAGTCTAACAGTTTTTCGTAGGCGATCTTATCGTGTCCGATCTCGAGATATAGCTGAGGCGTAACATAATCGATCCATCCTTTCTCTAACCAAAGTAAGATATCAGCATACAGGTCGTCGTAATTAGTTTGTCCGGCACGACTATCACTGCCGCGCTGGTCCTTATCCTTGTTACGCCATACGCTAAAAGGAGAAATACCAAATCGAACTTCTTTGTTGACGGCTTTGATAGCCTTGCTAATAGCAACAATGATCGAATCTACATTGCTCCTTCTCCAGTCCTCTTTATTCAGCGATGATCTTGAAAGAGCATACGAAGCGGCATCAGGGAACTCCTTGCCCGCTATGCGATAAGGATAAAAATAGTCATCCATATGAATGGCATCCACCGGGTAGCGCTCTACGATATCGCGTACCACCTGCACCACAAATCGCTGTGCCTCTTTGTTTCCGGGATCAAAATACTTCTTATCGCCATAGGTCAAAAACCATTCGGGGTGAATTTTGGTAATATGAGCAGGGGCAATCGAGGACTTTCCAATGGTTTGTACCGCACGATATGGATTTAGCCATGCATGAAATTCCATTCCACGCTTATGGGTCTCCTCGATCATAAAAGAAAGCGGATCCCAATAGGGAACCGGAGCCTTTCCCTGCTGTCCGGTGAGAAACTCACTCCAGGGTTCGTAAGAAGAGGGATAAAAAGCGTCTGCCGCCGGGCGAACCTGAACGATCATAGCATTCATGCCATTTCGTTGGTGCTGGTCTAAAATATTGATAAAATCAGCACGCTGTTGCACGGGATCGGTGACACCGCCTTTGGGCCAATCGATATTAGCTACCGTAGCGATCCACACACCTCTGAACTCATGCTTGGGTTGTGCTAAAGAAACAAGGGGCAAAAATAAAAACAACGACAGGTTGATCAACGATAATTTCATGTGGCAAAATTACATGATTCAAGAGCAATTTGAAGCTCAACTACCCCATACGCGCGTGCCCTCGGAACAATTGGAACAGATGTCGATCTGCTTGCGTCCCTGTAAGATCTTGGCCCTAAACTGGCGATAGGGTTCACTACGCCAGACCTCGACAAAAGACTGCTGCTGCAGATCGCCCATTTTATACTGCGCATCCTTATCGAAACAACAGGGCGCCACCAGTCCGTTCCAGGTAATGACAGGATCGTGCCACAGACGCCAACAATGATTGGCCAACTGACCTTTGAACTGATTGCCCGCAGGGGTTGGTCGGTAACGACTATATTCCTGTCGAGTAGGGATCAATTGATGAGGATCGTTCTCGTAATCATAGATCTGTGCCGTCTTGAACCAAATACCGTCCACTCCAATACGGCGAGCCAACTGACGCGCTTCTTCGATCTGGTGTTCGTTGGGGCGCACTACTAAAAATTGAAAAACGATAAAGGGAGTTTTGCTTCGAAGCTCTTTTTTCCATTTAACTACGCGGGCCGCGCCCTCGAGCACCTTCTGCAACTGACCACCCACCCGGTACTGTTCATATACTTCTTGCGTAGTTCCGTCTATGGAAATGATCAGCCGATCGAGTCCGCTCTCGATAGTTCGTCGGGCATTCTCTTCTGTCAAATAATGTGCATTGGTAGAGGTGGCGGTATAGATCTTTTTTTGCGAGGCATAACGGACCATATCCAAAAAAGCAGGATTTAAATAGGGCTCCCCCTGAAAATAAAATACCAGATAAAAAAGATCGCGATGAAGCTGATCGATGGTCTGGCTGAAAAAATCGGATTGTAGCATGCCGGTGGCGCGCGTAAAGGAGCGTAACCCGCTGGGACACTCCGGACAGCGCAGGTTACAAGAAGTCGTAGGCTCTATAGAGATAGATATAGGCAACCCCCATTGAACGGCCTTTCCGGTATACCTGCTTATATAATAACTGGTCAGTACCTTGAGTGCATTCCACGCACGGCGAAGCGTGAGCTTAGAAAGCAGATTGAGGCCGTCTTGTACAGAAAGGCGGCTCATGAGTGCCGGGGCTGTTTTTTTACGAACTCACTTATATAGATACGGATCAGCAATAGCAAAAGCGATATAAGCAAGGGACCAAAGATCAGTCCGATAAATCCAAAGAGGCTGAGACCGGCAATTACACCAAATACTGTAGTAAGGGGATGAACATCACCGATTCTTCTTAGCAATGTAAAGCGCATGATATTATCGACCGTTCCAATAATGCCAAATCCAAATACAGCCATGGCTATGCCCTGCCCGTATTGACCGTCTGCCAGAAAAATAATGATGAGCGGAATATACGCGAGTGCGGCACCAATTACCGGAAGCATGCCCGCGATACAGGTAATCCCGAACCAAAAGAAGAGCTCCGGAACCCCAATGATCCAATATCCGATCAATCCTATCACTCCTTGCGTGAGGGCAACCACCGGAATGCCGACCGCATTAGCTACCACCATGGTATGAACTTCTTTTTCGAGCAGCCCGGTATTCTCATCTTTAAATGGGCTATACGCCAACAACACTTTCTCTAGTGCATCTCCATTTACAAATAAGAAATAAAGGATAAAATAGAGAAAGAAGGTAGTAGATACGGTATTAAAGGTGGCTCCCAATAGTTGAGGAAGTAATCCGGCCAGCCAATTGCCGAGCTTACTTATATTATCATCGCTGACCAAGGTTATGGTATAACGCTGCTCTATCTCGGCAGCCAGTTGTTGCAATGAAGTTACCAGTTCGCCCGAATGTTGCAACCCGTACGCGATCTTTCCGGAGAGCATTTGCACCAATAAGTAAACAGGAAAAAGAATAGCGATGAGCGAAACGAACATCAATAAAGTGGCCGCCGCTCCTCTTTTCCACTTGCGTTTGTCGGTCAAATAATTATACTGCTTGCGAAGTAAAATGTAGAGCGTAAGGGCGCCCAGTAAGGCCGGAAAAAAAGAATAGAGCTGATAGAACAACACAATACCGATGAACAGAATCAAAGCAATTAAAAAAAGTTGCCGCAGCCGGTTCGTGTCGATCGCATTATTCATAGTCTTAAAAATAAAAAAAATTATACAGCTCGCAATCGACTCGCGGCCTGCTCAAGGGTCTCTAGTTTTTTGGCAAAACAGAAGCGTAATACCTTGTTATCTTTTCCATCGGCATAAAAGGCCGAGACAGGAATCGGAGTAACCCCAGCCTCGCGCGTAAGACGAATGGCAAAATCGCTGTCATTCTCTTGACTAATACGGTCGTAAGTAGCCAATATAAAGTAACTGCCATAGCTAGGCAAGAGATCGAACCGAGACTCTTTCATTAACGCTATAAAGGCATCGCGTCGGGCTTGCATATCTTGCCCCAGCCGCAAATAGGCCTCTCGTTCTTGTAAAAAAGTAGCCAGCGCTACCTGTACCGGCGTAGGACAACTAAAGCAATTATACTGATGGATCTTTCGAAACTCCCGCATCAGATCAGGAGGAGACACGACATATCCCAATTTCCAGCCCGTACAGTTGTACACTTTCCCAAACGAAAAACAGACAAAACTTCGCGAGAGCAGATCGGGATAACGAAGGATGGAGCAGTGCTGACGTCCGTCAAAGATGAGATGCTCGTAGACCTCATCACTAATGATGATAATATCAGTACCCTCGACCAGCGAACGAAGCGAGGCGATATCCGATTCGGACCAGACCGCTCCGGTAGGATTATGCGGTGTGTTGATCAAAATAGCCCGTGTCTTACGGCTAATAGCGTCTTTTACTTGTTGCCAATCTATAGTATACTGCGGGTGTACCAGCGAAATCCGAACCGCTTTGGCTCCATTTAATTCGATGGCGGGAATATAACTATCATAGGCCGGTTCGAACACGATCACCTCATCGCCGGGTTGTAAAATAGTAGTAAAGGCCGTGTACAACGCGTAGGTGCCCCCGGGTGTAATGGTGATATCCGTATCGGGATCAACAGTCGTTTGATATAGAAAAGAGATCTTTTCGGCGATCGATTCTCGTAGCGGTAACCACCCCGCCATGGGAGCGTATTGGTTATAGTGGTCATTCATGGCCTTAGTGACCAGCCCGATCAGTTCTGCGCTCATTGGAAAATCCGGAAAGCCCTGACCCAAATTGATGGCCTTATGCTCTAAGGCCAGCGCACTCATGGTCGTAAATATCGAAGTACCGACCGCCGGTAATTTTGATACTACTCTCATAGATATTGATCGCCCATATTTCGTTTGACCTCGGCAACGTATTCTTTTATCTGCTGCTCTTTTTCTTTTTTACAGATCAGGAGCGCATCGGGTGTATCGACAATTATGTAGTCACGAAGACCTTGTAATAAGACCAGCTTGTTATCAGGAACGTGCACCATGCAATTATTGGCATCCACCACCATTACTTGTTTTCCCACCACCGCATTGCCAAAATAATCCTTCTCCATATTGTCCCAGGCACTGTTCCAGGTACCCAGGTCGCTCCAGCCAAAATCGGCCGGAATGACGTAGACATTACTTGCCTTTTCCATAACACCCACATCAATGGAGGTATTGGTACAAAGCGGGTAGATCTTTTCGATCGCTTTTTGCTCGCCTTCCGTATTAAAATGAGAACGCTCTGCAGCAAAGACCTCGAATACTTCGGGCAAGTGTTTCTCCAATGCCTCCAGAATGGCCGAGATCTTCCAGGTAAATATGCCTGCGTTCCATAAAAAATCGCCGCTGGCAATAAAAGCGCGGGCGATCTCCTCACTGGGCTTTTCGGTAAAGGTCTTTACCTTGAATACCTCGGGAGCTACCGTGGTCATTTCGTGCTGTATGTAGCCATACCCCGTATTTGGATGAGAAGGTTTTATACCGATGGTAACGAGTGCGTTGTTTTGCTCCACGAACTGGAGTGCGGTTTGTGCCGTCGTTACGAATTGAGTGGTCTCTGTAACCAAATGGTCAGCCGGTGCAGCGATCATGACCGCATCGGGATTGATCGTTTGTAGCTTAAAGGCAATGTAAGCAATACAAGCTGCTGTATTCTTTCGGGAGGGTTCCGCCAAGATATTTTCGGGCGGAAGATCGGGCAGTTGTTTTTTTACGATCGATACATACTCGGCAGAAGTAACAACGAATACGTTCTCGGCAGGAACCACCTTGCTATAGCGATCATAGCTTTGTTGAATCAGTGTACGACCCAGTCCAAGAATATCCAAGAACTGCTTAGGATAGCTACTGCGGCTCATCGGCCAAAACCGACTGCCGATACCCCCTGCCATAATTGCGACGTAATGATTTGAATTCATAGGGTACGGTTAGATAAGGCCTTCGCGCATCAGATCGTGAATATGCAAAATGCCCTTGTAGTTTTTTTGGTCGGCCACCACTAATTGAGAAATATGATGGCGGGTTAGAACATCGAGGGCCACTACCGCTAATTCCTCGGGATGAATGACGCGAGGAGAGGGCGTCATGATATCTGCAGCCGTCAGCGAATCGATAGGTGTTCCTTTCTCGAGCATCCGTCGAAGATCCCCATCCGTAACAATGCCCAGCACTTCTTGCTTTTCGTCTGTAACGACCGTAACGCCTAAGCGACCGGTGGTCATCGATACGATCACCTCACGAATGCTGTGGGAGGGTCCGATCTGTGGCATGGCATTCTTCGACGAAAGATCACCCACGCGCAGGTATAATTTTTTTCCTAATGCCCCACCCGGATGATAGCGGGCAAAATCGTCGGAATTGAATCCTTTCAATTCCATCAAACAAACCGCTAAGGCATCTCCCATCACCAACTGCGCGGTCGTACTGCTGGTAGGAGCCAGATTATTAGGACAAGCCTCTGCCTCAACGGTCGTATTCAGTATACAAGTAGCCTCTTGAGCAAGAGAAGAAGTTATGTTACCTACAATCGCGATCAGCGGGTTTCCAAAATTGCGAATAAGCGGAAGCAATACCCTTATCTCGGGACTCTCTCCGCTCTTACTAATGATGATCACGACATCTTCGGGTCTGATCATCCCCAGATCTCCATGCGTGGCATCGGCAGCATGCATAAATAAAGAAGGGGTACCCGTAGAATTAAAGGTAGCCACCAGCTTTTGAGCAATCACGGCACTTTTACCGATACCACTGACCACCACCCGGCCCTTGCAATCTGCCATAAGCCGAACCGCATTCTCAAAATCGTTATTGATGGAACCACGAAGTGCCTGAATGGAACGTGCCTCAAGATCAATAGTCTGAAGGGCAATTTGTTTAACCGATGCATTCATGAAATGGGGGCTTCAAAAGCTAACAGTTGTTAGCTTTAATGTGAAGACGTAACAAATTTACTTCATTTATACTCATCGTGGCCCAGCCGATGAGATCGGTATATAAATCATATTTAACTAATTGGTTATCAACTGAATTCATCTTTTTTATAAGATTTGAATAAAAAAGTTAAACAAGCATGGAATTATGTTGTTTTAATCGGGCAGACCCTCACCTAAAAAGAGTACCTTAAGAGAATTAATGGGAACCATCGCCAAGAAGAAAGTACCTGCTCGCTCTGTTTCAAAACGGTTCGACCTGCACGAAGCCCTTCAGCACTATTTTGGGTTTTCTTCCTTTAAGGGGACCCAAGAAAAAGCCATAGAGAGTCTGCTAGCCGGACGTGACACGTTCGTCATCATGCCCACCGGGGGTGGCAAGAGTCTTTGCTATCAGCTGCCCGCATTGGTAAGTGAAGGGGTAGCCATCATAGTATCGCCCCTGATCGCGCTAATGAAGAACCAGGTCGACCTCATCAGAGGCTACAGCAGCAGTGACGATGTGGCGCACTTTCTTAATTCGACCCTCAGTAAAAAAGAGATCCGCGAAGTACACGACGACCTGGCCAGTGGAAAGACCAAGATGCTGTACGTAGCCCCCGAAACACTCACCAAGCAAGAGAATCTCTCGATCTTTTCCGATCTGACCATTTCGTTTTTTGCCGTAGATGAGGCACACTGTATCTCTGAGTGGGGCCACGACTTTAGGCCCGAGTACCGCCGGCTGCGCGAAATGATGACCCAGATAAATCCGGATGTGCCGATGATAGCGCTCACGGCTACAGCCACGCCCAAAGTACAAAGCGATATCGTCAAGAACCTCGAGCTACGCGATCCCCACGTATACTTATCGTCTTTCAATCGGCATAACCTTTATTACGAGGTACTGCCCAAGATCAAAAAAGCCCAGACCGAAGAGAATATCGTTCGTTTTATTAAGGGGATGAAAAAGAAAAGCGGTATTATCTATACTCTCAACCGCAAGACCACCGAAGAGCTGGCCGATATTTTGATGGCCAATGGGATCAAGGCCGTAGCCTATCATGCCGGTCTGGATGCCAAGGTGCGCGCAGAACGACAAGATCAATTCTTGGGTGAGGACGTACAAGTTATTTGTGCCACCATCGCCTTTGGAATGGGAATCGACAAACCCGATATACGGTTTGTGATACACTACAATATTCCAAAAAGTATAGAGAATTATTATCAAGAGACCGGACGAGCCGGACGTGACGGACTAGAGGGAAAATGTATTTTGTACTACTCGCACAAAGATGTATCGAAACTCGAACACCTGATGCGTGATAAACCGCTCAGTGAACGAGAGGTAGGCGCTCAGCTGATCAACGAGACCGTATCGTTTGCCGAGACCGGTGTATGTCGTCGAAAAGTACTGATGAACTATTTTGGCGAATGGTACGATCAAGAGAACTGTGGTGCATGTGACAACTGTAAACATCCTAAAGAAAAGATAGAAGCCAAAGAAGAGGCCGTATTGGCCATGAAAGCCATCGAAGAACTGGACGAACGCTTTGCTACCGACTATGTGGTCGATATCATCTTTGGCAAGTTAACGCCGCAGATCACCATGTTCCGTCACGAGGGACTTACCGCTTTTGCCAGTGGAAATGACAAGGATCCGTTCTTTTGGCAATCACTGCTTCGGCAATTGATCCTCGAAGGATTGTTGGCGAAAGATATAGAGGAGTATGGTGTATTAAAGATCACCAAGAAAGGCGCCTCCTTCTTAAAGAAACCAAAGTCATTCTCTATTGTACTGAATAAACTCTACGAAGAAGCCGATGCCGATGACGATTGGGAAGTAGCCGAAGAGACCGAAACCGTGGCCATGGACGAAGTATTGTTAAAACAGCTTGTGGAATTAAGAGCGCAAGAGGCCAAGAAAAAAGGATTACCTCCCTTCGTGATATTTTTAGAGAACTCGTTGCAAGATATGGCCACCATGTATCCGATCTCGCTCGAAGGACTTGAAAAATGCCAGGGCGTCAGTAAGGGCAAGGCCATCAAATACGGAAAACCCTTTGTAGAGTTGATCGCTGCCTATGTTGAGGAACACCAGATCGAACGCCCCGACGATTTTGTCATGAAGAGCGTGGTGAATAAAAGTGGTGATAAGGTCTACATTATACAAAACACCGATAAAAAAGTACCGCTCGAGACCATCGCCAAGAACAAAGGATGGCGTATGGATGAGATGCTCGAGGAGATCGAGACCATTGCGGCCAGTGGTACCCGCTTAAATCTAGACTATGCGATCGACGAAATGATAGATCGCGAGGAACAAGAAGAGATCATGGACTATTTTAAAAGCTGCGAAACTTCTTCTTTACAAGTAGCCCAAGAAGAATTGGCCGAGTTTGACTTTACTTGGGAACAGCTTAAGATCATGCGTATCAAATTCTTGATCAAGTACGGCCTTTGATCGAGAATAGTGAACATTCTCCAACGACAGTGATACACCTGCTTATTGGTAGATCTTCGATTTTAGCAGGGCTCTTTCCGCTTCAGCAACATTTGAAAATAAATTCAGGGGAGAACCATTGGCGGTAGACTCGATCTCGAGCGCACTGACAGAGATCAAATAATCTCTCCAGGCGTTTTTATTGGATGCGGAATAAAGACGATTATCGTTGGGCATACTCACGCAGAGCACTGTTGCGTTTCTGGTCATGCGAGCCAGATCGCCATTGCCTTTAGGAATAACCACGATCACTTTCCAAACTTTAGCAGGAACTCTTACCCTGCCATTATCTATGGAAGTGAAAGCACCGTTGCTACCGACGCCACCACTATTTCCGTAATTACCCATAAAGACCCAAGCCTCATTAGCCGTGCCAACCAACGTTGAGCGGGTAAAATCCTCTAATCCCGACCAGGGACCCTGATTGAGCATGGGCGCCTGAGGGATCATATTGGTCATAAAAAAAGTGGAAGAATTAGCCGCTACCGAACTGGTTCGGTCGGCAGAGGGGCAATTATGGCCGCGGTCAAACCCCGAACCCGAGTAGCTAGTACTGGCGACCCGATACCAGGCGCTAGGTAATGTGTTATCTGATCTAAAATCATCTTGACGAGAGGTAGAACCCAAGTCTTCGCTTTGTAGATGCCAGGCTACCCAGTTAGGGGTACCCATAGCACTATTATAACTTAGTTTATAGTAAACATAATCCTTAAGGTAGTTGGTTGTAAAAGTAGGATTGGTTTGGGCGTTACTGGGATTGCCCGGTAATAAATGATCGTTGTCTGCCAACGTAATGACCGGTGGATTGCCCGAATCATTATCCGGAATATCTTTTTTACAAGAAACTAATACTACAAGAGAAAAAAACAGGGAGGACAGAAGAATTTTCCGCATCAGGTTGAGATTTGCGGAACAAAAGTAAGGGGAAATTCACTTAAGAAGGCCGTTAAGTAACGGAGTGACTACTTGTATTTTTCTCTCACCGCGTCAACCGATAAATGAATACCGCTGCCCGCTGGGTAAGTTTTGGATACTCATACAAGTTAATGGTTTCGCCGGGTGCATGTGCTCCGCGTCCACTAGCCCCAAGTCCATCCAAACAATCCAGGTACTGCGCCACGTAAGATATATCACCGGCACCGCGACTACCGGGATTCCCCGGATTGACCTTGCCAAATCCCAATGCCATGCTAACATCGCTTAACTGAGCTGCAAGTTTGGTATTGCCCTCAGTAGGAGGCATCGAAGGAATACCATCCACAAAACCGATCGAAGCCTTGGTACCAGGCAATGACTGCGCTACGATCTCGCGCATTACGGCACGAGCATTTTCTTTTTGTTGCTCACTGATAAAACGAAGGTCGCCGTTAGCGTATGTGCGCGGAGAGATGATATTGGTCTTACCCGACACTGTGCCTTGTTGCGCTTCTTCGTTATAGTTTACCTCCGATCCACCCACAATAAGACCCGGATTAAAGGTCAGGTATTGTTCTTTGCTCAATCGCTCACGAAAACTATTGATAATACGTGCAGCCTCATAAATGGAGCCATAACCCGCCGTTCCAAAGACTCCCGAGGAGTGTGCCTGCTTTCCTTCTACCTCTAAGCGCCATCCGCTAGCTCCTCGGCGAGCTGTCGCGATGGTGTTCATACCGGATGCTGTCTCAAAAGCCAGTGCAACATCATGTTCCTTAGCACGAGCAATAAAATCACCTCGCGCTATTTCGCGCGGGTATCCTGCGTTCTCCTCATCGCCCGTCATATATACCGTAATGGTCGTCTTGTCTAATAAGTTATGTTGATGTAGCGCCTTGAGTGCAGCAATGATCATTACATCTCCTCCTTTCATATCATTGATACCTTGCCCGGTAGCTGTACTATCATTTAGTTTAGTAAACGGATTAGGGGGCATATCGGGTTCAAACACGGTATCAAGATGCCCAATCAAAAAAAGTTTTTTTCCTTGCGACCCTTTGCGATAAGCTACCAGATGTCCGGCTCGCTGCATAGAATCAGGTAAACTGACCCATTCGACCGTAAAGCCAAGGGCCCGCAGCTCTTTAGCGTAGATTTCACCGACCGCACGAACACCTTTTATATTATAGGTTCCACTATTGATATTGACCGATTGCTGGAGTAAGTCTAACGTTGCCTTCCAATGTTCCTCGACAGCCTTACCGATCTTGGCCTCAATGGCATTGAGTTGCGTTTGCGCAGATACTATACTAGTAGTGCAAAGAATAGCACTAAAGAGAATTACGACAACCCGATTACAAGATGATTTTCTCATTTGCAAATTTTTAAAGTACCTTACTGACTACCAAAATAATACTATTTATTGGGATGAGGTTGCCGCAACAACATGTAAAGAGCATAGTGGGTTTTCTGCTCCATAGTTCGCTATTGCTTTTATCTATTATAGAGACTTCGGCTCAACAAGTCGTTTTTACCGCCGGAGAAAAGGGATACGCCAGTTTTCGAATTCCAGCCATTGTTAAAGCCCCCAATGGCGATCTGCTCGCCATAGGTGAGGGAAGGGTTCGCCATGCCGGCGACTTTGGAAATATCGATCTGGTAATGAAACGCAGCAGTGATAATGGAAACACCTGGTCTTCGCTAGAGGTGATCGTAGATGCCGATTCGCTGCAAGCCGGTAATCCGGCACCCGTCGTTGACCGCTTAGACCCCGCTTATCCACAGGGCAGGATCTTTTTGTTCTACAACACCGGGAACAACCATGAAAACGAAGTTCGCAAAGCAAAAGGCAGTCGACAGGTTTGGTACATCACGTCCATTGACCAGGGTCGATCATGGTCGGCTCCCGTCAATATCACCGGTCAAGTGCATCGGCAAGGAGCACCCGATGACTGGCGCTCGTATGCGAACACCCCCGGCCACGGATTGCAGCTAGAGAAAGGCGCATACCGCGGTCGCCTTTACATTGCCGCCAATCATTCCGCGGGCGAACCACTCCCTGCTTTTAACGACTACAGGGCTCATGGATTTTATTCGGATGATCATGGAAAAAGTTTTCGGCTGAGTGAATCCGTATCTATACCCGGCAGTAACGAATCGACCGCCGCCGAACTATCCGACGATCGGCTTTTATTGAACAGCCGAAATCAGGCGGGTGATAAACGTTTGCGCATTATCTCTAGTAGCAGAAACAGCGGACAACAATGGGATAGTAGTTACTTTGACCAGCAGCTGATTGACCCGGTATGCCAAGGCAGCTTGCTGAATATTGGATGGTTCCGCGGAAGGGCCATGCTGGCATTTTCGAATCCGGCTAGCCGAACGTACAGAGATAGTTTAACGCTCCGCATTAGTAAGGATGAAGGAAAAACCTGGTCCACTTGGCTGCTCATCGACCATCAACCTGATCTTCGGGCCGGTGACACCAGAAAGGATTACACCGCTTATAGTGATCTGGTGCTGGTCAATAAAAAACGGATTGGTGTCTTATATGAAAGAAATAATTATCGCGAAATAGTATTTAAAACGACGCGGATGCGGCGCGGCTTTACGCCAAGACTACCATAAATCAGCAGACCGACGGATCGGCCAACAATGCATTTTGCAAATGGAGTTAAGCTTGCTTGGTATGATTTTCAAGCCTATATTTGCAATCCGCTCCTGCGAAGGAGCCCGGATGGTGCGGTAGCTCAGTCGGTAGAGCAAAGGACTGAAAATCCTTGTGTCGGCGGTTCGATCCCGCCCCACACCACAGTTAGAGCCTGATAATCAAGAACATTGTTGATTATTAGGCTTTTTTGTTTGCAATAAAAAGCAAATAAGTGCACGATAATGCACGGTTGCCGAGCACTTGCGGAGCACAAAAAGGGGTCTCCGTACCCCGTTCTATTTTGCCGTTTTCTGCTTCATATAGCATCGCTGAGTTGGTTGTAACTATCTGATTTTTACACCTTTAAACAGCAGAAGTATGAACAGAAACAAAAAAGGCCCAACCGAGATCCACTTCAATTTCATGCTCAAGGCCAGCCGAGCATACCACAACGGAGAGTCCCCAATAGTCTTCCGAGTCATTTACCGAGCACAGCGCAAAGATGTGTTCACAGGGCTCACCTGTCCGCCCGAAATGTGGATGAAAGAGGAGCGGATGGTGAGTCTAAAACACCCCTCCGCCTCGACCATCAATCACCACTTGCATAAGATCCTTTCCAACGCCGAACATCACTTTGGACGGCTAAAGTATCTGGGCGAAGAATTCACCCTGGATGATCTGGTTAACGAAATGAAAGGCAAGACCGCCCCTCCCCAGAGTCTTCAAGATTATATGGAGCTAAAAAATAAAGAGCTGGCTGAGCGCATGGGGGTAGATATAACTAAAACGACTTGGTATAAATATAAAAGAACGATCAACTACCTGAAC
>CANGTM010000042.1 GCA_947456825.1 Chitinophagaceae bacterium
AAAGCCACACGAGCACGTGCCCCGGGGGGTTCGTTCATCTGTCCAAACACGAAAGTAGCTTTCGAATCGGCCAGCTCGTTCATATTTACTTTACTCAGGTCCCATCCGCCTTCTTCCATACTATGCTTGAAATCGTCACCGTATTTCATAATGCCGGCTTCGATCATTTCACGCATCAGATCGTTTCCTTCGCGGGTACGCTCACCCACACCGGCAAACACGGATAAACCCGAATAGGCCTTGGCGATATTGTTGATCAATTCTTGAATGAGTACCGTCTTACCTACCCCGGCACCTCCGAAGAGACCGATCTTACCACCCTTTGCATAGGGTTCGATCAGGTCGATTACTTTGATACCTGTATACAGCACTTCAGAGGCGGTGCTCAGGTTTTCGAAGGCAGGAGGCTGGCTGTGAATGGGACGACCATTGGCCTTGCTTACCGCAGGCAATCCATCGATGGGGTCACCCGTTACATTGAACAGTCGGCCCTTGATTCCCTCTCCGGTGGGCATGGCGATGGCCTTGCCGGTATCCACAACGGCCATACCGCGGACAAGACCTTCGGTACCGTCCATGGCAATGGTGCGAACACTGTCTTCGCCCAAGTGCTGTTGCACCTCGAGCACCAGCGTATCGCCATTCTCTTTTTTCAATTCGAGCGCGTTGTAGATCTCAGGAAGTTTACCATCGAATTGCACGTCGATTACCGCGCCGATGACCTGTTTTACTTTACCGGTATTTGCCATGTTTCAGAGTTTAGAGGAAGGGGCCGCAGACCCGTATTTTTTCTGGGCGCAAAGGTAAGGGCGGGGAGCGAAAAATCGAAAAGAAAAATCACCCCGTGCAAAAGCCCGAATTCGGGTTTAGGGGCATCGGTTCGTTACCTTTGTCGCTGTGCAGGTACTAGAAGTTAATACCCCCCGGCTGCGCGCTGCTTTTTTAGAGGTCAATGTAGAGCTCTATGCTGGCGACCCCAACTACATTCGCCCCCTCGATAAAGACGTGGAAGAGGTATTTGACCCCACTAAAAACAAGGCCTTTCGGTTTGGGGAAGCCATCCGATGGATCTTGGTCGACGAAAAAGGCCAAAAAATTGGTCGCGTCGCCGCCTTTGTCAACAAGCGCTACCGCACCAAGGGAGATCAATACCCCGTGGGCGGCATGGGTTTTTTTGATTGCATAAACGACCAGTCCGCCGCTAACCTGCTTTTCGATACCGCCAAAGCCTGGTTGATAGCCCGCGGCATGGAGGGCATGGACGGACCCATCAACTTTGGCGAAAGGGATCGTTGGTGGGGGTTGATCGTGGAGGGCTTTCAGCCTCCGCTTTACTGCATGAATTACAATAAACCCTATTACAGGCAGCTTTTTGAAGGGTACGGATTTAAGCCCTTCTTTGACCAGATCTGCTTTGGGCTGGATCCTACCAAGGAAATCAGTCAAAAGCTAATCGACAGGCATGCGATCATCAAACAAGATCCCGCCTTTAAGGCTGTGTACATCAACAAGCGGCAACTCGAAAAATTCGCACACGACTTTACGACCATCTACAACAAAGCCTGGGCCGGTCATGGCGGGCTTAAAGAGATGCGAGAAGAGGTCGCCATCTCGCTCTTTAAACGAATGAAGCCGGTCATGGACGAAAAGATCGCTTGGTTCGTATACCACAACGAAGATCCGATCGGTTTCTTTATAAATATCCCCGACCTCAATCAATGGTTCAAGTACCTGAATGGAAAATTCAGCTGGTGGCATAAACTAAAATTCCTTTACCTCAAACGCACGCGCCCCAACCAACGCTTTACCGGCATCATATTTGGGGTGATACCGGAATTTCAGGGCAAGGGGGTAGACGCCTATATGATCAACGAAGCGAAATTTGTGATCCAGGCGCTGCATCGGTATACCTACTACGAGCTGCAATGGATCGGTGACTTTAACCCCAAAATGCTTAATGTGGCACAGGGGCTCGGAGACACCTACCCTACTCGTAAGCTGATCACCTGGCGATATTCGTTCGACCGATCCCGACCCATAGAAAGGCATCCCATTCTGTAGGCGTTTACTTATTCACAACCCGCGCTGTCTTTCTGCACTTGTTGCGCCGTTCGTTATCTTGCGCTCATGGAGAGGTTTATTGTTTCGGCCAGAAAGTACAGACCCCAACAGTTCGACAGCGTACTGGGTCAAGATCATATTACCACTACGCTCAAAAATGCCATACGCAACCAACAGCTGGCGCATGCATTCTTATTTTGCGGCCCTCGAGGCGTCGGAAAGACCACCTGCGCACGAATTCTCGCCAAGACCATCAATTGCGAAAAGCTTACCGCAGCAGGCGAAGCTTGTAACACCTGCAGTAGCTGTACTTCATTCAACGAAGGAACCTCCCTTAACTACTTTGAACTCGATGCAGCCTCGAATAACTCGGTCGATGACATTCGCCAACTAACGGAGCAGGTTCGATTTGCTCCACAGGCCGGTCGCTACAAAGTGTATGTGATCGACGAGGTACACATGCTCTCGCAACAGGCTTTCAATGCGTTTTTAAAAACGCTCGAAGAACCTCCTTCGTATGCCATCTTTATTTTGGCCACTACCGAAAAGCACAAGATCTTACCTACCATTCTGAGTCGTTGTCAGCTCTTTGATTTTAAGCGCATCACTACCGACGATACAGTGGCCCATCTGCAAAAGATCTGCGAAGAAGAAAAAGTAAAGGCCGAGCGTCCCGCGCTACAACTCATCGCACAAAAAAGCGAGGGCTGCCTGCGCGATGCCCTTAGCATGCTTGATAAGATCGTTAGTTTCTCCAATGGAAACCTGCTGTATGCAACCACGCTGGAACATTTGAACATATTGGATGCCGATTATTATTTTCGACTGCTCGCCCTGATGCAGCAGCAAGAGCTGAGCGGCATGATCTTGCTCTACGACGAAATAAACCGAAAGGGCTTCGAGGGCGACCTGGTCCTCAATGGCCTGGCCGAATTTTTTAGAAATCTGCTCGTGTGCAAAGACAAACAAGCAGCCGTTTTACTCGATACGGTCGAGCACTTCAAAGAGCAATATGCACAAGTAGCCACCACCACAAGTGCCGCTTTTCTGGTGAGTGCTCTCAACATCATCAGTGAGGCCGAGATCAATTACCGTGCGGCCCGCAACAAGCGATTGCTTGTAGAGATGGCACTGATCAAGCTGGCCTATCTACAACAAGCTCTACTAGTGGCCACCGACGGATCCGGGGTGGTCAAAAAAAAAATAGCTGACGCGTCGCTGGGATTCAGAACTACACCCATACGGCTGTATGCCGGGGCCACCGCCCAAGCCGCTGTATCGGCTTCGCGTTCCGCCTCCTCCTTACCCCAAAGCCCTGCTATAACGGCTAAACAAAGCAACCAGCCAACTGCTGCCGCCGCAATGGAACGCAAACCTGTCACAGGCTCTACGAATGAGGAGCCAGCAGCACGTCTGACCATCGAGACGCCCCGACTAAGCGCCCTCGACCAAATAAGACAGCAATTCAAACGTAACGGCAACACCGATAAGCGCTCAGAGAATACCTTAGATACCGCCTCGTTAACGACCGCCTGGGGTCAGTATACCGAGCAGCTTCGCCTGCAGCGAAATCCGGCGGTCCAGCCCTTCGAAGCGGCCCGGTTGCGCATTTGCGATGCCAATAGCTTTGAGGTGGTCACCGCCAACAACATCGAGCAAAAGTTCATCGAGCAGGAACGCAACGCCCTCTTTCAGTTTTTGCAGCAACACCTGCAGGTAAATGGGCTAAAGTTCATCGTGTTGGTAGAAGAACCGGCAGGCCACCAACCCCCTGCCGAGGGAATGCTTAGCAGTAAAGAACAATTTCACGAAATAGTCAAACAATATCCGCTGGTGCAGGAACTCAAGGATCGACTACGGCTCGAACTGGATTACTGATAGCCACCGATACCGCATTTTCCTTAATTTCGAGCCTTAAAATTTAACGGCGAATGGCAGAAGTGATCTTAATGCCCCGGTTGAGTGATACCATGACGGAAGGGGTGATCGCCGCCTGGCACAAAAAGGTAGGCGACACTGTAAAAAAAGGAGACTTGCTGGCAGAGGTGGAGACCGACAAGGCCACTATGGAACTAGAGAGTTACAAGGATGGTGTCTTGTTACATATAGGTGCAGATAAGGGAGCCAAACTACAGGTCAACGACCTGCTGGCCATTATCGGAAAGAGTGGCGAGGATATCAGTTCACTTCTCGCTTCTTCAACGCCTGCTCCAGTCGCCGCCATTGCTTCGTCCCCTGACCCCTCGTTGAGTACTACGCCAACTCCGGCCTCAGTAGCTCCTGCACCTTCCACACCTGCTCCCGTTGCCGCAGCTCCCGCTGCCGCAGAGCCAATGGATCTTTCAAAAATTGAAGAGGTGGTTTTGATGCCGCGCTTGAGCGATACCATGGAAGCGGGTGTCATTGCCAGCTGGAACAAACAAGTCGGCGATACCGTTAAAAAAGGCGACGTGCTGGCAGACATCGAAACCGATAAAGCCACCATGGAGCTCGAAAGTTACAAGAACGGAACGCTTCTATACATCGGTGCTAAGCAAGGAGAAAAAATTCCTGTCAATGGATTGCTTTGCATCATTGGAGAAAAAGGAAAAGTAGATGTCGATGCCATTGTGGCCGCACAATCCTTAGCGGCAACTGCTACGACCAGTCCCCTGGTTGCGACTACTACAACCGCTCCTGCCGCTCCGGCAGCCGCTCCCCTTGCCTCAGTTGCTCAGCCCGTGGCCGAGACCCTACCCATCGTTTCTAACGGGCGCGTCATTGCATCGCCACTGGCCAAGAAGATAGCGAAAGAAAAAGGAGTGGATCTTCGCCTGCTTAAAGGAAGTGGAGATGGCGGACGAATCGTCAAATCGGATATCGATCGCTTTGAACCCGGAACGACCGCAGCTCCTGCGGCAGCGCCCCTTACGGCTTCGGTCCAAGCGTTTACCGGACAGGCCACGGAAGGCTATACCGATATTCCCAACTCGCAAATGCGAGGCGTTATTGCCAAACGACTGGCCGAGAGTAAATTCAGTGCGCCTCACTTCTATCTTAAGATGGAAGTGAACATGGACAATGCGATCTCAGCCAGAACACAACTCAATGAATTTAGCCCTGTCAAGGTAAGCTTTAACGACATGATCGTGAAAGCGGTCTCACTGGCCCTTCGGGAGCATCCCGCTGTAAACGCCTCTTGGATGGGCGACAAGATCAGACGCTATCAACATGTTCATGTCGGTGTAGCGGTAGCCATTGAAGATGGACTGATCGTTCCGGTAATTCGTTTTGCAGACCACAAAACACTTCCGCAGGTTGCAGCGGAGACCAAAGAACTTGCTGCAAAAGCCAAGAGCAAAAAATTACAACCCAACGAATTTACCGGCAATACGTTCACCATCTCTAACCTGGGCATGATGGATATCGATGAGTTCACTGCCATTATCAATCCGCCCGATAGCTGCATCATGGCCGTAGGCCGTATTAGCGAAAAGGTCGTTCGAAAAGGAGATGGTTTCGCCGCTACCCAGGTCATGAAGCTAACCCTCAGCTGCGATCATCGCAGTGTGGATGGAGCTACAGGCGCCGCTTTCTTGCAAACGGTAAAACGATTCCTCGAAAATCCGGTTCGGCTGTTTCTCTGATCGCAGGCTGACAACTCTCCCTGCTTAGCGTAACGCACCTAGAAATGGTTACCGAATCTCGTAGCTTTACAGCATGTCGAATACATTAGGTACACTTGTGTTAGGGGCCTCTGAAAAGGCGGATCGATACAGCCATCTTGCCGTTGTCTCATTGAGAAATCACCACCATCCCGTATACGCCGTAGGAAGAAAGAGTGGACAGATACAAGATGTTCCCATTGTCACTGCTATCTCGTCGGACTGGGCGATCGATACCGTAACTCTTTATCTCAACCCCGATCATCAGCAAGCATACTACGATTCGATCATTGCGCTACGTCCACGTCGACTCATTTTTAATCCGGGTACCGAAAATCCGCTATTTGAAGAAAAAGCCCGGCAGGCCGGTATTATAACACAAGAGGCCTGCACCCTGGTCTTATTGCAAACCGGACAATATCACCTTTATTAATTTTTGGATGTGTGCATATTTTGTGCACAGCAAACCCATAAAGCAGAGATCTATAAAGTAAATTGTATAAACACTCGTTTATGCAATGGAGAAAGTTCAATGGTGACCCACTGGAATTCCCCCTTTACGAAGCCGTAGAAAAAGCCATCTGCCGCGAAACGGAAAAAGGACATCGGCTAAAGGTTTGCATCGGGACCGACTCGCAGGTAAAAGGGAAAGAGACCGAGTTCGCTACCGTTATTGTTTTTTTACGTGAAGGACAAGGGGGCTTTATGTTCTTACACAACGAAAAGACGCAACAGCCCTATACGATCAAAGAAAGAATGCTTGCCGAAGTGGCTAAGAGCATCGATATTGCCTATCAGTTATGCCCCTTGTTTACCCAATACGATGTAGATATGGAGGTACATGCCGACATCAATACCAACCCGCAATTCAAGAGCAATGATGCGCTGCGAGAAGCCATGGGGTACATTTTGGGGATGGGCTTTGCCTTTAAGGCCAAGCCCGAAGCCTTTGCCAGCAGCAGCTGTGCCAATAAAGCCGTAAACTAAGTACGATTAATCCGCTACGCAGATCTCCACGGTAGGTGAACGTATCCATTAGCTTTTTGAAGCAATGAACGTATCGTGCAGCGAACAGATATAAAACAATAATTCTTCTCTTCCTTCCCTTTTCTCGGAAGAGGTCAAGAATAAAGGAGGCAAGGATTGCCACTCTTGCAACAATTCCTTTTTGAACAACTCTACGTTACGAACCGTGGCACCGGGCTTGTTCTTATCGGTTTTGGTGAAAACGATCGAGAAAGGCACCTGCCACTGCCCAAGTTGTCTTATGAATTCAAGGTCTATCGCCTGGGGCGTATGACGACTGTCTATGAGCACGAACAAAGAAACCAGGTTCTCTCTTTTGCGGATATAAGATTCGATCATGTTACCCCAATTGTTACGGGCTTTTTGCGACACGGTGGCCGCATAGCCATAGCCGGGCAAATCGACCAGGTACCACTTTTTTTTATCGGTGCCCACCACTTCGAAATGATTGATGAGTTGTGTTTTTCCCGGAGTGGCCGAGGTCTTGGCCAATCGCTGCTGACCCGTTAGCATGTTAATGAGCGAGGACTTGCCTACATTGCTACGACCTATGAAAGCATACTCCGGACGGTCGGCCGCCGGGCACTGTTTATGCGTGGCACTGCTGATCAAATACCGGGCGGTTTGTATAAACTCTTTCATACGAATTCTCTGCGAAGTAAACGCTTAATAGCCAATTACTCAACTGTGGCTATATTTGCCCGATGCGCCAACCGCTCCCGCACGATAGTGTAACACCCCTAGACGACAGCACCCGTCCTAAGAAACAACAAGTTGCGGACATGTTTGACCGGATCGCAAAGCGATACGATCTTATGAATCGCTTCTTGTCGGCCAGGATCGATCTGTATTGGCGTAAGAAAGCCATCGCACATTTACAGCAGTCGGCACCCAAAAATTTACTCGATGTAGCCACCGGAACAGCCGACCTGTCGCTGCTCGCCTACCGCATGCTAAAGCCCGATCAAATTACTGGTATCGATATCTCAGAAGGAATGCTGCAAATTGGCAGAGAGAAAATTCGCCAACGGCAGCTAGACCAGCAGATCCGTTTGCTTTATGGGGATGCCGAAACAATAAATGCCCCCGACTGCTCGTTTGATGCAGTGATGGTGGCCTTTGGGGTGCGAAATTTCGAAAACCTTCAGGCCGGACTCAGTGAAATGCTACGCGTCTTAAAGCCAGGCGGACAACTCGTGGTATTAGAATTTGCCACCCCTCGTAACGGTTTTTTTCGGCGTTTGTACAATGGCTATATGAAAGACTGGGCACCCCGACTGGCCCAACAATTGAATACCGATGGTCAGGCTTATGCTTATTTGAACCGATCTTCGAATGCCTTTCCTGACCGCGAAGCCTTTGTTGCTCTACTGCACGAGGCGGGTTACAAGAATGCCTCCTTTACGCCTCTGACATTTGGAATATGCTGCTTATACACCGCCACAAGACCTTACTGACCCTATTGCTCCTGGTCACTTTGTCTTGCGCTTTACGGGCGCAATCGCCTGGCAGCACATTGGAGATCAACTTACCCGATCACGACATCAAATCCTACTATTTCGGGATCAGCATGGGGGGTAATCTTTCGCGCTTTCATACGCAATTTCATCCTAGGTTCCTTCAATACGATAGTGTACTGGTAGCAGAACCTACCAACTCGGGAGGTCTCTCCCTTGGACTTTCGGCAACGGTTCGTATCTCGAATCGTTTTCAGGCAAGGTTCAATCCGCAGTTGTTCTTTATGGAGCGCAACATCTACTACAAATTGGCACATCCGTACAACAACAATGAAACGGAAGTAACCAAAAAGGTAGAGTCCGTCACCATGTCATTTCCGATTCAACTCAAGTTTCAAAGTGACCGCATCGGCAACTTTAGGGTTTACACGTTGGCCGGATTCAAGGCCGATATCGATATGGCCAGCAATGCCCGCGCCAAAAGGGCCGAGGAGCTACTGAAGATAGAAAAGAACGATTACGGACCCGAGCTGGGCATCGGGTTCAACTTCTTTTTTCCCACGTTTATCTTTTCTCCCGAGATCAAGATCAGTAATGGTATTCGTAACATCCATGCGCGCGATGAGAATCTGCGTTTCTCCAATGTTTTCGACAAGATCCAAAGTCGCATGATCGTTTTTACCATACACCTCGAGGGATGATCGCTTGCAACCAGTAGTGAGGGCTGTTATATTGATGCATGCTCATCACCACATTCGGCTGTGCCTTACAGGGTATCGAAGCCATCCCCATCACCATAGAGGTTAATTGGTTATTGACGGGAAAATCATCGTTGATCGTCGGTCTTCCGGATAGTGCCGTTCGCGAAAGCCTGGAGCGAATAGAAAGCGCCTTCAAGACCAACGGCTTTCGGTTTCCGAGAACCAAACTTATCATCAACTTGGCCCCGGCCGATATCCGTAAGAACGGAACGGCCTTCGATCTGCCAATAGCGATCGGCATTCTGGGCGCTTCCGGCCAATTGGAGAAGGCCGATGCACTGGTCAACTTCATCATCATGGGAGAGCTATCGCTAACGGGTGCTATCCGCGGTATTAAAGGTGCCTTACCCATTGCCCTGCAGGCAAAAAAAGAACCTGAAAAAAAATTGATCCTCCCCGAGGAGAATCTTGGCGAAGCAGCCTGGGTCGAAGGGCTATCGGTTTTTGGGGCTCGTCAACTTACCGATATCGTAGCGTTATTCGCAGGACATACCCAATCATTACAAACGGCAAAGAAAAACGACTGGTCACACGCGCAAACAGCGAAGGCCTACCCCTTCGACTTTTCGCAAGTAAAAGGACAACACCAGGCCAAAAGGGCCTTGGAGATCGCTGCTGCCGGTGGTCACCATGCCCTGTTGGTGGGAGCCCCCGGAGCCGGTAAGACCATGCTGGCAAAAAGAATGGCCTCCATCCTACCTTCTTTTTCCTATGCAGAGTCGATCGAGACAACAAGAATTTATTCGGCAGCCGGTAAAACCCGCAATAGCACGAGCCTTCTCACAGAGCGTCCTTTTCGCAGTCCCCATCACTCCATCTCCGATAAAGCATTGATTGGAGGTGGCGCTTTGCCGCAACCTGGCGAGATCTCCTTGGCCCATCATGGAGTTTTATTTCTCGATGAACTGCCCGAATTCAAAAGAGCGGTACTTGATATGCTACGCCAACCACTCGAAGAAAGAAAAATTAGTGTGGCAAGAATGGGAAGAACGCTGGAGTTCCCGGCTTCCTTTATGCTCGTCGCCGCTATGAATCCCTGTCCATGCGGGTATTATAATCACCCCACCCGCCAATGTCAGTGCGCACCAGGAATGGTTAAACGATACCTGCAACGACTTTCGGGTCCTCTGTTAGACCGCATCGATCTGCAAATTGAGATCTTACCGGTAGAACCGGAACAGATGCAGAGCCCGGCAGCAATAGTAAGCTCCGAGACAATAAGAGCCCGCGTTGAGAAAGCCAGACAACTGCAAGCCTACAGGATGAAAGACCAAACAAGCCTTTTCTGCAATGCCCAACTAGAAGGGACCTTATTGGAGAAAAGCTGTCCACTCGATAGTACGGGACGGCAACTCCTAAGCCAGGCCATGGAAAAACTAAAACTCTCGGCTCGTGCCTATGAAAGAATCATAAAGATCGCAAGAACCATTGCCGACCTGGAAGGCGAAGAGCAGATTACTCCCGCCCATCTGGCCGAGGCCATCCAATACCGTAGTCTGGATCGCGATAAATGGGCTCTATAAACTACCGGGGAATTGCGCGTTTATGGCGACTTTTGTGGTCTATTACCATATAGCGCCCATGAAGATTTTATTTACATATTTACGCCCCCACCGATTACTGGTGATACTGGTCTTGTTACTGTCTGCCATCAATATCGGTTTCTCTCTGATCGATCCGATCATATTTGGAAAGCTGGTCAACCTGGCCAATCATTTTGCCCAGCATAGAGATCAATATACGTACGATAGTTTTTTCTTTTCGTTTCGCGAGGCACCACACTACGGAGTCGTTGCTCTTTTGCTGGCCTCCATCTCGGTGGCAATGGTAAGTCGTATCGCCAAGGCCTTTCAAGATTACTGCTTGAATCTGGTAACACAAAAATTTGGCGCTAGCGTATTTACGGAAGGGCTGCAGCATGCGATGAAACTTCCTTTTCGGGAATTCGAAGATGCGCGAAGTGGAGAGACACTCAGCATCCTGCAAAAGGTCAGGGTGGATACAGAGCGATTGGTCGCCTCCTTTATCAACGTATTGTTCCCTGTTATTGTAGGTATACTTTTCGTAGCCATCTATGCCATGCTAATCGATTGGCGATTACCGATCTTTTACTTCGGGGGCATTTTTCTACTGGCCTACCTGTCTAATAAATTCAGCCATAAAGTAAAGCTGATACAAAAAAAGATCGTCTCGCAAACTACCGCACTGGCAGGAGCCACCACCGAGTCGCTACGAAACATTGAATTAGTGAAAAGTTTGGGGCTTACCCAGCAAGAGGTCAATCGTCTCAACCAGAACACGTTCAAGATCTTGGGGCTCGAGATCACCAAGGTCAAAAAGATCAGAAGCATTAGTTTTCTTCAAGGCACATTTGTCAACACATTGCGCCAGATCATTTTATTCTTATTGATGTTCTTGATCTTTCGTAACGAAATGAATGCCGGTGAGCTGGTCACCATGCAAATATTCTCATTCTTTGTTTTTGGTCCGCTGCAAGAGATCGGCAACATCATTCTCACTTACCGAGAGGCCCAGACTTCGCTGGAAAATTTTGATCTGTTGATGCAAAAGTCGCCCGAGGCCGTACCCACTCAGCCCTCACACTTAGGACCCATCGACACGCTGGCCTTTGAACAAGTGGGCTTTCAACATCCGGCCTCTTCTCAAAAAGCCGTAAACGGGATCAGCTTTGAGGTACGCACGGGCGAGACCATCGCGTTCGTAGGACCCTCAGGCTCCGGAAAGACCACCATGATGAAGTTGTTGGTCGGTCTCTATCGACCTGATCAAGGTCGTATCCTGTACAATGGGCTAGACGAGAACAGTATCAACTTCGATGATCTGCGTAACCAGATCGGATTCGTTACCCAAGACACCCAACTCTTTTCTGGCACCATCCGCGAAAATTTACTTTTTGTATGTCCGCAAGCCACGGATCCAGAATTACAAGCTGTACTAGAGAAAGCAGCTTGCCATTCTTTGTTGCAACGGGCCGACAGCGGGCTTGAGACCATTATTGGAGAAGGTGGCCTTAAACTATCCGGGGGAGAGAAACAACGGCTCTCCATTGCCAGAGCCTTACTGAGAAGACCACGTTTGCTGCTATTCGATGAAGCCACCTCTGCCCTAGACTCGTTGACCGAAGAAGAAATTACCCACACCATTCGCGCGGTTTCGCGAGAAAGACAGCAGATCACCATATTGATCGCACATCGCCTGTCTACTATCATGCACGCAGATCGTATTTACGTACTCGAGAAAGGGGAGGTTACAGAGACCGGAACGCACGAAACGTTACTATCCGAGAAGGGACTGTACTACGCCATGTGGAGGCAGCAGATCGGGGAAAGAAAAAATCCCCCCACCCAATAGGGAGAGGGGATCGTATTCTGATAAAGAAAGAAGTGAATTACTTTTTATTTCGCAACGGGAGCATGTAACCCAGCGTAAAACCGAGCACATTGTTTCTCCACTCCGCATTGGCCTCATTGGTAAGGTTAGTCAACCCTTTAACATAGTTAATGCTCAACACCAACCCTGTTTTTGACTGGTAGCCACCGGTAGCAACTACCCCAAAGTCAAACCCCTTTACCTGTCCGGCCTCCTTGCCAATTGTGATCACTTTTGTCTCATCCAAGTAGACGTTACTGGCAGAAAGGTTAAAGCCCAAGTTGGGTCCGCCACCTATAAACCACCCACCCTTTGTGCGGTAAAGTAGCTGTAAGGGCACGTCCAAGGCTGCGAAACGAAATTGATCTTTCTCTGTATTGACACCGACAGCCACCCCCTTTCTGAGGAATAAAAGCTGGCTTTGCAAAGAAAGCTTGGAGGTAAGGCGAGTATCGAAAATAGCTCCTAATTGAAAGGAGCCCAGCGCTGTACCCTCGGCGTTGACCAGGTCATCGTTGCTTGTTACAGAGCCCGCAGCAACGCCCGTTTTTATCCCAAAACGGGTTTGAGCCGAAAGACTGAGGCCGGTAACAAGGAGTAAAATGATCAGCAGGTTAGTTTTCATAAAAATGATTTTAATGAAGTGAAGATAAAAATAAACCTGCACGAAAGAAAATCATTGTTACTCATTACTTTTTGCCACGGGTGCGGAGCATGTACCCTATTGTGAATCCAATTACATTGTTCTGCCAATCGAAATTGGGAGAATTTTGCAGCTGGGTAAGCCCTTTGAGGTAGCTAACGCTCAATACGAGCCCTTTTTTGGACTCATACCCCCCCGAGGCTATTAAGCCAAGGTCAAATCCTTTTACCTCACCGGCTGCATCACCAATAGCGATCTCTTCCTTCTCGCCCTCGTGAATGTAACGAGCAGAAAGATTGAAGCCCAGGTTAGGTCCTCCACCAATAAACCAACCTGCCTTCGTCCTGTACAAGAGCTGCAAGGGAACATCAATGGCGGCAAAACGATATTTATCTACGTGGTCGTCATGATCGACAGCCGTTCCCTTTCCCAGAAACAGCAGCTGCGACTGAAACGAGAGAGCTGATGATAATCGGGTGTCAAAAATAGCACCGAACTGAAAAGAGGGCAAGTTCAATCCATCATCCTTGATCTCTGCATCATTGGTAGAGACCGAGCCGAGCGCAACACCGCTCTTGAGGCCAAAACGGGTCTGGGCAGATACACTTACTCCAACAAAGAACATCAAAACAAGTAGCAGATTTGTTTTCATAAAAATTGATTTAATGATACACTGATTTATTGCAACACAAAGATAGAAAATGAAACAATGTTGCAAAAAAAATTATTGTAGTCTGATGGGCATGGGCAGCTGCAGGTCGCTATGCCCTACGTTGGGGCTATCAGCCGGCCCCTTGATGCCCGTTTTGTGCATTAGTTTGACCAGCACAGTTCCGATGGCAGCCGAACCGGTCTGCCAAGTCGAGTTGACCCCAATAGGAAATCCACTTAGGTCACGATCAGTTTTCGTCACTGTCAACTGCACCGTGGTGGGGATGTAAAAGACTTCATGCGAACGGCCCTGGGCAACGATGGCCGGCGTAATATCCTTTTCTACACCATTGACAATATTGATGAACTGAATCGCGACAGCATAATTTTGACCGGCCGCTAAACGAACAGTATCGACACGAGACGGAGGCAGACCCCCATCGCCATCAGGATCTTCAGCTAGAAAGACAAGATTGGCAGTGCCAGGACGACTGAAGGTCAGGACCACTTTATTGATGGCCTCATGCTCGTTCTCGTCATTGGCATTGGAGGGTTTCTTGCAAGAAGAACCTATTGCCATTACAACCAACGCAAGCATAACGACCTCTTTTATCGAACTCATAATTTCCATTTTAACTGTAGCACAATATTTCTACCTACCTCATCGGTAAAGTAGCGAAACCGATTCATATAGTCCCTGTAACGAGTGTTGAACAAATTATTGATCCCAAGCACGATACCAATGTTCCGCTTACCCACCCTGCAATCAGTACCCATAGACAGATTGACCAGCGTGTACGATGGAGGGGCCGGTAAATAATCCACAAAAGAGCCAGGAACCCTTGTTTGTCTAAGAACATGTAACAAGGAGGGACTCACATAACTATTTTGAAAACGCTGCGTGGCAAACAAGTAACTCAGCTGCGCTTCGAATCGATGCGAAGGCATCTGTTGCAGCCAATCCTTTTGAGTAAGACTACGTGCCCACAGCAATGCCCCTTTAACACCTGCTTTCCAAGAGGAACTCCACTGGTGTTCGAGCCTGATATCGGCTCCGTATAGCAATGCATCGATCTGCGTATAGCGAAAGGTGGGGTAAGCGCCACGTAAGGTGAGCGTAGCCGGTAACGAAGGAACCAGATTGATAAAATCTTCGATATAATTGGCGTGGATCGTCACATCGACCATCCAGCTGCTATCGTGCTGGTAGTCCCACTGCAATAGTTGCTTCAACGAACGCTCAGCACTAAAGCTGGAATCTCCGATCTCAAAACTGGCCGTTCCATGATGCAGACCATTCACATATAATTCATTCACCTGAGGGGCTCGCCATGCCAAGCTGGTATTGGCTCGCAGCTGACTCTTCTCATTGAGTTTCTTACTTACACTAAGGGTAGCGGAAGGATTGAGGAACTGATGGTCGGACTGACTGGCAACACCATTTCGATTTCTGAAAACCGTCAACGAACGATAATCGACCCGCAGGGCCGCTTCGAGGCTATAGGTGCCTAATTGCCATCTCTCGACCCCATACATGCCCACGTTGATCGCTCGAAAATTAGGAATAAAGAACCGGCTGCCAGACCAAACATTTTGCTGATAAAGCGCTTGTAGTCCTAGTTCTCCGCTACGCGTAGTACTGCGGGTCGTTTCGCGAAGCAGATCGAGGCTGCTGCTTCCGATGCTTAGCGACAACTCAGGCCTTTCCGTAATAAGCGCTCTGTCGTATTCGTTACGATTATTCTCCTGATGAGCGGCTACCAGTTGCCAGCGACGCCCTTCGCT
>CANGTM010000043.1 GCA_947456825.1 Chitinophagaceae bacterium
ATCAAAAGTTAAAAGTGAAGCCGTAAGAAGTTATGCGTTTTGTGATATGGTGCTTGTGGGGGAGTTTATGGCTCGTGGCCTGTGGCGATAAAAAGCCGCCGCCTAATGATACGGCTCCGACTAATGTTACCCTTACTGCACAGGTCAGTAATGACAATAGTGGTACGGTAGCCTTTACGGCCACAGCTACTAATGCTGTCAGCTTTGACTTTGATTTTGGGAATGGCATTTTTGCTACCTCCGTTACTGGGTCTACCACCTATCGTTATCCTGCCTCAGGAACCTACCAGGTAAATGTAATTGCCAAAAGCGCTGGCGGGTTAACGGCTTCCAAGTCTACTACTATTACGGTAACAGTAGCCCAATCTCTTATTTGGTCTGATGAATTCAATACGCCTGGTGCGCCCGATCCATCCAAGTGGGGGTACGATCTTGGTGCAGGAGGCTGGGGCAATAATGAACTGCAGCATTACACCAATCGTTTGGACAATGCTGTTGTTTCGGCCGGCACGCTCAAGATCATCGCCAAGCGCGAAAATTTTAGTGGCAGCGCCTTTACATCCGCTCGATTATTATCTCGCTCCAAGTTCTCTTTTAAGTATGGCAAGGTGGAGATATCCGCTAAGTTACCGGCCGGTGCAGGCACTTGGCCTGCTACATGGATGTTAGGTGATAATTTTCTGACAGCAGGCTGGCCCGCGTGTGGTGAAATAGATATCATGGAGCATCGGGGTAATGATCCTAATCGAATTCATGGCACCATTCATTACACGGGTAATTCCGGAGCAAATGGAATTGGAGCTACGACCCTAATTCAGAATGCTACTACCGAGTTTCATAAGTACACCTGTGAGTGGACGGCGCAGTTCATTCGGATGTCGGTAGATGATAGAACCTACTTTACCATTGCAAATGGCGCCAACCTTCCATTCAATCAGCCCTTCTTTCTGCTTCTAAATGTTGCGATGGGAGGAAATTTTGGTGGAACGGTAGACCCCGCTTTTTCTTCGGGAACCATGGAGATCGATTATGTGCGCGTGTATCAGTAAATGAATTTTATGAGAGTAAGCGGTGTTTCTTTCCTCTATACGTTTTTAATAGTGCTGTTGGGTTCTCCTTTTTACCTTTCGGCGCAGAGCGGTCGCTATAAAAAGCTCGTTTGGTCAGATGAATTCAATTACACAGGGCTTCCTGATTCAACCAAGTGGGGATATGACAAGGCAAGAGGATGCCCAGAGTTATGTGGATGGGGCAACAATGAGTGGCAGTATTACACCTGGAGCCGAAAAGAAAATGCTCGTGTCGAGGGTGGGCACCTGGTAATTGAGGCGCGTAAAGAGGCCTTTGGCGATGCAAAATTTACATCGGCCAGATTGGTGACTCGCAATAAAGGAGATTGGAAGTACGGGCGGATTGAGGTTAGGGCACAGCTTCCCGATGGAATGGGACTATGGCCGGCTATTTGGATGCTACCTACCGAGAAAAAGTATGGCAACTGGCCCAAAAGCGGGGAGATCGATATTGCGGAGACGGTGGGCTATACGCCCGATTCGGTGTACCAGACCATTCATACCGGAGCCTATAATGGCATGTTGGGTACACAGAAAGGTTCGTTGATCCCTGTAAAGAATATACATAGCTCATTTCACACCTACTCGATCGAGTGGACTTCGGAGTCCATTGTTTTTATGATCGATGGGGCCGCTCATCAGGTGTTCAACAGTACTCCTGATAACACAGACAAATGGCCTTTCGATCAAGTGTTTCATCTAGTGCTCAATGTAGCCGTAGGAGGCGACTTTGGTGGCAAAAAGGGTGTAGATGACAGTGTGTTCCCTCGTCAAATGAAAGTGGACTACGTCCGCGTCTATCAGTAATTTTTATTAATTCTTTTTCATGCTTTCTCGCCAGCGTAAGTTTTTATTTTTCTTTTTGTGCTTCATGGTCGTTCAGGGCCTAAGTGCGCAACAAATTTTATCGGATTCCATAGAGAGAGCTATCGATCGTCTTTTGTTAAAGATGACGTTGGAGGAGAAGGTCGGACAGATGAATCAATACAATGGTTTTTGGGATGTGACCGGTCCTGCACCGCAAGCGGGTGCCGATAAATTCAAGTACGATCATTTTAAGCAAGGCCTGGTTGGGTCGGTACTCAATGTCAGGGGTGTTAATCAAGTTCGAAAATTACAGGAGTTGGTCGTCAATGAATCAAGATTGGGTATTCCGCTGCTATTTGGATTCGATGCGGTGCATGGCTATAATACCGTATTACCCATTCCGCTGGCCGAAGCAGCAAGTTGGGATTTGCCAGCCATTGAACGTTCTGCTCGTGTTGCCGCTACCGAGGCCGCTTCTTCAGGAATCAATTGGACTTTTGCGCCCATGGTCGATATTTCACGAGATGCTCGTTGGGGTCGCGTTATGGAAGGGGCTGGCGAGGATCCCTACCTTGGATCGCAGATAGCCGTTGCACGTGTCAAAGGTTTTCAGGGCAACGATCTCTCATCTCCCTTTTCTGTATTGGCCACCGCCAAACATTTTGCCGGTTATGGTTTTGCGGAGGGTGGTCGCGATTATAATACGGTCGATGTTAGTGCCCTTACGCTGCACAACGTTATTCTGCCCCCTTTTAACGCAGCTGTTAAGGCAGGGGTAGCCTCTGTTATGAATTCTTTCAATATCCTCAACGGAATTCCTGCAACGGCTAATCACTACCTGGTACAAGATATTCTTAAAAAGAACTGGAAGTTTAACGGGGTTGTGGTATCTGACTGGGGATCGGGCGTTGAAATGATCGATCATGGTTTTGCAGAGAATCTAAGCCAGGTAGCCTCTTTGGCGGCCAATGCCGGCTCGGATGTAGATATGGAGAGCTATGCCTACGTCAATCACTTGAAAGAAGAGGTACGCAAGGGAACTGTTTCGCTCGCCACCATAGATCAATCGGTCCGTCGTGTCTTACGCTTAAAGCACCTGCTTGGTCTTTTTAAGGATCCTTACAAATATTGTGACACCACGCGAGAGAAAGTATATGCCATGCATCCCGAGCATACGCAGGTGGCGAGAGACATGGCGAGGCGCTCCATGGTTTTGCTAAGAAATGAGAATAATGTGTTGCCGCTACAGCCACAGAAAAAAAAGATTGCCGTAATCGGTTCGCTGGCTGCCGATAAGAATAGTCCGCTCGGCAATTGGCGACTGGCGGCAAAAGATAGTAGTGCGGTATCGCTGCTCGAGGGATTCGATGCAGCGGGTATTTCTTATCGGTACGCTCCCGGCGTTAAGTTGGTAACGGAAGGCCCCGTTCATTTTGTTCAAGAGCTGGCCATCAACAATCATGACACCAGCGGTATTGGCTATGCTGTGGATATTGCTAAAGACGCTGATATAGTAGTGATGATGCTGGGAGAACATGGGCTGCAATCAGGAGAGGGCAGAAGCAGGGCACAGCTTGATCTGCCTGGTCTTCAGCAGCAATTACTCGAAGCTGTATACGCAGTCAATCCCAACATCGTCTTAGTACTCACTACAGGTCGTCCCTTGGCGATTACTTGGGCCGCTGAGCACATTCCTGCTATCTTATTGGCTTGGCAGCCTGGTTCACAAAGTGGTCATGCCATTACCGATGTGCTATTGGGCCAGTACAATCCCTCCGGAAAACTTCCTATGACGTTTCCGCGCAGCGACAGACAACTTCCTATTTATTACAATCAGTTTTCTACGGGTCGTCCCGGCCCTAAGAAAGAGGTTTTTTGGTCTCATTACATAGATGAATCGCATGCCCCTTTATATGAGTTCGGTTACGGAAAGAGCTACACTCAATTTAGCTATTCGGACCTTCAACTTTCACAACGCGCCGATACGGTCCTTGTCAGTGTAAAGCTGACCAATACAGGGTCGCTACACGGCGAAGAGGTTGCCCAGCTTTATATTCACGATCGGGTATCCTCTTTGGTTCGTCCTATTCGGGAGTTGAAGGGATTTAAAAAAGTAAGACTTGATTCAGGGGCCAGCACCGTAGTCAGTTTCGAGTTGCCGACCTCCCTTTTAGGGTATTATGATGGCGAGGGTAAATTACTCCTTGAGCCTGGCTGGTTCGATATTTACGTGGGTGGCGGTTCGGCTGCTACGCTTTCGGCGGGGTTTCTTTATTCAAAGTAGTAAACTCCACGAGTATTGGTTTAATAAAGGGTAGGTCTCATTTCAGGCCTTACCTGATCTTGAGTCCCCTTTCTATATTGATCGCATTGGCGTAATTGATTTTTATCATTGCTTGAAGTAGGCGAGTAGATTACTTTGGCCTATGGACTCAAAGAGAGCAGAGCGGCTGGCTAGTTTGGATGTGCGTCGAATTCAGTCGCTCTCCGATTCGGTTTTCGCCATCGTTATAACGATTCTGGCCTTTACGTTGGTGGTACCGGCAGGCGAGAATGATGAAGGGCTCAAGCGATTTTTATGGGACCAGATCTTGCCTAAACTGTTTATCTTTTTTTTAGGCTTTGTTATTCTCGGCGCTTATTGGGTCGACACACATTACAACCACCATCATATTTTGAAGGTAGATAAAACGAGTATTTGGTTGAACATAATTTTTTTAATGTTCATTTGTCTGATTCCTTTTTCGTCGGGCTTTTTAGCCAATTACCTTTATAGTTCAATTAGCGTAATCATTTACAGTATCAATTTAATCTTGGTTAGTTTTTGGCATTTAATGATGTTGATCTATTCGTGGCGCAGAAAGTATATTCAGCCCTACGTAGATAAAAAGCTATATCGAAATATGAAATGGAGAATCATATTGCCGATTCTAATTTATCTGTGCATTATTCCTATCTCATTATTTAGAACTCCGTGGGTAGTGTATCTATTCTTGCTTCCTTTGGGTTTTCAGATATTTTTCGGTCGCTCCAGAAAAGAGGTCGTCTGATAAGAGCCTGATACAAATTATAGATGGTGTCAGTACTATTTATCTTCTTCTTTAAGGCTACTGCTTTTTTATAAAACAACCTTTAATTCTAAACAGGTTTGTTGCCTGTTTATTCTTTCCATTCAATGGGGATGACTACCTCATTCTTTCGTCCTATAAATTCGTATGGTGCATTATACCCTAGAAAGGTTGGGTTGCCAATGATCTTTATTCCTCTTTTTTTGAGGCCTTGTGAAAGTTGTTCTGCGTATTGCTTGATCTTTTGGTCATTGGCGTATCCGCCAAACTCTATGGCGGCCATATAGGCTGCCGGACTTTCATGTAATTCTACACGACCGTCTGCCGGGCGGGGCAATTCGTCAAGTGTATATTTCGAAGGCATAACAAAGCTCATCGAAGATTCCTTATCGTTGATATCCATACGAACAGGAGCTGTCATGGCGATTTTTGCGGAGGATTCGTTATTGCCGAATATATATCCTGCTATTTTTCGGAACCCACTGCTAGATAGGTCCTGGTAGGATTTTGCCGTCGATTTTGTAGTGGCAAATATGGCCGGAGGGTAAAAACGGATCTCGAAGTCCTGTTCATTTTTAACGACCCGATATTTTTGTTTTTCAATTCGTATTTTTGAAAATGACATCAGAAGTGGTATCGCGATGAGCATGATTATGATGAGTAAGAATGCGGGCTTCATTGAAACTTGCTTTACCTACCAACAATTAAATCGCGCATGTGTTTAGTTTCTGCTGATTGTTTTTCATCAAGTAGGTAGATATCTTGGAAGTGTTGTAGTCCCGACAGGAATCGAACCTGTATCAAAAGTTTAGGAAACTTCTATTCTATCCATTGAACTACGGGACCGGACGCATACGGCTTTCTTGTTTCGCACAACAAGAGATAAAGCGCACAACCAGAAATAAAGAGCATGTGGGCCTCACCGGGGGCCTTTAAGCGAGGCAAATATACAACAACGAAAGCCCCTGTTTTTCGTAAATTAGGTGTTCAAATCAATATGTAATTGACAGAGCAAGAACTCATAGCAGGGTTAAAACAAAGCGATGAGGCTTGCTTTCATTATTTGGTCACTACTTACCAAGACCTGGTCTATAATACGGCGTATGGATTGCTCCAGCAGGCCCAGGATGCCGAAGACGTGGCCCAAGAGGTCTTTTTACAGGTATTTCGTTCCATCCACCAATTTAAGGCAGAGGCCAAGCTCTCTACCTGGCTTTACCGGATCACGACCAGTCGGGCCCTCGATCTGATCCGCTCCAAAAAGAGCAAGAAGCGGTTCGGGGTCATACAGCGATTATGGGGTGGCGACGAAGAGGTGGCGCTTGACATACCCGACACCCATCACCCTGGAGTAGCCCTTGAACAAAAGGAAGATGCCGGAAAATTATGGCGAGCCATTGCAAAGCTTCCTGAAAACCAGCGGGTTGCTTTTACGTTGCATAAGCTGGAGGGGCTCCCCTACCAAGAGGTCAGCGAGATCATGGGAAATAGTTTAGCGGCAGTGGAGTCCCTAATGCACCGGGCCCGACTGAATCTAAAAAAGATATTGGAACAAGATATTTCATCATAAAAATTCGAAAGTTTTACCCCCTTAATTCGTCAAAACTGTCTTGCATGCAAACTCCATCTTCTGAAAGGCTCGAACGAATCCTGGCCAGCCTCGACAAGGTACAACGGGTACCTGCGCCGCCTTATTTTTACACCCGACTGCGGTCCCGTTTAGAAGAGGCTTCACCTCAGCAACAATTGTTGTGGCTGCGTCCGATACCTGTTGTCGCCATGTTAGTGGTATTGCTAGTGCTTAATTTTTGGTTGATCAATTCGCCCTCGGTCAACTCGGTAGCTGCCACACCTTCTACAAGAATGGTAGTTGAAGACGAATTACAGGTGCTCGCTTTCGAAGACCGTGCGCCCGAACATATGATTACAGAATACGAATCAACCATCGATCCCACTCAAAAGTAAAAGTCGCTATGCCCACACTCTCTCCTCGTTTGCTGTCGATTGCGGTAATCCTATTGCTGCTAATCAACTCGGCATTGGTTGTCTATTTGCTGATGGAAAGAAATCGTTCTCATGCCGAGCGCACAACCTATGTTCGCGAAGATGCTTTCGAGCGGATGACTCGAACATTACGCTACACCGACGCACAAAAAGAACAACACCTGGCCTTACGAAAGGGGCATATGGAAAGTATGCGTCTTCTTAATGATTCAATCCGGCAGGCAAAGGTGTTATTGTACTCCCGAACCAATATCGTGGAAGAATCAGACAGTATTTTCATGGGATATATGGCCAAGATGAGCCAGTGGCAGACTACGATCAACCAAATGAATTATGCGTATTATAAAAAAGTACGCAGCCTGCTAACGGCCGAGCAACAGCCTCGCTATGACTCCATGTTGGTAAAGATGATCGAACGAGGACGCAGAGATTCCAGCCATCATCGCTAAAGGATCATTTACGCTAAATAAGTAACCGAAGCAAAGACGTCTAGGCATAGATGCGCTCAATGGCCTCTTTGTACTTTTCTAGCACTACTTTTCGCTTGAGCGATAATTTTGGAGTAAGCTCTCCGCTGTCAACGCTCCACTCCTGCGAGAGCAATTCGAATTTTTTGACCTGCTCTACGGGGTTAAAGAATTTATTGAAGCTTTCTACCAATTCTCTAAAATGCTCGAGCACGCGAGCGTCACGTATCAATTTATCGGGGTCTGTTTCCGGTATGCCTTGCTGACGGGCCCACTCCTGTACATTTGGAAAAGAAGGCACGATGAGCGCACTCACGAATTTTCGGTCTGCACCGATCACCATGACCTGCTCGATGTAAATGGATTCTTTCAGTCGGCTTTCGATGGGTAAGGGAGCTACATATTTGCCGCCACTGGTCTTAAAGAGCTCTTTTTTGCGATCTGTGATCTTTAAAAAACCGCGAGGGCTAAAGGTGCCGATATCCCCGGTAGAAAACCATTCTCCCTGCATGACCTCGGCGGTAATATCAGGTCGTTTGTAATAGCCCATCATTATGTTGGGCCCTTTGCATAAGATCTCTCCGTCTTCGGCGATCTTGACCTCCACACCACTGATCATAGGGCCAACCGAGCCAAATTCGCGGCCATCTTCTTCGTAGCGGTTTACGCAAATAACTGGCGAGGTTTCGGTAAGGCCATAACCTTCCATAATGGTAATGCCCGCTGCAGTAAAGATGCGTATCAGGCGTACTTGGCAGGCTGCCCCACCGCTAATGATCGCCTTTACATTACCGCCAAGCGCTTCTCTCCATTTGCTGAAAATTAGTTTATTGGCAATTGCCAGTTGCATTCGATAGCCAAAGCTGAGCGAGGTATTGATCTCAAATTTCTCGGCCAGCCCATGGGCCCAGAAAAAAAGTTTTTTCTTGGTGCCGGTCAGCTCTGCTCCCTTTGCCATGATCTTGTCGTAGACCTTTTCGAGAAGGCGGGGAACAGTGGTGAACAAATGGGGTTTTACCTCTTTCAAGTTATCTCCTATCGTATCCATGCTTTCGGCATAATAGATGGCGGTGCCTTTAAAGAGGTACATGTAGGTGACCATGCGCTCCAAAATATGATTGAGCGGCAAAAAGCTGAGTGCGCGCATATTCTCACCTGGTGGAAAACAGGGCAGAGAAGCTGTTACATTCGAAAGCACATTCCGATGCGAGAGCATCACGCCCTTGGGCGTACCCGTTGTTCCCGACGTATAAATGATGGTAACCAAGTCTTCGTAACCGATCTTGTCACTTATGGAGGGAATGGAGGCGATCAATTCTGGGGTAGCCGCAGCCATCAGTTCTTTCCAGTGCAGCGCGTTGGCCACATGCTCAAAGGTGTAGATCTTTTGCAGATGCGGAAGCCGGTCTTTGATACTCAGTACTTTCAAGAAAAGGTCCTGGTCGTTTACAAAAACTACTTTGGCTTGTGCATCACCGAGCACAAACTCTAACTCATTGACGTTGATGGTAGGATAGAGCGGTGTAAGAATGGCACCGATCTGCTGAACGGCCAGATCGACCATTACCCACTCCGGCCGGTTCTTGGAGAGCAGGGCAACCTTGTCTCTCCCCTCGGGAGTCATGTCGCCTGCTCCAATGCCAATCGATAGTAAACCGGCACTTAGTCGGTCTACCGTATCTTTTACAGTTGCGGTGCTGTACTTTTTCCACTGGCCACCTTCTTTTCCGGCCAGCATATCTTCAAGCGGATGTTGCGCTAGTTTGAGCGCCAAACAGTCAAATAAACGGGTGGGTTGGTTCATGATGGCAAGCGTTTACGGTACTCTGCAAGACCCCTAAGAGGGACCTACAAGTTAATAAATTCGGTCTAACCACCTACCTGGATTCCTACTTTTTTAAGTTCTTGTCAGTGTTGGTCAACGGTTAAAAGGGGTAGGGATATCTGGAGAGCTTAAATACTCTGTTGAATAAAAAGTTCTCTAATTTCAAAAAATCATCAACATTATTCGTTTTCCATTCGGTAAATCGAGCTTTGTTTTCGGACTCTCCGAACAGCCATCGATCATAGGCCTCAAAAAGACCGGCCTTCAATAATTGTTGGTGATGGTCAAAAAGTCTAAAGGGGTAACGTTCGCCGTATTGCTTGAACCAATCCAGTACGAATCGGGTGCGTGCCATGGTAAGGGTCTCTGTGCTCAGCCCTTGAGCCATTACGGTCGAGGCTTTTTCGAAGGTGGCGCCTACCGCCGTTTCGAAGGGAGAAAGTTTCACTGTCGATGCAGTAGCAGCACTCATTATTTTCTGTCGGTACGTGTCCCAAAGTAATTTTTTTACGACCGGCGCTCTTTCGCTTTTGCTTTCCATGTTTACATAGATCTCTCCGTACAACAGTGTGCGCCACAGTAGGTCGGTCTTGCTATAATAGAGGGCAGCATTGTAATAGTTGCCGGCATAGTTAGGGTCCATCTTAATGCCATCTTCCCAATAGGTGATGGCTCGTTTATCTTTTAAAGACCACAGCAACTCGCCCATTTCGCTGTAAAGGGGGCCGCTCTTCGTAAATTTCTTGATTCCCTTTGCATACAGCTTTTCGCATTCCTTCACTTCCTCTAGGGCCTTGAGGGCGTTTCCTCCTAATTGAAAGCAAGCTTCATCGGCATCAGCCCTTTCCACTAGTGAAAGCGCTAATTGACGCGCTGCGGCAAAATCTCTTTTGAGTAATAAACTCGTGGTCAGGTCTTTTTGAAGAACGAGCGCATTGGGATGTTGTTTTAACCCTTGTTGCAATACGATGACGGCATTGGTATGATCGCCTCGATTATTAAAATCAAGCGCACGTTGTTGCCATTCGCGCAGTGAAAGTTCCTGCCCCATGACAGTTCCCATCAATAATACCCAAAGGAAAGAGCTAATGACTTTTTTCATAATAAATGCGTAAGGAGTCCGTCGCGCAATTTAGGTTCGAACCAAGTGCTTTTGGGCGGCATTACTTCTCCGCTGTCAGCAATGGCAAAAAGTTGTTCGATGCTAACGGGGTATAAACTAAAGGCCACTTGCATCTCACCGCTATTCACTCTTTTTTCGAGTTCTTCCAGTCCGCGAATACCCCCCACAAAATCGATGCGGGTATCGGTGCGTTGATCGGTAATGCCTAGTAACTTTTCTAAAATACATCGGGTAAGAATGGTTACATCCAGTACTCCAATGGGATCATGGGTGTAGGTGCCCTCTTTGGCTTGCAACGCGTACCACGATCCGTCGATATACATACCGAATGTATGCAACTGCGAGGGGCGCACTGCTTTTTCGCTGGGGGTAACCGTAAAGTCGGCTTGCAGCTTTTCGATAAACGCTGCGGCGCTAAGACCGTTGAGATCTTTGATAACACGGTTATAATCCATGATGGCCAACTGACTGGCCGGAAAGATCGTCGTTAAAAAGTAACGGGCTTCGGGTAGGTCGGATAGCGCCGCACTTACTTTAGCCGCAGAGGCTGCCCGGTGATGCCCGTCGGCAATGTAGGTGCAGGGTACCTGATGATGAAACAAGTTGGTGATGGCGTCGATGCTGGTTGGCGCATCTACTACCCATATGCAATGACGAATACCGTCCTCCGCTACAAAATCATAGAGAGGTGTTCTTTGTTGCTCGGCTTGCATCAGCTCATTGAGTGCAGGCACATCGCGCATTGCCAAAAAAACATTCCCCGTCTGCGCTTTGATGGTATACATATGATCAATGCGATCTTTTTCTTTCTCGGGGCGGGTAAACTCATGTTTTTTGATGCGGTCCTGATGATAATCCTCAACCGAAGAAACGGCGACCAGTCCTGTTTGGCTGCGACCGTTCATCGTTAGCTGGTAAATATAGTAGCAGGGCTTGTCTTCTTGCAGTAGGATGCCCTCTTGAATAAAACGCTGTAAATTCTCGTTGGCTTTATCGTATACGGCCTGGCTATGTATGTCTATGTTTTCAGGCAGATCGATCTCCGATTTGGTCACATGCAAAAAAGAGTAGGTGTTGTCCCTTGCTGCTGTACGGGCTTCTTTGCTGTTGAGTACATCATACGGACGAGACGCCACCAGCGGGGCCAATTGTACGGCAGGTCGCAAAGCTTTAAAAGGTAAGATAGAAGTCATATTCAACTTTTTTTACGAGCAAACTCATTTATAAAATCTACTAGTGTTTGTACCGATCGCAATGAAACGGCATTGTATAAAGAAACCCTGAACCCACCCACACTCCGATGTCCTTCTATGCCTATCATCCCTTCGGCTTTTGCCGCCGCTGCAAATTCTTTTTCTAACGCCGCATCTTTTAGTAGAAAGACGGCATTCATTTGACTGCGGTCCTCTTTTTTAACCGGTAGGCTAACTAGTGGAACATTTTCGAGCGTATCGTAGAGCAAGGTAGCTTTTTGTTGGTTGTTTTTCTCCATGGCAGCCACCCCTCCATTTGCTTTAATCCAACGAAGGGTCAGCAATAAGACGTACACGGCAAATACGGGTGGCGTGTTGAGCATACTACCCTCTTTTATATGCAATTGATAATCCAAGAAAGAGGGAATGGTTCTGGTTGTTTTTCCTAGGCAGTTTTTATTCACGACCACCAGGCAAACCCCGGCTGCTCCCAAATTTTTTTGAGCTCCTGCGTAGATAAGGTCAAAGCGATTAAAATCTAGGGAGCGACTTAAGATGTCGCTGCTCATATCGGCCACCAGTGGGCATTTACAATCGTAGGGTATACGATGCCACTGGGTTCCTGCAATGGTCTCGTTGGTGGTAATGTGCAAGTAGGCAGAGCGGGGATCGATCTCCAACGAGGAAGGAATAGAGGTAAACTGGTCATGGGCACTAGATCCGGCAATAGAAACCTTTCCCAACAAAGAGGCTTCTTTAATGGCTTTGATAGACCAGGTGCCTGTTTCGGTGTAAGAAGCCACTCCGCCTGGGTCGAGTAAATTGGTAGGTACTTGTAGAAACTGAAGGGTGGCTCCTCCGTGAAGTAAGAGTACTTCGTGATCGGCATCTAGTTGCATCAACTCGCGCACTAAATGTCGGGCCTCTTCCATTACCGGAACAAACAACGAAGTGCGATGCCCGATCTCCAGCAGGGACAATCCCGAATCATTGAAATTGTGCAAGGCCTGCGCGGCTTGTTCAATCACCTCGGCAGGAAGAGCCGAGGGGCCGGCATTGAAGTTGTGTAGCTCCATCAGGGCAAATGTAGCATACCTAATCGTGTTCGCGGCCTTTGATGGGATTGTTCTTATAGGCGGCCTCTAGTTGTTGCATCGAAATCAACGCTTCGCCCAACAGTGGTCGCCGGATCAGCGATCTCAATGGGGGTTGTCCGGCATTGATCCAGGCGGTAAGCCAAAAGGAGGCTACTGCCTCTACCGAGGCTCGCATTCTGCGCTCGATCATTCCGTTTAGCAATTGGTCGTAGGCCAGTGTATAAGACGAGGAAAACTGTCTTGTCAGCTGTCCGTTTCTTTCTTCGTAAGCGTACACTTGGTCACTGCTAAACTGGGCTCTCAATATTTTTTCTACGCGTAAAACGGTATCGGCAGCTGCCGCGCTTTGGACTACCCTATTCCAAATAAGTGAAAGAGGGTCTTTGTAATAGTGGGCCCGCCCGATAATGAAGTCCCACTCTTTTTCGGCCAGCAGTTCCGGCACCCGGCTTTCCCAAAATCCGTGAATACCATGCTGCCCTGTCAATTGACCGTTGTGATTGCTGCAGGCATGAAGCGGAACGTGAAGATCGGCCACGTAATGGCCTAGTTCTGCTGCCATTTTTAAGATCTGCTCCGGTTCCTTTGCCATAAAGGCCCTGGTGAGTCGTTCCAGCATTACTTGTATCCACCAAGGTCCGATCCCATACTTGACCAAACTATCCGTAGAGCAAGCGGCCACTGCCGTTTTCCAGTCCCGCGGAAGCGAAACGTAGGGAGCCGGTCCGTAATGATCTAGATCTATATAGTGGCGAGGGCCCTCTTGTTCGAGTAAATACCTTCTTTTATCGGGATCCACGGAATGTACAGCCAGGTAATCGATCTGTGGTTTAAAAAAGATCAGCATCTCCGGGGGCAAAAGAAAAACGGCATAGTAATTGATCTTTTGATGCGCATAGAACCCCCAGGCATGGGCATAGTATGGCAGGCATAGCACGAGTGCTAAAACAATATATCGAACCATAAATAAAGGAATTATTCAGCCTCTTCGGGATCGACTACTCCTCCTGTAACGGCGTATTTCATGGCATCGCCTGAACTTATCTTATCGAGCTTTCGCACTTTTTCGCGCGGCAAAATATAAAGTTGGCCTGCAAAATTGTAGCCCTGTGGTACGTACACGGAAACTTTATCGGCCCCCAGCTCAAATTTGGCAAGTTCCTCGTCGGTAACAAATCCAATGACCCATACATCCGGGCCCAATACGTTGGCCAAAACGGCTTTGTTGAATTTTCGCTTATTGCCTGCAAAGGCCTCAAAAAAATCGCGAGTAGAGGTATAGATCAGCTTGACCCCCGGGGTTCTTTCCATCCACTGGTCAAAGAGATTAAGCAACCCTCCCATCAAAAAGTTAGAGCTGATCCACCCCACGACCACCACTGAGGCGATGATCAACAGAAATCCAAGGCCTGGCACATTGAGATAAGGCCTTAAAATACTATCGACTCGCTCAAAGAGCCAATACAGGGCATAGGCTGTAATGGCGATGGGAGCCAAGATCACAAATCCTTGCAGAAAATAGCCCGCGATCCTCTTTAGTGGGTTTTTGGAAGGGCGGGTTTCCTGACTCATGGGGCTGATTTTTAGCTAAGTTACTACAAAGCACGAGCCGTATCCAGGGTTTTAGGCGGCTTTCGGACAAGAAAAATATCGAATTCCCGAAAAAGTAAAAAATGGCCAAAATTGGTGCAAAAAGACCCAAAATCAGGCTAAAATTAATAAAAAACAACCAAAATAATCATTTTTAGGCCTTTATTCCTGTATGCAATTTGGCGTTGATTGCTTAAAAAATTAATAAAATCAAGAAGGAAACTTTTTATACTTTAAAAGTTTCCATAGTTTTGCGGGCCAAAATCGGTTAGAGGTGTTCGTTGTCATGAATCTGCCAAGCAAAAAGTAAGCCATACAGCATCATGGATACCCAAGAGAGAATATTACAAAGTGCGGAGGCCATTTTTATGCGCATGGGTATCCGCTCTGTTTCAATGGACGATATTTCGGCTGAGTTGGGTATGAGTAAGAAAACCTTGTATCAGTATTTTGATGACAAGGACCAATTGGTGACCACGGTGGTCACTCGTCATTTTAAGCAAAAGTGCCTCGAGCTCGAG
>CANGTM010000044.1 GCA_947456825.1 Chitinophagaceae bacterium
CAACGCATCGAGATACTGGGTTATGAATTCCCTTCCCAACTTGAGTTGATCGGCACGCGCCAGTGTGCGCTCCATGATCTCATGCCAACGGCCGGCCTGAAGGATCGTGATATTGTTCTCTTTTTTATACAGTGCGATCTGCTCGGCTACCTGCATGCGTCTTCCCAGCAACTGCAACACCTCTTCGTCTAGTTGATTGATCTGCTGCCTGAGTTGATCGAGGGCACTATGATACTCAACAGAGGCACTGTCATCGTTGCGCCAGACCAGTCGGTCCAACATCGAAGAGAGCACACCGGGCGTTACTTGTTGGGCCGCATCGCTCCACGCTTGATCGGGGTTGCAATGGCTCTCGATCATTAGACCATCCACGTCGAGATCGATGGCTCGCTGCATGACCTCGGCCAGCAGATCGCGTCTACCGCAAATATGAGAGGGGTCGTTGATAAATAGCAGGTGAGGAAAGCGCAATTTCATCTCAATGGCTAAATGCCAGAGAGGGGCATTACGATAATTCGTTTGCGCAAATGTGCTAAAGCCGCGATGAATAAGCCCAATTTGAGAAATACCCGCTCGCTCGATACGCTCTACGGCACCCGACCAAAGTTCCAGGTCTGGATTGATGGGGTTCTTTATGAAAACGGGCACCGACACTCCTTTGAGCGCATCGGCCACCTCTTGAACACTAAAGGGATTGACGGTAGTTCTGGCTCCGATCCAAAGCACATCCATCTGATGAGAGAGTGCCTCTTCTACTTGTTTGGCAGTGGCCACCTCTATCATCACCGGAAGACCCGTGATGGCGCGAGCCTCTTGTAACCAGGGAAGCCCTTTTTTCCCTACCCCCTCGAACATGCCGGGTTTGGTGCGAGGCTTCCAGATACCTGCTCTCAGTATATCGACCTTGCCGGTGGCTTTGAGGGCAAGGGCTGTTTCTTTTACTTGCGAAGCTGTTTCGGCACTACAGGGACCACTGATAATTAGCGGTCGCTTCGACCATAGCGTGTCGAGCGAAGCAAGGGCATTGACTTGCAGAGCGCACATGCTGTAAAGATATCATTATTTGCGGCGACCTCCGCCAGACTCAGCGTCGTTCATTCTAATGCGGCGCCCCCTGAAATTCTTTCCGTCGAGGGATTGGATCATTTGTCGGGCTGCCCTAGCGTCGACCTCGACCCAACTATTCATTTCGCGCATGTCGATCTTGCCCAGCGCATCTTTGGTAAGATCGCTCATATCGAGTATAAATTGCAAGAAACTGGCCTTATAAAAACCATCTTTGGTACCAAGATTAACGAAGAGGCGCTGGTAGTTTCCTTCTGCCGATGCACCGCGTCTAGAACGGGAATCGCGCGTTGCAGCCACGGGTTGTTGTCCTTTCGTCTTTCGTGTGTCTTCTCGAACATTAAGATCGGCCGCATTCTCGTAATATCTTAAAAACCGGTCAAACTCCAAAGCCGCCACCCGCTGTAAGATCTCCTCTTTCTCTACCCCGGCAAATTTTTCGCGCAGCGAAGGCAGGTACGTCTCATACTCTCCATGACTAATATCTGCCTCTAGCATGCGATCGATAAAATGAAAGAACTGCTTTCTACATACATCCTTACCGGTGGGGATGTCCATTTTATGAAAACGATTATTGATCAGCTTCTCCACTTGACGAAGACGATACTGCTCCTTTGGCGTAACAATAGAGACACAAAGTCCACTGCGACCCGCTCTTCCTGTACGACCACTTCGATGCGTATAGACCTCGGTATCATCCGGCAGTTCGTAGTTGATCACATGGCTGATGCCTTGCACATCGATCCCACGGGCAGCCACATCGGTAGCCACCAGCAAACGGATGCTCTTGTCCCTAAATAATCCCATTACCTTATCTCGCTGGGGTTGCGAAAGATCGCCGTGGATGGAATCAATGTCGTACCCCTCTCTGATCAGCTTTTCGGCAATGGCCTGCGCATCGGCCTTGGTACGGGCAAATATGATCCCATAGATACCGGGATTAAAGTCGATGATCCGCTTGAGCACCTCGTAGCGGCTGTGATGTTGCGTCAGGTAATATTGATGATCGATACTGGCATTACCTGCATTGACCTTTCCAATGGTCACTTCGACGGGCTGCTCCATGTAGCGCTTACTGACTTGCCTGATCTCCGTAGGCATTGTAGCGCTAAAAAGCCAAGTGCTATCACGCTTGGGGGTATTCTTTAATATAAATTCGATATCGTCCTTGAAACCCATGTTTAGCATTTCATCGGCCTCATCGAGTACTACATATTGTATCTCCTCGAGGCGAATGGCCTTTCGTTCGATCAAGTCTATCAAACGACCGGGGGTTGCTACCACAATTTGGGTACCTCTTTTCAGCTCTTTGATCTGCATTACGATCGAGGCTCCGCCATAGACAGCTGTTACACCCAGCGGATCTTTCTTACCCTTGAATTTATCCAAATCGCCTGTAATCTGAAGACAAAGCTCGCGGGTCGGACATATGATAAGAGCCTGGGGGTAGCGATCCTCGCGCCGCACCAACTGTAATAATGGTAAACCGAATGCAGCGGTCTTACCGGTTCCGGTCTGGGCCAAACCGACAAAGTCGCGTGTGCCCTGTAGCAACACGGGGATCGCCTTTTGCTGAATGGGCGTGGGTTCGGTAAATCCGAGTAACTGAACGGCCTCGAGCAGATCGGAGCTAAGACCAAGGGATTGAAATGTATTCACAAGAATAGTTATATGAAAATTAGGGATAAAAAGAAAGCCGTTCCCGGGGGAACGGCCTTCGGCAATTACTTGCGCAACTGATTACTTAGTCTCAGCAGCAGGAGCGGCAGCTGTAGTGTCAGCGGCAGCAGCGGCAGTGTCAACAGGAGCGGCAACAGCAGCAGTGTCAACAGGAGCAGCAGTAGTGTCAGCAGCAGGAGTAGCTTCGCCACCACCGTTACAAGCTACGAGTGTAGCAGCGATGAAGGCAATTGCAAAAAACTTCTTCATTTGAATTTGTTTTTGTGTTTTGTGAAATATTTCGCGAATTTATACCGATTTTGGCAAAAGGTAACCCTTTCGGATCAATTTTTTTTAAACTGCCACCGGGTTACTATTTTTAGAATCCTGTATTAAAGTCAGCAGCATAGTGAAATCCGAACTGTACGAAGAAGGCCTGTTGAAGGGGCTGGCCGAGGGCGACAAACGAGCCATTGAGATCATCTACAAGGATCATTTTAATTCGATCCAAGCATTGATTATCAATAACAACGGGTCGTCCGATGATGCCAAAGACATTTTTCAAGAGGCGCTTATCGTGTTGTACGAAAAGGTCCGCTCCGGCAGTTTTGAACTGAATTGCCAGATCAAAACCTATCTCTATTCTGTCAGCAAACGGTTATGGCTCAAGAAATTAAGCGTAAGTAACCGATTTGTGTCGTCCGCCGAAGACCCAGCATCTACCTATCCAGTAGAAGATGAGATAGAAGCGCACGAAAAAAGAGACGCTGAGTTTGACATGATGGAAAAAGCGATTGCCGGTTTGGGAGAGCCCTGCAAAAGTTTGTTAGAGGCCTACTACCTCAAAAAACAAAATATGCAGGTTATAGCCGCCTCTTTTGGATATACCAACGCCGATAATGCCAAAAACCAGAAATACAAATGTCTGCTCAGGCTCAAAAAAATATTCTTCGCTCACTACAAAAATGGAATAGATCATGAGTGAATTGAACATGCTGGAGAAGGTTGAACGCTACATCAACGGAGAGATGAACCCCGATGAGCGGGTTCAATTTGAACAACTTCGCAAGACCAACGCAGAAGTCGACCAATTGGTGGTAGAGCATACGTTCTTCTTGCAACAATTAAATCGTTTTGGAGAGTGGAAAAAGTTCCGGCAGCTATTACAATTTACGCATACCGACCTAGCAGAAAAAGGCCATATTCAATCTTCGCGACTTAGCGGCAAGGCTCGGGTCATTTACCTTTTTAATCGCTACAAACGGGTCGGCTCCATTGCCGCGGCCATTGCATTACTTACCACGCTTAGCATCAGTGCGCTGGTCTGGACCCTTTCTCCATCCTCTCCCCGTTCTCAATTCGAAGAGCTCAATAAAAAATATTCGCAACTCGAGTACAAATCACGCAAACAGGCCTCCGAGATAGATCAAATAAAAAAATCTAAGACCATCCCGGTAGATATGCCGTTCACCACCGGAGGAACCGGCTTTATTATCGATCCTAAAGGGTATCTGGTCACCAACGCACACGTAGTGAGTGGTGCCAGTACGATCGCTATCCAAAACAACAGAGGAGAATACCTGGTAGAAGTGGTGCACATCGACAAACACCGCGACCTCGCCATCTTGCGGATCAACGATGATAGCTTCAAAGGGTACGGCTCGCTACCCTACTCTATCAGCAAAAAATCCGGCCAACTGGCCGACCCTATCTTTACCCTGGGCTATCCACGAAATGAAGTGGTCTACAGCCAGGGATATCTGAGCGCTCGCACCGGTTATGACGGTGACACGCTCAGTTGCCAAATTGAGATCAGCGCCAACCGGGGCAACAGCGGTAGCCCCATCATCAACCGTCGCGGTGAAGTGATCGGCATTTTAAATGGACGTCAGACGAATGCAGAAGGTTTCGCCTTTGCGGTACAGGGAAAATATATTTACCAGTTAAGTGACTCACTTCGTAAAGCCGACCCATCGGTTCCCATTCGACTTAGTGGACGCAGTTATATCTCCTCGCTCGAACGCAGTGAGCAGGTAAAACGCATCCAAGACTATGTCTACATGGTAAAAGTGAATTAAGACCAAAGCGAAACAGGGTATACGCCTGAATCGAGCAGTCGCTGCAAACTGCTAGCCACCATTGGGGCATCTTCTTTATAGGTAACCCCAAACCAATGCGAACGGGTGGGCACTACCGATACCACTCCTCCGTCTTTGATGAACTGATCGGCTACCAAGGGAATAAAGAATTCAGATTTGAGCGCCTGCCCGTGTTCTTGCAAGAATGCTGCAAACTGGGTTTGCGTATAGCTGAAAAAAGAAGGAGCAAAACACCAGAAGTTCATCGAAACGGCCGTTGAGAGCGGCAATGTCCGCGGCGTCAACCCATCGTCACAAACCACTTCGCTTCCACTCTTGGCAATGTTGATCCGCTCGGTGATGGTCGCTAAGTGACCAGCCGCATCGAGCGTACAGATACCCCTATTGACAGTGCCATGCTCCGAGAGGGTTCCTGCCAACTCGTATCCAACGATCGCATAATGCTTATCGTTGCACTGCGTATTTAGAAATGAAGCGGCACTTTCAAATGCCTCCCTGCCATAAAAATCGTCGGCATTGATAACAGCAAATGGCCCCTGTACCGCCTCTTTAGCGCACAACACTGCATGGGCGGTGCCCCAGGGCTTGGTTCGATCGGAAGGCGAGGCGTAGCCATTGGTATGGGAATCCATCTCTTGAAAAACATAAGCGGTCTCTATTCGGCCCGACAACTTGGGTTCAAAAAGAGATTTGAATTGCTCGGCAAACTGGCTTCGTATAATAAATACGACCTTTCCAAAACCCGCACGAATGGCATCATAGATCGAATAATCCATGATGGTCTCGCCCGAGGGGCCGAACGACTGAACCTGCTTCATACTTCCGTAGCGAGAAGCCATTCCGGCCGCTAAAATTACGAGTGTGGGTTTCATAGTCTCAATTTGCGGGGGCGAAATTACATGTATTTTCGTTAGTCACTACATGCCAGACCTCCATCTCGAAAAAGCCCATTGCCAAGAGTTGACTCACCCGGCATTGCTTCCTAAAGGTTGTGAAGCTGCTGTACTACGTCTTGATCTGCTGCACCCGATCGTATCGGGCAACAAGTGGTTCAAGCTTCGCTATTACATTGAGCAAGCATTACAACAACAAAAAAAAAGGATCATCACCTTTGGAGGTGCCTGGTCTAACCACTTGCTTGCCACAGCGTATGCCTGTAAGCAATTCGGGCTTGGCTCAGCCGCGTTGGTGCGAGGAGAACGACCTACGGTATTGTCGCAGACATTGCAACAAGTCGACAGTATGGGTATGAAATTGTTTTTTTTGAGCAGGGAGGATTATCGGCAAAAGAAAATTCCCGAGCAGCTGGTAACGGATTCGGATTATTTGATCGACGAAGGAGGTGTTGGAGAGTTGGGGGTACAAGGGGCCGCAACCCTGCTCGACAGCGTAGAAATGCAGCGTTACTCACATATTATTTGCGCTGCCGGCACCGGCACAACGTTGGCCGGAATTATCAGTGCCGCGCCGCAAACGTGCAGCATAATAGGTATTCCGGTGCTCAACGACCTTGGCACTATAGAGCAAACACTGCACTGGTATGTTCATAACAAGTCGGCGAAGTGGCAACTGCTACCAAACTATGCCTGGGGCGGATATGCCAAGCATCCCCCTGCCCTACTCTCTTTTATGAATGCATTTTATGAACAAACTAAGATCCCTACCGACATCGTCTATACCTCAAAACTTTTTTACGCATGCTTGCATCTTGTCGAAAATAACTTCTTTGATCCGGGCAGTCGGCTGTTGATCATCCACAGCGGGGGGGTGCAGGGCAATCGCTCCCTGCCTGCCGCCACTTTTTGCTTTACTTGAACAGCAGATGCGCGCTAGGCACTTTATCTTTGTATGACACCTATGCACCTTACTACCCCCCCTCGCCTTTTTTTATTGTTGACAGTTATTCTGTTTTCTTCATTGGCAGAGGCGCAAGATCCATTGCCTGCCTTTGAGGTGCGTGACATTGGCAGCGGGCGTATCGTTATCAGCTGGTATAACAACTACCCCAAAATAGCCCAACTTACCATACAGCGCTCATTCGATAGCCTACGCGGATACAAAAGCATCTTGACCGTACCTGATCCGGCTGCCGTACAGAACGGATTTGCCGATACCAAAGCCGTCAACGACCACATGTTCTATCGTCTCTACATACTACTAGACAAAGGAGAGTATTTTTTTACCGCCCCAAAACAACCTGTTAAACAAGCGGCCGGCGCTATGGGCGATACGGGACCGATGGCAACGAACACCTCCTATACTACGTCGACATACGCACCAGCAGGGGGCGACCCAAAAAACAGCGTCGCTTTATCTTCTCAACCCGGCAATCGGGCCAACCCTACTGCAACAGATGCCACAGGGGGAACGTTGAATGCGCCCCAGGTTACCGAAGAGATGAAAGAGAATAACGTGACCGGAGCGCAAACCCTTGAGCAGTTCACTGTCAAAAAAGTAGCGCCCGTTGTCATCAAACTCGATCCGTCTAAAATGGGTGATTCCGCAAAAGTACCCTTTAACGTCAGCCCGCAGAGCGATCCCGATGCCTATGCCCCCTCGCTTTATGTATATGCCCAACCTGATGGCAATATCAGGATCGATGTTCCCAATAAAAAAAGATACGCCGGCTACCGCATCAAGTTCTATGAGGCCGACAAACAGCCGTTATTCGAGCTAAAGCAATTGCCCGCTCCCAGTTTTCTCCTTGACAAAACCAATTTCTTACACGGTGGGTGGTTTCTTTTTGAACTATACGAAGAGTCAAGGCTCGTGGAACGACACAAAGTCTTTCTAGAAAAGGATTTTTGAGTTGCGTTACACGCTGGCTGTGGGCGAAGTAGAGATGCTGATGCCAAAGACGGAAGTGAAATGCGCGAGCAGCGTGTTTTTTACTGCTGCCATTTCGAGTTGGCTGCCGGTCTCGCGCTCCAGGGAGGTGACCGACTTATTGGCAATTCCGCAAGGAATGATATTGTTAAAATAAGAAAGATCGGGATGCACATTCAAGGCAAAGCCATGCATCGTGACCCACCGGCTGCAGCGCACACCCATAGCACATATCTTACGGGCCTTCTCGGGTTGATCGGGCTCCAGCCATACACCCGTCTCTCCCTTAGAGCGTTGACCCTTGACCCCATAGTCGGCCAGCGTTAAAATGATCACTTCCTCCAACTCGCGCAGATAACGCCCTATATCGGTATAAAAACATTCCAGATCAAAAATAGGATAGCCCACGATCTGTCCGGGGCCGTGATAGGTTATGTCGCCTCCGCGGTTGCTCTGGTAAAAACCGATGTGTCGCTTCTCCATTTCCTGGCGATCCATTAGCACATGTTCCATCTTGCCACTCTTACCTAAGGTATATACCGGAGGATGCTCTACGAACAAGAGGTGATGCGAAGTAGCCTCGCCAGCTGCCTTGCGGGCCAGCGTCTGCTGCATCAATTGCTCTTGCAGGTCCCAGGCCAGCCGGTACTCAAGAGTACCCAAGTCTTGAAAATTCACCACTTGCCGCATAGAAATACAAAGGTACCGACAAAGCGCCAAGCTTTACCTTTGCTTGCATGAAACCCGAAACTGCGGATCTGCGTCTCGAAGCGAGTGACGAACTCTTTGAACGCTTTACCCTTGTTGTCGATAAGGGGCAAGAACCGCTTCGCATCGATAAATTTCTCAGTAATCGCATTGAGGGCGCTACCCGCAACAAATTAAAGCAGGCCATGACATTGGGAATGGTTACGGTCAATGGGCAGCCGGTAAAACCGAATTACAAGATCAAACCGCTCGACCAAGTTTGCATCTACTCGGACGTAAGCCCCGAAGAGACCGAAGTAGTTCCTGAAAAGATGGATCTAACCATCGAATTTGAGGACAAGGACCTAATGGTGATCAATAAACCAGCAGGGCTGGTAGTCCATCCCGGAAGCGGCAACTACCACGGCACCTTGCTAAATGGAGTAGCTTGGTACCTGCGGCAACAGAACCCCTCGCTTACAGAAGAGGTGTTACCCCGCTTTGGGTTGGTACATCGTATAGATAAAAATACCAGCGGGCTGCTTGTCTTGGCCAAAAGCGATGTTGCCATGCGACAATTGGCCCGACAATTCTTCGATCACAGCGTAAAAAGAGAATACCATGCGTTAGTATGGGGTGACCTGCAAGAAGACCGGGGCACCATCATAGCGCATGTGGGAAGACACCAACGCTTTAGAAAAAAATTTGAGGCGTATCCCGAAGGAGAGTACGGTAAAGAGGCCATTACGCACTATCAGGTCATGGAACGATTTGGCTATGTAACTTACGTGCGGTGTGTCTTGGAGACCGGAAGGACCCACCAGATCAGGGTGCACATGAAGCATCTGGGCCATCCGCTATTCAGTGATGACACCTATGGTGGCGATACGATCGTAAAAGGTACGGTGTATGCGAAGTACAAGCAGTTTGTTGAAAATTGCTTTGAACTTTGCCCCCGACAGGCACTTCATGCCAAGACGTTAGGCTTTGTACACCCGACCACGCAACAAGAAATGAATTTTGATACTCCGCTTCCTTCAGATATGGAGCAACTGCTCGCCAAATGGAGAGCTTATGCGGCAGGATTTAAAAAAGAATGATCAGTGTACATCATAGATGGTGGCGGTAAACAAGCCCCGTTCTCTTTTTTTAAAGACCAAGTCCCAATCGCCCACATAGCGTAACAACACCGGCACCACCCATTTGCCATAGCGCGCCATTTCGGCCTCCATTGTTACAGAAAAATCATAAACACCGGCCCGGTAGCTCATGGTGTAGGTTCGCTTGAGTACTTCCATGGTACGGATGCTAAACCAGGTATCCATCTTATCGATCACCAACTGGTCTCGCTGGGCAGCCGTCAATCCCTTTTTAGCAGTTACACTAAAAAGATAACAAGGCTCTTCGCGATGTTCGCTGTAGTCGATCGAAAAATTATACAATTTGGCACGATCGCCGTCAAAGATATCCATCTTGTCTCCCAGCAGCGGAACACCCGGTACGCGCTGTCCGGGCTTAAAGAGCAACATCTTTAATTGCTCCTTGTGCTTGGACACGCCGCTTAGTCCTCTTGTAGAGAATTGTCGGTTGCTGACCACATTGGTCTCTCCGCACTCGGTTCCCTTCGTGAAAAATAAACTGGCATAAAGTGCGGCCGTATAATAATTGTATTGTCGCTTTCTATCGTAGAAATTTCCGGTGGCCTTTTCTTCGAGTACTTGCATCGAACGGCAATTACCCGTGCGAACCTGTCGGGTCTTACTCAAAAGGCGGGCTTGTATCTGCCCCTGCCGATCTCGCATCATAATGTCGTTGCTCGACGTAAAATTGAGGATGCGCAGATTCTTGAATGCTTTATAAAAACTAGTATCGGTCCTTACCTGCTCTATAAACCGACTTACATTGAGTTTACTCCTGATCACTACTTCCGACAACTGGATGGAGCGAGCCAACCGGGACTGTTCGATAGCCTCTTCCGAGCCGGGCTGCGCCCATAACGAAACGCTAAACAGAAAAAATAATATCAGCAGGCAGGCCCTCATTGCTAAAATTGCATCTTGTAATCGACCTTAACGTGCCCCTTGGTGATATCGGCCAGCTTTCCTTTGAGTAGTTTCTTTTTTAGTCCCGAAAGATGATCGATAAAGAGTTTTCCTTCAATATGATCGTACTCGTGTAGGATAACGCGAGCCGTCAACCCCGAAAACGTCTTACGTTGTGGCTGCCACTTCTCATCGAGATAATCCAACTCCACCGTGGCCGGACGCAGCACATCCTCTCGAACCTTGGGTATGCTCAGACAGCCTTCGTTGTAGGCCCAGGGAGCTCCTGCCAACGATACGATCTGGGCATTGATAAATACCGCTTTGAGACCCGGGGCATCGGGATAATTTTTTTGCTCATTGGCATCCATCCCCTCGAATATTTGCAAGGTATCGACGGTAAAGAGCCTTATGCTCCGGTTTACCTGGGGTGCAGCCAGTCCCACTCCATTGCTGGCATACATCGTTTCCCACATGTCGGCAATGAACGATTCCAGCACAAGCTCTCCGGGCTGGAGTGGCGCCGCCACCTTTCTGAGTACAGGATGACCGTAGGCAACAATGGGGAATATCATGGTACGAAGTTACGCACCTTGCGTCGATCGCAGGTATTCTTGTAAGAGGATCGTTGCCGCGATCTCATCGACCAGTTTCTTATCGCGACGTTGCTTTTTCTTGAGTCCCATTTCCAGCATGGCGTCTTTGGCCATCTTGGAGGTAAATCGCTCGTCCATTTTCTGGACCGGAATGGCAGGAAAATTTTTTTGCAATTGGGTGATCGCATTGGCGACGATGGGTGTTCCGTGGGTGGCACTATCGTCCCAATTAGTGGGCCAGCCCACCACAAAAAGTGATACGCTCTCGTTACGCAGATACTCTTTGAGGTAGCCGATCAGCTGATTGGCATCGATCGTGGTGAGCCCCGTGGCAATGATCTGCAGGGGATCCGTTACGGCTATACCCGTGCGCTTCGCCCCAATATCGAGTGACATGATCCTGCTCATATCAAAAAACTTTTAATAGATCGATGCATAAAAAAAGGGAAAAGCATACGGAGGCGATCCCATTGGCTGTCATAAAGGCTATGTTGACCTTGCGCAGGTCATCGGGCTTGACCAACGAATGCTGGTACCAAAGCATGGCACTGAACAAGGTGGCTCCCACCCAATACAAAGGACCAAATCGTCCATAGAGCCCGGCCAACAGCACAAGGACTGCGCAGCCAACATGTAATACTCTCGACAACCGCAAGGCCATTGTCTTGCCCAGCCACACCGGAATGGAGAATAATTGCTGCGACCGATCGAAGGCCTCGTCTTGCAACGAGTAAATGATATCGAAACCCGATACCCAACACAACACCAGCAGCGAGAATAAGATCGGCAAAACAGCGAATTGCCCGGTAACCGCCAAATAGGCCCCAATAGGAGCCAGCGATAATCCTACTCCCAACACCAGATGGCATAGTGAGGTAAACCGCTTGGTAAAGCTGTACCCCAAAATGACAGCTAATGCCACAGGCGACAGATAAAAACAAAGGGGATTGATGAAAAACGTACATCCCACAAATAACAATGCATTGACAACTGTAAAGAGCAAGGCCCCACTGGGACTAATTAATCCGGAAGGAATCTCTCGACCGGCTGTGCGAGGGTTACGCGCATCGTAGCTACGGTCCAGGTAACGATTAAAGGCCATGGCAGCACTGCGGGCAAATACCATACAACCTATCACCAGCGCCAACCGCCATAACAATGCAGCTAAATAAGACGATTGAAAGAGGGCCGGGCTCATCGAATGCTGCGAAAAGGACAATCCTTTTTGAATGCCCAACGAAAAACCAACCAGGGCAAAGGGCATCGCAAAGATGGTATGCGAAAAAGCGATCAATGTCAAGTACTTTCTTATTCGTTGTCTCATGATCGGTCAAGTTACTTTTGAAGGTGACGACGAACCAGTTCCCACAGTACGACCCCGGCCGCGGTCGCAATATTGAGTGAATGCTTCATGCCAAACTGCGGTATCTCTACACAGCCATCGCAAACTTGCAACGTACCACTTTCCACGCCGCTTACCTCGTTTCCGAAAACAATGGCTATTTTTTGATCGGGCAAGATGGGGAGTTGATGCAAGGAAACACTGGCATCGGTCTGCTCGGCCGCCAATACTTTATACCCCAGTGCTTGCAGCTCGCGTATGGCCGTATCGGCTTTGGCTACCTGCTTCCACGGCACAGCCTCTTCAGCTCCCAGCGCGGTCTTGGCAATTTCTTTGTGCGGGGGAGTGGCACAATAGCCCACCAGATAAACTGACTCTATAAAGAAGGCATCGGCGCTTCTAAAAACACTGCCGATGTTGTAAGCACTGCGAATGTTCTCGAGTATTACCACAATCGGAAAACGAGGCAACTCCCTACACTGCGCAACCGATAATCTTCCCATTTCGTCACCACTTAGTTTACGCATGCGGCAAAGGTAAGCAGGGTTCCTTATTTTTGTTATTCACGGTCAGCGTACCGATCACCTATGGCAAAAAGCACCCCTACAGAAACGCCGCTCATGCAGCAGCACCGGGCTATCAAACAAAAATACCCCGATGCGATACTCTTGTTTAGGGTAGGTGACTTTTACGAAACGTTTGGTCAAGATGCGATCACGGCCTCTCGGGTTTTGGGCATCACGCTCACCAAAAGAAACAATGGAGCCGCCGCTTCGTCCGAATTAGCGGGCTTTCCACACCATTCCCTCGATAGCTATCTGCACAAACTGGTCAAAGCGGGCTACCGGGTGGCGGTCTGCGACCAGCTCGAAGACCCGAAACAAGCAAAAGGCATCGTTAAAAGAGGCGTTACCGAAATGGTGACCCCGGGTACGGCCACCGGCGACAAATTGCTAGAGCAACGCTCCAATAATTTTTTAGCGGCCATTACCCCGCCGCTAGCAGATCAGTTTGGACTTGCCTTGCTCGATCTCTCTACCGGCGAACTGCTGGTAGCGGAAGGTGGCAGTGATTACATCGATAAATTATTACAGAGTTTTCAGGCTGCAGAAATCGTTTGCAGCAAAAAACAACTTGCCTCGCTCAAAGAGCAGTTTTCGATTCGCGTTTATACCTACACCCTCGACGAATGGATCTTTGATGCCACCTATGCCAACGATTCGCTCCTCAAACATTTCGAGACCCATTCGTTCAAAGGGTTCGGTGTCGATCATATGAGTCAGGGGCTTACCGCAGCCGGTGCACTCTTTCATTACCTGCGAGAGACCGAACATCCTCATCTGGAGCACATCACAAGATTGCAACGAATAGACCAGCATCATTTTTTATGGATGGATCGCTTTACCATTCGTAATCTCGAACTGATCAGTGCCTCTCAAGCCGAAAGTCCTACCCTGCTTTCTGTGCTGGATAATACCGTTACACCCATGGGAGCCCGCCTCTTAAAACGTTGGTTACTTTTTCCACTGATCGATCTGCACAAGATAGAGGAGCGACTGAATTGGGTACGCTCACTCATCCAAGACCGAACAACAAGGGAGACCCTGGTAGCGGCTTGCAGCGAGTGCGGAGATCTGGAACGGCTGGCCGCTCGCATCGCCCTTCGAAAAGTATCGCCGCGCGAACTAAGACAATTGGCCCAGGGGTTGGAAGCCGTGGAGCGCATTCGGCTTCTTGCCACTCCCCCATCCACCGATGCTTGGCAGCAGTTGGTGAACGAACTTCCTCATTGCAATGAGGTGATAGAACGAATAAACCAAACGCTGGTAGAGCAACCGGCGGCCCTGATTCAAAAGGGAGGATGTATAAAGGAGGGTGTTAATAACGAATTGGACGAATTGCGCTCACTGGCACGGCACGGAAAAGAATATTTGCAATCATTGTTACAAAGAGAAACCGCCCGAACCGGTATCAGTTCTTTAAAGATCGGCTTTACCAATGTGTTTGGGTACTACTTGGAAGTGACGCATGCGCACAAAGAAAAAGTACCGGCCGACTGGATTCGCAAACAAACGCTGACACAAGCCGAGCGCTACATTACCCCCGAGCTAAAAGAATACGAAGAAAAGATAGTGGGAGCCGAAGAGAGGATCTTGCAACTCGAAATAAAGTTATACGATGAGCTGGTGAGCGCGTTACTGCCAGCCGTACCAGCACTACAGAATACGGCTGCACAGGTAGCCCGTATTGATTGTATGGCCTGTTTTGCCGAGAACAGCATTCGCTATCGCTACCACCCTGCCTCCGTAACACGCTCAGCGACGTTGCATATCAAAGAAGGTCGGCATCCCGTCATCGAGCGGGCCTTGCC
>CANGTM010000045.1 GCA_947456825.1 Chitinophagaceae bacterium
CTCTCTAATAACGACTCGGTATTTATCTTTAGCCGCGAGCTAATAAAGGAGCCTGCCATTGTCAGCATAAGTGGAGAGGTTAGAAAGCCAGGCACCTATCCGTTTTCCAAAGAAATGCGAGTATCGGATCTTATTTTGACCGCTGGCGGTTACAGGGATGGTGCCTCTGCCAAGCGAATCGAGATCTCAAGAAGGATCAACGACCCAAGTGGTATTATTGACTCGATGCAATATTCGATAATCGAGATAATCGATGTTGATCCTGCCTATTCCGTATCGGCCGGAGATACTATCTCATTGTCGCCTTTTGATGTTGTGAATGTAAGACGTTCGCCCTCTTATCGTGAACAAACCAGTGTAACGATCGAGGGAGAGGTACTGTATCCGGGCAAATATGTTCTCGAAGGAGCCAATGAGACCGTTTCTGATATCATCAATAGGGCAGGGGGCTTGAAGGCAAACGCCTTTGTACGCGGTGCTATTTTGATCAGAAAGACATTTGTTGGCTCTACTGCCAGCGACTCCACGATATTCACCATCAAGAGCGATCTTATTACTGCTAACAGTGAGACTGGAAAAGATGCACAGTCGAAAAAAGCTAGCGTTGCACTTGGTGCCGACACTACCGGGCTTGGGGCCGGTTTCGATATCTCTTTCGATTCGCAGCGTCGGGTAGCACTCGACCTTTTCGGTGCGCTCAAAAAGCCTCGGGGTGAGCAAGATCTAATTTTGGAGGAAGGCGATATTCTAAAGATCCCTCGCACCTTGCAAACCGTACAATCTTTTGGCGCGGTCAATTATCCTCAACAGGTAACCTACAAGAGCGGTATGAGTTTTAAGCGACTGATCGGTCTATCGGGTGGCTTTTCTCCCTCTGCTTTTAAAAGAAAGGCGTATGTATTAGAGGCGAACGGCAAAGTGCGCAGCACGTTTCAGCTTTTTGGATTCATTCGGTTCTATCCCCGTATATCCCCTGGTTCTGAAGCCTATATCCCGCTTAAAAAAGAAAAAAATCCACTGTCGCGTGGTGAAACATTGGGAATTACTACCGGTTTAGTTTCTTTGGCTGGAGTAATGCTAGCTATTATCAACTCACTTAAGTAAATTTAGTGAATGTTCGACCCTGCCCCCATACGAATTGATACCGATGCAATAGCCGAGGCCTTGCGATCTCGATATCGTTGGGTAAAAGGTAATATCCTGTTTTTTGTGTTGCTATTGACCCTCTCCTTAGCTATTGCAGCAGGGGTGCATTACTTGGGTAAGCCCCGCTACAAGGCAACTTCCACTTTCGTCTTAGAGGAGAAGTCTCCTACTGCCGGCATGGCCGGTATCGCATCTCAGTTTGGAATTGACCTAGGCTCCCTATCGGGTGGCACGACCGGATTTTTCTCCGGCGAGAACATAAGCGATATCATCAAGTCCAGCGGGGTTATTCAACAAGTTCTCCTATCAGATGCTCTTGATCAGCAAAATACACTGGCCGATCTTTATTTGGAAAGTGCAGGATTACGAACAAAAAGAGGTTGGAACGGAAGGCTTACTAATTTTAGGTTCAAGACAGCGTCAGCTGCTTCGAATCGTCAACTGTTCGATACGGCATTGCTGGTGATCACCAAGCAGATCAGAGAAAAAGATTTGCAGGTAGAAAAAACAAATCGAAAGGGCAGCATCTACAGTGTTTCCTTTACTGCTGAAAATCCTGCATTGGCCGCAGAAATGACACAGCGCTTGGTCGCCATAACGGCAAAACTATATGTTGATATCAAGACCAAGAACTTAACGGCTAATATTGCCAAAATGGAGTATAAGGCCGATTCGTTGCGAAAGCTGTTTGGCGCAAAAGTTTCACAGGCTTATTCGTACCAAACGATGGATGCCAATGAAGCCTACACCCAGAACAGAATAGCTGCTGATGTTAGTGCCGGAGATAAGACCGTTCTTTTTGGTCTCTATGCCGAGGTGATGAAAAATCTGGAGGTGAGTCGCTTGATGTTGGTCAACCAAACTCCCGTTATACAAGTTCTCGACGATCCGGAGCGACCACTTCAGGACATACGTTTACCACTGATAAAAAAACTTTTATACGCAGTGCTCCTCTCCCTGGGAGTATTTCTCGTCATTGGTGCTTTCTCTACCCGGTCCCGGTCATGAAAGCCTATCTCTTGTTCAATGCCGCTGAGAGCCATCGGTTCTCGCATCTTGATCGGCTGATCAAATCGGCTCCCTTCCCCATTGAAACTATCGACGCGGTTTTTCCTGCTCTCACGCCCGTTCCTTTTCAGCAACGTCTATTAGAGTTGGCTTTTCGCCGAACGGGATACCCAATGGTAGCGGCCGAACTAGGTTGTCTGCTGGGTCATCGCAAGATCTGGAGAGCTATTGTGGCATCGAAGGGGGATTCCCAAGCCCATCATTTGATACTAGAATCTGATTCGCAGATTCATGACGTTGATTGGCTGGCCAGGCATTTTGATTCACTTACCAAGGGAACCGATCTTTTTTTTTGGGGAGCATTTGATGGCCGCATGAAACTATTCTCCTCTCTCTCTCAACGGATCGATGGCTCATACAGGGTGGGAGAGCCATTGATCAACTCACTTTACTGCACATACGGGTATTCCATTACTCCTAAAACAGCAGCCCTTTTGCTTCGTAAAACGGCTCAAATAAGTTATCCTGTCGATCATTTTAAGCGATATTTTTTACCCGGCGAGATTTGTATTCGTGGTATTTTGCCGCAACTGATAAGTGGCATCAATTCCGGAGGTAGTCAAACTAGGCCAAGTTTTAAAGCAACGTTTTATAGTAACATATTTGACCGGTTGATCGACATCAAGAACGATCTTTTGACCCGGTTCAGGTAGCTCTCCTCTGTATAGCCATCCTTTGTTATATTTGGGTGATGTTCAGAGGCCCTCAATTCAGCTACCTATTGCGTCTTTTTTTGGACGCTCTTTTACTTTTTCTCCTTTTCTTATTCTCCGTTAAGGTAACTGCTTATCTGCAGCAGGGTGCCCCTGTTGTTTTTCCCCAACGACTTTTTTTTATTAGTTTGCTGCTTTGGTACTTTAGTGCCAGGGTCTTTCACTTTTACACCAGCGTTACGCTGTTCTCATTTTCGCAAGAGATGACGATCTTCCTTCGGTTGTTATCCCTTCATCTGCTTCTGTTCGTATTTGCCTTATTCTTACTCATCAAGGCCCCTCAGTCTTATCGCGACCTGGTATGGGTCTACCATGCTGCTTTGCTGGTTGCGATCCCGTTCTCCAAGTACATCTTCAGGGTTTTTGTTTCATTTATCAGAAAGCAGTATCGCTATGTTAGAAAGATATTGGTCGTTGGCTCCTCGGATATATCGGCCAACTTGTATCGGTCGGGACGACTCATCAATAACTTGGAGTATGCTATAGTGGGCTTTGTGGGAGATTTCAATCAAAATAATATTCCATCGAATTTTTTAGGTCCCATTTCGCAAATAGAGCAAGTGTTGGATAGCATTGCCGCCGATGAGGTCTTTCTGGCCCTGCCTAGCTACCAAGCTGATGAGATCAGTTTTGTGGTCGATTGTTGCGAAAAGCGAAACATACAGGTAAATGTGGTCAACGATTTTTCAAGGTTGGGTACTAGTGCCAAGAACCTGACAAATTATGCAGGCTTCCCGATCGTCAGCTTGCGTTACTTTCCTCTTGACGATGCAGAGAACAGGATCTTCAAGCGCTTATTCGATCTCTTTTTTTCTTTGCTGGTCATTTTTTTTATTCTTTCTTGGCTAACGCCGATCATCGCCCTATTGATAAAGATTTCCTCAAAAGGGCCTGTTTTTTTTCGTCAGGAGCGATGGGGTCTAAATAACCGACAGATCTTTTGTTACAAATTCAGGACCATGTTTTCGAATGGTGACGTTTCGGAATACACTCCTACTCGAAAAGGCGATCCGCGTGTTACCGGTATCGGACGTTTTTTGCGTAAGACCAGCATGGATGAACTTCCTCAATTTTTCAATGTGCTGATAGGAAACATGTCGGTCGTAGGGCCCCGCCCTCATCCAATTCCACTATCGTTGGAGTCCAAGGATGTAGTACAGCATTACATGTTTCGCCATCTGGTAAAGCCAGGTATCACTGGTTGGGCGCAGGTCAATGGCAGTCGCGGGGAAGTTCAAAATTCGCTTGAAATGAAGGCAAGGGTCGGTTTCGACCTTTGGTACATCGAAAACTGGAATTTTTGGTTGGATTGCCAGATAATCTTTCAAACGGTCATCAACCTGATAAAAGGCGATGAGAAGGCTTATTGAGGTGTCATTAGTGGTTTATCCCTAGTTAAACCTTTATTATTTTGCCTGGTCAACTGATTATGATATTTTTACATAGAAATTTGGTGTAAATACTGCCTATGTTACAGAGGATGAACATCGTACCTCGCTGGATTATTTTTCTCATTGATATTGCCGTTTGTAATGTTTCTATGGTTTTTGCCTACCTGATAGGCCATAACCTTGATTTTGAATTAATTAGTGTTCGCGAAATTGCTGCTAACCTGTTAGTGCTATCCGGAATAAACAGTTTGGTCTTTCTTAATTTTCGCAGTTACGCAGGGATCGTACGTTACACGGGTGTGCAGGATGCTGTCCGTGTTTCGCTATCGTTGTTGGTTTCTGCGGTAGTTTTAGCCCTACTCAGTCTGGTGACCTTGGTCAATGGATCGACCTTTATAATTTTACCTGCCGTTACCCTAATTATTTACACGCTGTGTAGTTTTCTGGGTCTTATCTCTTACCGGGTGGCTGTTAAATATTCGTTCTCCTACTTACGAAACGTAAAGCTGGATCCCAAATTCGTAGTGATCTATGGAGCAGGCGAGTCCGGTCTGGCTACCAAAAGGGTCTTGGAGCACGACCTTACCAGTCGAGTAAAAGTATTGGCCTATGTAGATGATAATCCTCGTAAGTCTGGAAAGGTAATCGACGGGATTAAGATCATAGATTTCTCGGACATAGAGTCATTGTTCAAGTCTCAACACGTAGATGAGCTTATCATCTCCGCATTCTCTGTTCCCCCTTCGAGAAAAGCCGAGCTGGTAGAGATCTGTTTAGAGCACAGCATTACCGTTTTGACCGTCCCACCTTTGGACAAGTGGATCAACGGTCAGTTTTCTAAAAAGCAACTACAGTCGATCCGTATTGAGCAGCTACTGGAAAGAGATCCCATACAGTTAAGCCACGGCGAGTTATATAACCAGATCAAGGGAAAGCGTGTATTGGTAACCGGTGGGGCCGGCTCGATAGGAAGCGAGATCGTGCGTCAATTGTTGAGCTACCAGCCAGCTTCCCTAGTTGTTTGCGATCAGGCTGAAACACCACTCCACGAGTTAGAGCTTGAGCTATCTGCCACACGTAGCGGTGTAAAGCTTTTCTTCTTTTTAGGCGATGTCAGAAATCCGCATCGTATGCGAGAGCTGTTCTCTGAGTTTCATCCTCAGGTAGTCTACCATGCGGCAGCCTACAAACATGTACCCATGATGGAGCAGTCACCTGCCGAGGCAGTAATGACCAATGTGGCGGGTACAAAACTGATCGCCGACCTCTCTATTACGTACAAGGTACAGCGGTTTGTTATGGTGTCCACCGACAAGGCAGTGAACCCCACCAACGTAATGGGAGCCTCAAAGCGTTTGGCAGAAATATATGTTCAGCAGCTGTCCGCCCATGGCACCCACCAGACGAAATTTATCACTACCCGATTTGGTAACGTACTTGGGTCGAACGGGTCGGTGATCTTACGTTTTAAGGACCAGATCGCTAAAGGGGGTCCCGTGACCGTCACACATCCTAACATCATCCGCTATTTCATGACGATCCCTGAGGCCACTCAGTTGGTACTTGAGGCCGGATCTATGGGTAATGGGGGAGAGATCTATGTTTTCGATATGGGTAAGCCTGTACCTATCGTCGATCTCGCCAGAAAGATGATCCGCTTATCGGGTATGGTGCCTGGCATCGATATCGAGATCAAATACACAGGCCTCAGGCCCGGAGAAAAACTCTATGAAGAGCTATTGAATGATGCCGAGAATACCCAACCCACCCATCATCAAAAAATATTAATTGCTAAAAATGCAGCTGTGCATATTAGTGATATTGAGATTGTCTACCAACGCTTATTTACACTTGCCCAGGATGCCTCTACCCAGCTCGAGATGGTCTCTCTTATGAAGGAACTGGTCCCAGAGTTCATCTCAAACAACTCGGTCTACGAGCAATTGGACCAGCAAAAAACTCGATTAGTTTCGATCAACAAGGTTGTTTAACTGCTGGGCTTCTAACCGTATCTTCATTTATCTTATTGACTGTTATTATGTTAAGTGTCTTTTCATGCCCCAATGCTGGGTTGTTCAAAAATTTTAATAAAATATTAAACAAATATATCGTTTGGCGCCCCTAATCTGTTTAACTTAGCAATATAATTAATTAAACAGAGTATGTCGACGGTAGAGTTCAATCAGCTTCTTCTGCACAATGCAGACTTCTTAAAGCCTTTTGCTATCAACCTTACCCGCGACTCCGAAGCGGCCAACGATCTTTTTCAGGAGACCTTATACAAGGCGTTGGCGAACCGCGAAAAATATAATGCCGGTACCAATATTAAGGCTTGGTTATTTACCATCATGCGCAACATTTTTATCAATAACTATAGGCGCAAGGCTAAGCAAAAGACCATCTTTGATAATTCTGGCAATGATTATTTGCTGAACAATGCCGGACCGGTCGTCAATAACGACGCAGAGGCAGGTATGCGCTTAAAAGAAATGCAAGCGGCCATTCGCAATTTGCCTGAGATCTTCAAAACACCCTTCTTGCTCTATTTTGATGGCTATAAGTATAATGAGATCGCCGATACGCTGGGTGAACCACTGGGAACGATCAAAAGTCGTATACACTTTGCACGCAAATTACTCAAGGAACAAATTCAACGCGCTTAACTTTACGGCGTGACTACACAACGTACTGCTTTAGTGATAGGAAGCGGCTTTGCAGGCCTTTCCGTTGCCTCCTTCTTGGCTAAGGCTGGATGGAAGGTGACAGTTCTCGAAAAAAATGATGGTCCCGGGGGGCGTGCCCGCCAGCTAAGGGCTGATGGCTTTTTATTTGATATGGGCCCTAGCTTTTATTGGATGCCAGATGTCTTCGATCGGTATTTTGCGCAGTTCGGCAAAAGGGTAAGCGATTACTACCAGCTCGATCGACTCGATCCTTCGTATCGGGTGTACTGGGAAGAAGGGTATACCGATCTGGCAGCCGACTTCGAAACTCTCAAACGAACTTTTGAACGCATAGAGCCGGGCAGTGGCTACCAACTAGAAAAATATTTAAAAGAGGCACTGGTAAAATATGAAGTGGGGATGGGGCGCTTTGTACAAAAGCCGGGTCTGTCGCTAACTGAGTTCATGAATTGGGAAACGATCAGCGGTGCGCTCAAGTTGCAGCTGCTGACTTCGATCAGCAAGCATGTGGCTCACCACTTCAAGCATCCCCGGTTGCGCCAACTGATGGAGTTTCCGGTGCTATTTTTGGGGGCGTTGCCACAAGATACCCCTGCGTTATACTCGCTAATGAACTACGCCGATATAAAAGGCGGCACCTGGTTTCCACGGGGCGGCATGTATGCGGTAGTAGAGGCCATGTACCAATTGGCCATTGAATTAGGGGTAGAGTTTAAGTTCAACGAAACGGTGAGCTCGTTCGAAGTGGGTCCTTCCACGGGTCGAAAGATCAGAGGTTCAAAAGCCAGGAGCCGGATATCACAGGTCATAAGTTCATCCGGTGTATTCTCGGCAGACGCCGTGGTGAGTGGGGCCGACTATCATTTTACCGAACAGCAGTTACTGCCTTCAGCCTACCGTACATACAGCGAATCGTATTGGCAAAAAAGAGTGATGGCCCCTTCTTGTCTTATGTATTACGTGGGGTTGAATAAAAAATTAAAAGATCCCGTTCATCATTCCTTGTTCTTTGATGTCTCTTTTGCCAAGCATGGCCATGAGATCTACAAGGACCCTAAATGGCCTACCGATCCTCAGTTTTATGTAAGTGTTTCGTCGGCTACCGATCCCTCGGTGGCACCGCCCGGCTGTGAGAATATCGTATTTCTGATTCCTGTGGCTTCGGGGCTTAGCGGTGACGATGAAGCGCTGAGGGAGTATTATTTCAAAAAGATCGTAGCCCGCCTCGAAAAACAATTAGGTGAACCGATCATGGACTCGATCGTTTATAAAAAGATGTATTCCGTTGCCGATTTTAAGGAAGATTATAACTCATTTAAAGGCAATGCCTACGGACTTGCCAACACACTGCTGCAAACTGCGGTGTTCAGGCCTGCCTGCCGAAGTAAAAAGGTAGATAATCTCTTTTATACCGGCCAGCTTACCGTACCCGGCCCTGGCGTACCTCCATCGCTGATCAGTGGCGAGGTGGTTGCAACGGTCTGCATCGACGCTTTTAAATAAAATCGTTATCTTGACGAAATGATCGGACTTTTCCATAGCTCGAGCGAAGAATGTAGCCAGGTGGTGACCCGCCGCTACAGTACTTCATTTGCCTCGGCCATCCGTATGTTACACTTGGATTTGCGGGCGCCGATCTGCAATATCTATGGTTTTGTTCGGCTGGCCGATGAGATCGTAGATACCTTTCATGAATATGAAAAGGCATCACTGCTTGCTGATTTTAAAAATGATACCTACGCAGCCATCGCCCAGGGAATTAGCCTTAATCCCATCTTGCATAGCTTTCAGCGAACGGTCAACCAGTACGGTATCGATCACAAGCTGATCGAAGCCTTTTTCCGCAGTATGGAAATGGACCTCTCTCAAAAACAATACGACAATCACGGCTACCAAGAGTACATTTATGGCTCTGCCGAAGTCGTAGGACTCATGTGCTTGTATGTTTTCTGTGAGGGAGACCGGAATCGCTACGCATCGCTGGAAAGTGCTGCCCGCTCACTGGGAGCGGCTTTTCAAAAAGTGAATTTCTTGCGCGATATCAAGGCCGATTTCAATGGATTATCCCGTGTCTATTTTCCGGGTTGCGACTTCAATAATTTTACGGCTACCGACAAGCAAAAGATCGAAGCCGATATACTAGAGGATTTTCGGGCGGCTTATGTGGGCATCCAGCAATTACCGCTCAAGGCCCGTTTTGGCGTTTATGTAGCTTATAAATATTACTTGTCGTTGTTTAAAAAGATCCGGAGTCTAGAGCCTAAGCGGGTGCTTGAGAGCCGTATTCGTATTCCCAATTACCGTAAGGCGATGATCGTAGTGCGCGCCGGGGTCAAAAATCAATTGCGTCTTATCTAATGAAAGCGGTTTCGGCGATAGCATCCCAACTTATTTTGGTAGATGAGCACGATCGGCCCGTTGGTACGTGCGAGAAAATGGAGGCTCATCAAAAGGGACTCTTGCACCGTGCCTTCAGCATATTTATCTTCAATCGGCAAGGCCAGATGCTGCTCCAGCAGCGTGCGTTAGGTAAATATCATAGTGGCGGGTCCTGGACGAATGCTTGTTGTAGTCATCCATTTCCGACCGAAGAGAATCGCGAAGCAGCGCTTCGCCGCTTGCAAGAAGAAATGGGTTTTACCACTCCGCTTGTAAAGGTGTTCGATTTTTGTTATCGTGCCGATCTCGATAACGGGCTCACCGAATATGAGTTCGATCATGTTTTCGTGGGAATCTACGAGGGGCCTGTCAGTATCAATCGCGAGGAGGCGATGGATTACTGCTACAAGTCAATGCAGGAGATCGAAGAGAATATCACACTTTATCCTACTCGTTATACCCCTTGGTTCAGGATCGCCTTTCCCCGGGTCAATGAGTGGCATAGGCAGCAGCAGTTTCAAACCGCTTTTGCAGAAATTAAACATTGATGTTGATCTTAAGTATGATGATGATGCAAGTTGTTCAATATCTCGCAGTTCTTTTGGTGACCTTCTTTGTAATGGAGGGTATAACCTGGTGCACCCATAAATATGTGATGCATGGATTTTTGTGGTATCTCCATAAAGATCATCACCAGGTAGAACCGGGCTTCTTTGAAAAGAACGATGCCTTTTTTGTGATCTTTGCCGTGCCCAGTATGTTGCTGATCGGCGTAGGCACTTACGATCAAGTCTGGTGGATGCAATCGATCGGGTTTGGTATCATGGCCTATGGCTTCGCCTATTTCTTGGTGCATGATGTGATCATCCACCAGCGATTCAAGTGGTTCACCCGCAGCAATAACACCTATGTACGCGCCATTCGTTGGGCACATAAGATGCACCATAAGCATCTGCAAAAAGAGGACGGCGAGAGTTTTGGCATGCTTTATGTACATAAGATCTACTGGGATAAGATCCGTCGCGATAAAAAGCTAATGGCCGGTAGCGCCAAAGTACAGTACGCTCCGCAGCAAGATTGATCTACATTTTATTCAAATTTTGATGTCTCCTCGCCACACCCATTACGATATGATCTTTTTGGGCGGAGGGTGCGCAGCGCTTAGTTTACTCACTCGCTTGTTACGATCCGGGCAGTATGCCACGGCAAGGATTTTGGTCATCGACCGCGATTCCAAAAAAAATAATGATCGTACCTGGTGTTTCTGGGAAAAGGGAGTGGGCTATTTTGAAGATGTCGTGTACCGGCAATGGGGTCAACTAGATTTTTTTAGCGCTCACTTTTCTTCGCCCCTTCTGCTAGACGGTTATCGGTATAAGATGATACGCGGGCTCGATTTTTACTCGTATTGCCTGGACTTGCTTGAGCGTTCGGGGCAGGTAGAATGGGTCGAAGCTTCTCTGGCCGATGTAAGTCGTACTAATGACACACTAATCTTGAAAGGAGCTTCAGGATCGGCTGCGTCGCAAGACCTGCGTGCACCGGGCGATTCAGGATCCACTTTTACCTGGAATCTTAGCGCTACACTAGTATTCAACTCCATTTATAAACCTGCGGTAACATCTTCTAAGCAAGTTGACCTTCTTCAACATTTTAAGGGATGGGTGATCGAAATTCCCGATTCGCCAACAGGTGACCATGGCAGCAGGCCTGCTTTTGATAAAGATCGAGCGACACTAATGGATTTTAGGGTGTCTCAGCAAGAGGGGGCTACGTTCGTTTACGTTATGCCACTTGATGAACGTCGGGCTTTAGTAGAGTATACGCTCTTTACCCCTTCGCTTTTACGCCCCGCTGATTACGAGGAGGGATTGCGGCAATATATCAAGGAATATTTGGGTATTACGGACTACCGGGTGATAGAGCAAGAGTTTGGTATCATTCCTATGAGTAGCCAGGCCTTTTCTTTTTTTGAAAAGGGGATATTCAATTTAGGTACGGCAGGAGGGCAAACAAAGGCTTCGAGTGGTTACACCTTTCAGTTCATTCAAAAGCAATCGGAGGGCATCGCTGCCCGACTACTGGCCATCAATAATAGCGCTCAAGTAAGGCGTGATGTGCTAGTTTATGAAAATGCCTTACTTTCTCTAAAAGCAGACCCCGTTCGCTTTCGATTTTACGACCGGGTTTTATTGAATGTATTGGCAAAGGGCTATTGGCCGGGTGATCAAGTTTTTGCCAGGCTGTTTGAGCGTAATGAGGCCGGAAAGATCTTTCGGTTCTTGGATAACGAGAGCAACATACAAGAAGAGTTGGCGATCATCAGTAGTTTGCCAACCGGTCCTTTTTTGAGAGCGGCACTTACGGCTCTTTAGTCGGTCCAAGCCCCTGGAGGTAGTTTATTGGGTTTATCGATGCAATGGGTTGCTTGGAAAAAAAATCTTTCGGATGGGCCTTATAAAGTGGTAAAGAAAGCTCAGGTTTCTCGGTATCTTGGCCCACTTGTAATCATCTATGTCATAGGTAAATACTCTGCCAACCGCTTTGAGCAGAAAGAGTAATGTAGGTATGGTTCCTTGTACGAAAAATATTCTCGCCCATAGTAATCTACTATGGTACGAAAAGTAGTTCAAGAACGAATAGCTCCCTTGCTTTTTGATCGATCTTAGTTGTATAAGAAATGGAAATTTCTCAAGTCGCTCCATAGTAGCTTTCGAATTGGTCGTAAATGAAGATCTTACCCCAAAGAGTCGATAGCTAAGCCAGGCTACTTCTTCTAGCCGGTGATGCCTGACAAGATCGAATAATATCTTTTTTTCAAGATCGCTATTCGGGTGAGCTACAACGGATAAACCTTGAGCAATATCAATTATGGTCTTAAGGTAGGTCAGGCCTTCTTGAACGGTGTGGTGCAGATAGATGGCCTTAAAGTGTTCGAATTTATTGAGAGTGTATGTGGCATGGGCCTGATCGTCGGCACGTTTTTTTTCTGTAAAATGAAATGTATTCTCTACTCCCGATACTAGGTTACAATCTTCTAACATTCCCCAGTGCATTTCTATAAGGTTCTGCGTGTCTTGATCAACTTTCTTAAAATTGTATCCTCTATTTCTTTTGACATACAGATCATGTCCAAGGTAATTGTAATATTTTTTTTCGGCAGAAAAATAGTTATCGGATGCCAGTAGTCGATCGGCTTCGGGTAGTTGATTGGGATCGATCGCAAAATCCATATCACTGCTCTCTCTCATCGCATACTCACCATAGAATTCATACGAATAGGTAATCCCTTTATAGGGCAACGCCTCTATCCCGTTTTCTTGTAGGAGTGTTGCTTTTTTAATTGTTTCACCCGTTCTTTTGAGCTCATCTCTAAGTACCAGTTTCAGTTCGCCATCAATTATCTTTCGGATATTGGCAGGGAGTGTACATGATAGTAAGGCTTTGAGAACGACAGGTCTGATCCGGTGTTGTCTAGCCAGTTTGACAATCGAGATCCAATCCTCTTCGGTTACTTGCAATAGTGATTGAAGCGCTTCTGTATTGGCGCTGCCAAAATGCACCCTGCACGCTTGTATGACCACTCCCATTGGATGACCATAGGTCGTACAAATATTCTCGATAGCTATCACTGGGTTAAAATTAAACAATTGGGCTATCTTTAAGGCATGAAACGAAGGACGTACAGGCGTGTCACCGACGGTTTTTTGACTAGCAGAGTCGCCGGTGAGACCGTATTGATGGATGCTCGCTCCGGTGAGTATTTCGGGATCAACAAGGTGGGTACTACCATCTGGGAACTACTCGAAAACCCCCTTACGTTAGAGGCACTTGTGGAGCACCTCATGGGAGTCTACGCGGTGGACCCTTCAGTTTGTAACGCGGAAGTGGATCAATTTCTGTCGCTGCTTAAGGCGAAAAAAATGCTTTTGATTGAGGAGTAAGATCTTTTCATTCTTGTTATTTGTAGAGGCCGTACTGGTGTCAGGGGCTGTTCGTGTCGTGCTGAATTTCTTATCCGGTTCTGTTCGTTTACGTTGGATGGGGACCTCTGTCGATGTCGGATATCAGCTGCCGGAGCCTGGTTCGGAGCAGCTCCAACAATTACAAGCCATCAAGCGTGCCTTGGCGCGCTGTATGCGTTATGTTCCCTGGGATGCGGAGTGTTACACCCAGGCACTTACTGCAAGGATCCTGGTTCGAAGAAGAGGTATTCCGTTATTGTTGTTCGTAGGGTTTAGTGCGAGTGACGGGGAGCGGTTGCTAGGGCATGCGTGGACGGTTTGCGGATCGTACATAGTTACCGGTTATAGAACCGATCTCGGTCGTTATACTATCAATGGATGTTTTTTGTGATGAGCCCAACCACTTCCTCGATGCTATTGGTCGATTCGCCTCTAGTAATTAAGTGGAGGGGGATTTCTTCGCAAACGGTTGCTAGTAGCCGAAAGAGGTGTTCGTTGTAAGCGGCTGAATGTGCTTGCGTATTTTGGTATAGCCCTTCTTTCAGGTATTGGAAGGCACGTACCCCCTGTAGCGATTCCATCGTAGGGGAAAATGAGCCCGGCTTCTTTTCTAAGAAATACACTTCTTTGATCTCGGTCGTGTCTTTGCTGAACTCGTCATGAAAGGCTTGTTGGTATTTTGGTATTTGGTCTCGTATTCGTTGCTCCTCGTTAATATAGGCGATTTGTAGCTTTTCTATACTGTCTTGCCAAAGCTTTACGATGGGGTAACTGGCAGTTCCTGTGATCTTTGTGCCCTCTTGAGAAAGCACTACCACATCGTCGGTAAAGGCCTGGTACCCCTTTTGCCGTAGTGCACTGATAGTTGTAGACTTGCCAGCACCGGAGTGGCCACAGACCAATATCAATCCTTGCTTTGTTTTGATGGCGCCTGCATGCAAAGCGACTTGTAAGCGTTGATGAAGTACCGCCGCCATGGCATTGGCCAGCAAAAATAAGCGTAACGACTTATCATCGGCATTGGGCTTTGTATCGACTATTATTTCTTTTCCCTCCCGAACATAATAGGTGCCTATCGGAAGCTCTAGACGAAAGTGATCGGCGCTCATTTGTAAGCTGCCTATTTCTTTTAGGGGAGTGTCTGGAATCTTGTTCGGGGCTTTTCCAAAACGGATCTTCAGGTCGATCGACGTTCCTCTGTGTGGAAGCATCTCCGGAATCTCCATTGCCGATTCAATGTTCATTCCGTATGCCCAGTAATAA
>CANGTM010000046.1 GCA_947456825.1 Chitinophagaceae bacterium
AAGTACGTTAAAAGTGACATCAACATCCAACGGATGTTAGAGGTGGGAAATAGTATTGGAAATTTGGAAAATGGAATCGCTACACTTTCTGCTACAGAAAAAACAAAACCCCTTGATTATCAAGGGGTTAATTGTTATTTAAGCGGACCGGACGGGACTCGAACCCGCGACCTCCGCCGTGACAGGGCGGCATTCTAACCAACTGAACTACCGATCCGTTGCCCGATTTTTCGGGAGGGCAAAGATAAGCGCACCCATTGGTTATACCAAAATTTTTTGCCAGTTGCCCAGTCTTATCGGGCAGGCAATGAGCCAATTAGATATTGCGCAGAATGCTTAATTTAGCCCCCTTAGCTCACCGTATGCCGCAAGATAAAAACCGACAGTTCATCGATTTCGAAAAGCCTATCAAAGAGCTGATCGAAGAGATCGCAGACCTGCAACAAAAAGCAGAGAAAGGTAAGGTCGACTATAGCCAGGTCATAGAAGACCTGCAGGCGCAGGTATTGCAGAAACGTCAAGCCATTACGGGGCAGCTGACCAGCTGGCAGCGGGTGCAACTGAGTCGTCATCCCGATCGTCCGTATACGCTCAAGTACATAGATAAAATGACCGATAACTTTATCGAGTTGTATGGCGATCGCAATGTAAAGGACGATAAGGCCATGGTGGGCGGATTCGCTACGCTCGGTGGCCAAACGGTCATGATCATTGGCCAGCAAAAAGGGATCAACACCAAGACCCGCCAGCTGCGCAATTTTGGTATGGCTAACCCCGAGGGATATCGCAAGGCACTTCGGTTAATGCGTCTGGCCGAGAAATTCAATAAGCCTATCATTACCCTAATAGATACACCCGGAGCTTTTCCGGGTCTTGAGGCCGAAGAGCGGGGCCAAGGTGAGGCTATTGCCAGAAACATCTACGAGATGATCCGCCTAAAGGTGCCTGTAATATGTGTGGTCATTGGAGAGGGTGCCAGTGGCGGAGCGCTCGGCATTGGTGTGGGTGACAGGGTCTACATGATGGAAAATACCTGGTACACGGTCATTAGTCCCGAGAGCTGTTCCTCTATATTATGGCGCAGTTGGGATAAAAAAGAAGTGGCGGCCGAGCAACTTCGCCTAACGGCCGACAAGATGCTTTCCTTTGGATTGATAGACGGAATTATACCCGAGCCTCCCGGCGGTGCGCACTGGGATTACGACGAAGCCGCTCGTATTCTAAAAGAGCATTTGATCGGGGTACTCTCTACGCTACGCGATATTCCTGCCGATAAAAGGGTAAGGGACCGAATTGAGAAATTTGGTAAAATGGGATTCTGGGAAGAGGCCTGAGTTGTCTTACAGTAGGTACGTTACCCCTTGCTCGGCTATTTCGGTATTCGGAAAGATCTCGCGGGCTTCGTTTCTAAATTCATCCAGCTTTTCGTATTGGCTGCTGAAATGTCCTAGCAGTAGTCTTTTGGCATTGGCTTTTTGGGCCAGTAGCGCTGCTTGCTTGGCGGTGGAATGAAAGCGGAGTTCGGCCTTTTCGCGCTGGTCGTCTAAGTAGGTCGCCTCGTGATAAATAAGATCAAAGTCGCGGATATGCTCCAATAGCGATTCGTTATAGCGGGTGTCAGCGCAGTAAGCGTAGCGGCGAGGTTGCCCCTGGGCTGCCTGTCTTTTTCTGGTAACGGTCTTTTCGCAAAAACTAAATCCGTAGCAGGTAATGCGATGATCAGTGGCGAAACAACTGATCTCAACATCATCGGTCTCCAATAGCAGGCCGGGTCCGGTGATCTCCTTTACTTGCAGCGAGAAAGGCAGTCGGGTAGAGGCTACTTGCAATTGAAGATCGAGTATCTTCTTAAGCGTTGGCGGGCCAAAGACCACAAGGTCTTGCTGTCGATTGAGCAGTCCGAAGCTGTTGATAAGTCCGATCAGACCAAAGTAATGATCGCCATGCAAATGCGAGATAAAGATATGCGAGATGCGGCTGTACTTTATTTTGTAACGCATCAGTTGCAGCTGGGTGCCCTCTCCGCAGTCTACTAAAAATTTTTGGTTATCCAGGTGAACGAGTTGGCTGGTAGGAAGCCGCTCATAGGCTGGCACTGCAGAATTATTTCCTAATATAGTTACGGAGAACATACAAATTAGTCTTGCGGAAATTCATTATCAAGCAACTCTCGCTCGATCTCTTCCATTTGTACAATATCCCAGGCCTCACTTTCGGTGGGGGTACAATTAAGTAGCTCCAGCAGTTCCTCTTTGTCGAACGTTTCCTCCACCAAGGGCTGCATAGAGCAAACTACGAAAGATCGATTATGCTCGTAGAATTGTTGTTGCAAGAGCAGTAATGCCCTGGCTCCCTCTGGATCGATAGCACTAACGGTCGTCATGTTCAACACGATATTTCCCGGGCTATCCGACGATTTAACATCCGCCAGTAGGTAAGGCGACAATTTTTGGCTTAACTCGGCTGCCATAGTAGCAGAAAAGCAGTCAGTAGTAAGACTTACAACCTGAAAACGCTCTTTGGTATCAATTTTGACTTCCATAGGAGAAAACAGCTATTTTATTAACAGGGGTTTATAACCTGTCGGGACCCGTTCCCAAATTTATTTGTTAATATTGTAACAACAGTAATAATCTGTAAAATGGATAATAATTTTTCTGCGCAGGTCAAAGAGATCATTTCATTTAGCCGCGAAGAGGCACTCCGGTTAGGGAATGATTTTATCGGTACCGAGCATCTATTGTTGGGTTTGATCAGAGAGGGAGATAACACTGCCTTACGCATCCTTAAGAGCTTTAATATTGATCTCTACGAACTTCGAAAAGAAATTGAGTTGGCGGTAAAGGACAAGACCGGAAAGAATGTGGCCAATATCAATTCACTTCCACTTACCAAACAGGCCGAGAAGGTGATTCGGGTTACGGTGCTCGAGGCAAAGGCACTCAAGAGCGCTACGGTAGAAACCGAGCATCTGATGCTGTCTATTCTCAAGAACAAAGAGAATATCGCTACCCAGATCTTAAATCAATTTGATGTTGATTACGATCTTTTCAGACAAGAGTTGGGTATTGTAAAGTCGAACGAACCCAAGGCCGAGTTTCCGGAAGAGAACGAAGAGGAATTCGACGAAGAAAAGAAATTCAGTGCATCAAAGCCGGCCGGTAAGACCGGAGCGGCTGCCAAGAGTAAAACACCGGTGCTTGATAATTTTGGAAGGGATATTACCCGCATGGCCGAGATGGGTTCGCTTGATCCGATCGTGGGTCGCGAAAAAGAAATTGAGCGCGTCTCTCAGATACTTTCTCGTCGCAAAAAAAATAATCCCATACTCATCGGAGAGCCCGGGGTGGGTAAGACGGCCATTGTAGAGGGATTGGCACTTCGTATCGTACAGCGAAAAGTATCGAGGGTTCTGTTTGATAAACGCGTTATTTCGCTCGATCTGGCTGCACTGGTGGCGGGCACCAAGTACCGCGGACAATTCGAAGAGCGGATGAAAGCCATCATGAACGAGTTAGAGAAGAGTCGCGACGTGATCTTGTTCATAGATGAGTTGCACACCATTGTTGGCGCCGGCGGTGCGAGTGGTTCACTCGATGCCAGCAACATCTTTAAACCTGCTTTGGCCCGTGGCGAACTTCAATGCATTGGAGCCTCTACGCTAGATGAATATCGTATGTACATCGAAAAGGACGGAGCGCTCGATCGTCGTTTTCAAAAAGTAGTTATCGACCCGCCCAGTGTGGACGATACCATTCAGATCCTCAATAATATCAAGAGCAAGTACGAGGAGTATCACAACGTCAATTACGATCAAGAGGCTATTGACGCCTGCGTTAAACTGTCGGATCGTTATGTGACCGACCGCTTACTACCCGACAAGGCTATCGACGTAATGGACGAGGTGGGTGCCCGTGTTCACCTTAAGAACATCAACGTGCCGCAAAATATTACTGAGCTCGAAAAAAAGATAGAAGACGTTAAGACCGAGAAGAACAAAGTGGTCAAGAGCCAGAAGTTCGAAGAAGCGGCCTCACTGCGCGACACCGAAAAGCGTTTACAAGAGGAGCTCGAAAAGGCCAAGTCTGAGTGGGAAGAAGAAAGCAAGCACAAACGCTTTCCGATCGGCGAAGAAGATATTGCCGAGGTGATCAGTATGATGACAGGCATTCCTGTAAAGCGAATGGTACAAGCCGAGACCGAAAAGCTCCGTCGTATGTCGGAGGATATGAAGGGTATGGTCATTGGCCAAGACGAGGCGATTCAAAAAGTGGTCAAGGCCATTCAGCGCAATCGTGTGGGGTTAAAGGATCCCAAAAAACCGATCGGCACCTTTATTTTTCTCGGTCCTACCGGAGTGGGAAAGACCGAGTTGGCTCGTTCGCTGGCCCGCCATATGTTCGACTCCGACGAATCGCTCATTCGCATTGACATGAGCGAGTACATGGAAAAATTTACCGTGAGTCGTCTTATCGGAGCCCCTCCCGGCTATGTGGGCTACGAAGAAGGGGGTCAGCTTACCGAAAGAGTTCGTCGTAAGCCTTACAGTGTCATCTTGCTCGATGAGATCGAAAAAGCGCATCCCGATATCTACAATATCTTATTACAGGTGCTCGATGATGGTCAGTTGACAGACGGGTTGGGTCGTAAGGTCGATTTTAAGAACACGCTCATTATCATGACCTCGAATATTGGGGTTCGCCAGCTAAAAGACTTTGGCACCGGCGTGGGCTTTACCACGGCATCAAAGCTCGAGAACGAAGAAGAGGCCAACAAGGCGGTCATTGAAAAGGCGCTTAAAAAGACCTTCTCTCCCGAGTTTCTGAATCGTATTGACGATGTGGTCATCTTTAACAGCCTGTCTCGCGATAATATCTTCCACATCATCGATATCTTGATGAAAGGGGTCATGAAGCGTCTTACCAATTTGGGCTTTACCATGGAGCTTACCGAAAAGGCCAAGAACTTTTTGGCCGATAAAGGATACGACGTACAGTTTGGTGCCCGCCCACTGCACCGTGCTATTCAGAAATACCTCGAAGACCCACTGGCAGAGGAGATCCTGAATATGCAGGTAAAGGCTGGTGATGTGTTGATCGCCGATGCCGACGAAGAGAACACAAAGCTTTTCTTTACCCTTCAGCAGACAGTTCCTGCTCCGAGTAAGGCAAAGTAAGCGGTCGTCAATAAATATTAATGTTAAAAAGGAGCATCATTACGGTGCTCCTTTTCTATTTTTGAGCCGTGACTGCAAAGCCTATTATAATTACCCTCGACGGTTGGTCCAGTTGTGGAAAAAGTACCCTTGCCAAGGCATTGGCCAAAGAGCTCGGTTATGTTTTTGTCGACAGCGGCGCCATGTATCGCGCTGTCACACTCTATTTTTTGCGCAATTACATCAATATCGCTAACGAGCAGCAAGTGCAGCAAGCACTGGCCCAAATAGAATTGAGTTTTGTTTTTAACCCGGCGCGCGGTGCCAGCGATATTTTACTTAACGGAGAGAATGTAGAACCGTTGATCCGTGAAATGAGGGTAGCCGAGCAGGTCAGTAATGTGGCGGTATTGCCTGCGGTAAGAAAGTTCGCTGTTCAGCAGCAACAGCGTTTAGGGGCGTCCAAGGGTATTGTAATGGACGGAAGAGATATTGGTACCGTGGTCTTTCCCCAAGCGGAGTTAAAGATATTCATGACCGCCGATCAAGAGACACGCGTTCGCCGCCGCTACCTCGAACTAGCGGCTACAGATCCGGGTATTTCGGTAGAGGCGGTTCGTGAAAATCTGGCCCGCCGCGATTATACCGATGCAAATCGCGAGGAGAGTCCCCTGCGTCAGGCTCCCGATGCCAAAGTACTGGACAATACGAATCTTACGCCCGAAGAGCAATTTACTATTGCGCTGTCGTGGGCACGAGAAGCCATCGGATAAGATTCCGCCAAGTCACCGGGTTAGTGGCTCAGAAATTCGAACCTTACTTTTTTCTTTTGATATCGATCAGCTCCACTTCAAAGATCAACATAGATCCGCCGGGAATGGACATATAGTCCGCTTCTCCGTATCCTAGCGAGTAGGGAATGTAGAAGCGATACTTAGAGCCAGTCTTCATTAATTGCAATCCTTCGGTCCAACCTCTGATGACGCCATTGAGCGGAAAACTGATGGGCTGGCCTCTGTCGTACGAATTATCAAAACCTCTTCCGTCTAAGAAGGTACCGCGGTAATGGCAGGTGACGGTATCCACAGCCGTGGGTTGCTCACCGGTGCCTTGTACCAGTACTTCGTATTGCAGGCCACTTGCGGTGGTTGTTACCTCAGGTCTTTTTTTGTTTTGGGCTAAAAATAATTCTCCGTCTTGTTTGTTGAGTTTTGATTTTTCGCTTTGTAAACGTGTCATACAATTATTTAAGGTGTTAGAGCTGGTTGCATTATCCATTAAAGTGGGTTTTCCTTCCAAGAAATCCGATACGGCCCTGGAAAGCAGTGCGGTGTTAAGCTGAGAGATACCCTGCGATTTGTAATAAGAGGCCAGACTAATGCCCAGCGCATAACTTATGGAATCGATCTCGTTTTTTAAAGTTACGGCTGCAGGGGCCGCGGCACGTGTGGTCGTGGGAGCTGCCGCTTTTTTCGCCGCAGGAGCTGCCGCTTTGTTAGCTGAAGGGGCAGAGGTCGATTTATTGACAGCAGGCGCTACCTTTTTGGCAGGGCTGGTTTGAGCCAGCAGTGCAGTAGTACTTATTAACGCAACAGATAAGAGTATTGAATTTTTCATGGCCAATGTTTAGGGTTGTAAAAATAAGGGTTCGTTTTTTATCGGACGCATATTTGAAAATCTGTTTTGTAGTTTTGTGCCATGGAAAAATTTTTACTTCCCATCCAATTGCGCTGGGCCGATATTGACGCTAATTTTCATGTTCGTCACTCGGTCTATTACGATTGGGGAGCTATGTGCCGAATGGAGTTTTTACGGGCCATGGGCCTTACTGAGTCGGTCTTTCATCAATTGCAGATCGGCCCCATCCTTTTTAGGGAAGAAAGCCGCTTTAAACGCGAGCTTCAAATGGGAGATACGGTGGCCATAGACCTTCACCTGCTGGCCGCTCGTCACGATTTTTCTCGCTGGACCATCCGCCACCAGCTATTCAAGAATAACGATACGCTGGCCGCTATTTTGACGGTCGAAGGAGCTTTTTTAAATACACAGCTTCGCAAGCTGGCCGTTCCGCCATCACTTGCCGGCGATACCTTTAATTCCATGCCAAGAGCCGAGGAATTTACGTGGTTAGACTGACCATCTCTGTTTGTAACGAGATCACTTTTTCCGGATATTGACTCGCGTGATCGTGGACGATCCGTTGTATATAGCTATTGTCTCTATAGCGGGTAACGTATTCCTTGAGTAATTCCAGGTCGTTTGCGTCAATACTGTTGGGAACATAGCCCATGCCGTAGAACATGCCTCTCTCTATTAAAATGCAGGAGTAGGTGTTTTTTTGAAGTCCCCGATCAATTATGGCAAAGCTGGGTTGTGACTGTAATTGTCGGCAGGCTGACCGCACCCGCGCATTGTAGGTATCGGCGCTTTCTTTTTTCTTACAAGCCCCCTTGCAGTAGCCCTCTTTGACACCCTCGCAAGGCTGGGTAGCCTCTTGAAAAAAGCAAAGGGTAGGGCAAAGATTAAATTCGCGCATTAGCTTACGCATTCGGCTATGGGCATCTACCAGTAAGTAAAATCGTTGCAGGGCAGGCAGGTTTTTTCTGTTTTTGTCTATTATCAATCGCAGATAACCTGCCTGGTCTTCGTATACGTGTATGCCGTAGCGGTCCTCATTATTTTTTTGCGCGGCATTAAACCGTGGCCACCGGTGTTTGATCTCTGCCGATTCCAGCACCGAGGCCATCAGGGGAGTGGCGCATTCTGTATGTGAGATACCGTGGATATGTTTGACCCAACGTTGTTTTTGCAATCCGGGCGCATCGTTGCTAAAATGGCTGTTGACCCGGTAGCGAATGTTGATGGCCTTGCCTACATAGATAACCTTTCCCTTGGCGTTATGAAAATAGTATACGCCTGGCCGTGCGGGTAGTTTTTCCCAATGCTCTTTGGGTACATAGGGTGGTAAAATGGATTCTTTGGAATTTCTTTTAAGACTTTTTGCAATGTAGTTGTGCTGGTCCGCGTCCATGAGTCTTTTAAAGAGAAGGGCCGTGGCGGCGCTGTCTCCTCCTGCGCGGTGACGGTTCTCCAGCGGTATACCAATTGAACGACACAGCTTACCTAAGCTATATGAAGGGAGCCCCGGCAAGATCTGCCGACTTAATCGTACGGTGCAAAGCTTACCGCATTGTAGTTTATAGCCTTCTTGTTTTAGTTGTTCTTTGATGAACGAGTAATCGAATTGCACATTGTGGGCTACAAAGATCTGTCCGTGCAGTAGCGAATACACTTTTTCTGCGATCTGCGAAAATGTGGGAGCCGTGGCCACCATTCGATCCGTTATTCCGGTCATACGTTGAATAAAAGGAGGGATGGGTTGTTCGGGGTTGACCAGGGTTTCGTAGGTCTCCGTTACCGAGTGGCCATCAAAAAGGTGTATGGCGATCTCGGTAATGCCGTTGGCGGCTGCAAAAGACCCGGTGGTTTCTATGTCTACGATCGCATACATTCAAAAGACTGCTTTCACGTACATTCAAAAGGCTAATTTCGTTAAAAATCTGCAGCGTGGTCGATTCGCATTTTGAGATGTTTCATAATCGTTTGCAAAAGCTGGCTCGTCACCTAGATAAACAGGCCCGCAAACGAGCGGTCAGCTGTTACAGGCTGTACGATCACGACCTGCCGGAATTCCCCTTTTGTATAGACCGCTATGCCGATAAGCTCTATGTGGCCGAATACAAAAGAAAGCACGGCATGGACGAAGAGGTGCATGGGCTTTGGCTTCAGCGTTGCCTGCAACAGATCGGCGAGTCGCTGGGTACATCACCGGAGCAGATCTATACCAAACTTAGAAAGCGAAAGCCAGGGCGGGGCGGGCAATATCAAAAAGCCGGAGAGATTCGAGAGGAGTTCTTTAGTGTAGAGGAGAACGGACTATCTTTTTGGGTCAACCTTACCGATTATCTCGATACGGGGCTTTTTTTGGATCACCGCGATACCCGGGCGTTGGTCCGCTCGCAGTCAAATGGTAAAAGGGTGCTCAACCTATTTGCGTACACCGGCTCGTTTTCGGTGTATGCGGCAGCCGGGGGCGCTGACGAAGTAACCACCGTTGATCTCTCGAATACGTATTTGGAATGGGCCAAAAGAAATATGGCACTCAACGGTTTTACCATTCGGGAGTCAGCCGATGGTCAAGTGGGTGGTTTTTCTTTTGTGCAGGCCGATGTAACAAAGTATTTGCAAGAGGTGGCAGCCTCTCGTTACGATATTATCGTAATGGACCCTCCCACTTTTAGTAACAGCAAGCGCATGGACGACATACTCGATATACAGCGAGATCATCCAATGCTAATTCGCGAAGCGCTACGAATACTCAGCCCAACGGGGGTCCTGTATTTTAGTACGAATTTTACCAAGTTCGATCTTGATAAAGGGGTACAAGAGAGTTGTGTGGTCAAGGATATCACCAAGGCTACCACTGCGTTCGATTTTGCAGGGCGAGCCAATCGGTTTTGCTTTCGCATTCAAAAAAAAGAGCTCCCGTAGGAGCTCTTGAAAACCTTTTTATTTTCTTTTGATATAACGACGCAGCTAACTGATGATTACATCGTCCTTTAGCGGATTAAAGTGTCTTTAGCACATCGTTCATGCTGCGAACGGCGGCTGCACTCTTGTCGAAGGCCTCTTGTTCGGCCGTGTTGAGTTTGAAGTCGATGATCTTTTCCCATCCATTTCTGCCGATAATGACGGGGACTCCAAGGCAAATATCATTTTGATTGTACTCGCCATGCAACGAAACGCAGCAGGTAAATAATTTTTTCTCGTCGCGCAAGATCGATTCAACCAGCGCAGCAGCGGCGGCTCCGGGGGCATACCAGGCCGAAGTACCAATAAGGGCAGTCAGGGTGGCACCACCTACCATGGTATCCTTTACGATTTTATCTTGCTGCTCCTGGCTTAAGAAGTTGGTAACAGGTACGCTGTTCCAGGTGGCCATGCGGATCAAAGGAATCATGGTGGTGTCGCCATGACCGCCTACTACCACGGCATTGAGATCGGCTGGGCTGCATCCCAGGTGTAAGCTCAGTTGGTATTTAAAACGGCTGCTGTCGAGTGTTCCGCCCATGCCGATAATGCGATGCTTGGGTAAACCGGTTTGCTGTAGCGCCAGGTATGTCATGGTATCCATCGGATTGCTCACAATGATGAGGATGGCATTAGGGGAGTGTGTGAGGATGTTTTCGCATACCCCTTTTACAATACCGGCATTTACACCAATCAGTTCTTCGCGTGTCATACCGGGTTTGCGGGGCAGTCCGGATGTTATGACCACTACATCACTACCGGCTGTTTTAGTGTAATCGTTGGTGCTTCCTACAATACGTGTGTCAAATCCAAGCAGGGTGGCGGTCTGCATCATGTCTTGGGCCTTGCCTTCGGCAATCCCCTCTTTGATGTCGAGTAAAACCAACTCGGTGCACAACTCTTTTCTGGCAATATTATCGGCACAGGTAGCTCCTACGGCACCGGCGCCTACTACGGTAACTTTCATTGGTAAAATTTTTTGCAAAGTTAGCAGTTTTGCGTTCAGGGTAGGCTCCCTTATCTTTGCGGCCTCAATAATTTTCAATGGCAACAACAGCAGATATCAGCCGCGGGCTGATCATTAAACTAGACGGAAGTTTGTATTCGGTGGTGGAGTTCGGCGAGAACAAAACGGCTCGGGCCGCTGCCAAAGTATGGGCTAAATTAAAAGGGGTCGATAACAACCGCTCCATTGAAAAGACCTGGAATTCGGGTGATAATATTTTTCCGGTGCGGGTAGAGCGCAAGGCCTACCAGTACCTCTACAAAGACGACACCGGATATAACTTTATGGATAACGAGACCTTCGAGCAAGTGGCCGTGCAAGAGAATGTGGTAGATGCGCCCCAGTTCTTAAAAGAGGGGCAGGAGGTGAGCGTACTGATCAACACAGAGACCGAGCTGCCCATGAGCGTGGAGTTGCCCGATAAGATCGTGCTGCAGGTTACTTACACCGAGCCCGGCCTGCGCGGCGATACGGCTACCCGAACCCTTAAGCCTGCCACTGTGGAAACAGGGGCCTCTGTAAGTGTTCCCTTGTTCGTTAACGAAGGAGAGCTGATCCGCATCAATACCAAGTCTGGTGAGTATGTAGAAAGAGTTAAGGAATAACTGACGCTTTCTTGGCTGTAACAAGAATTTTAAGTAGCCCGAAATTTTACGATTTTGGGCTATTTTTTGCCTTTTTTGGGCCATTTTTACTCATTTTTTGCCCAAAACCGATCAAAATAAGTAAAAATTGCACCGATCCTGAAATTCATTCCCTTACCTTAGCGGCCTGAGAATACCTGATCATCAACCTAAAATTTTAAAAATTGAAAGGCATGGACTTTAAACAGATTCAGGAGTTGATCAAAATGGTCAACAAATCCAACATCGGAGAGGTGACCATCGAGCAAAAAGATTTTAAAGTAACGGTCAAACAAAAAGAAGAGCCTGTTCAACATGTTGTGGCTGCTGCTCCTGCCATGACAGCTGCTCCTGTGGCTCCTGTGGCCGCTGCTCCGGCTCCCGCTGTTGCTGCCCCTGAAAAGCCCAAGGCGGCTCCTGCGGCTGCAGATAACCTGATTACCGTTAAAAGCCCAATGATCGGTACTTTCTACCGCAAGTCTTCTCCTGATAAACCCAACCTGGTAGAGGTGGGCAGTGATATTGCCCCCGGTTCGGTACTTTGTATTATTGAGGCCATGAAACTTTTTAACGAGATCGAAAGCGAGGTTAAAGGCCGCATCGTAAAAGTATTGGTAGATGATGCCTCTCCCGTTGAATACGACCAGCCTTTGTTTTTAGTAGAGCCTGCTTAAGGAAAAATCTTTCTGCCATGTTCAAAAAAATTCTGATCGCCAATCGCGGCGAGATCGCACTTCGTGTTATCCGCACCGCTCGCGAAATGGGCATCAAGACCGTAGCCGTTTACTCAACGGCTGACCGCGATAGTTTACACGTGCGATTTGCCGATGAGGCCGTTTGTATCGGACGTCCCCAGAGCAGTGAGTCGTATCTGAATATCCCTAACATTATGGCGGCGGCCGAGATCACCAATGCCGATGCCATTCATCCCGGGTATGGATTCTTGGCAGAGAATGCCAAGTTTGCCCGTATCTGTAATGAGCATGGGGTAAAGTTCATTGGCCCCACGCCCGAGATGATCAATTCGATGGGCGATAAGATCACGGCTAAAGAGACCATGATCAAAGCCGGTGTGCCGGTAGTACCCGGCGGACAAGGCTTGTTGCAAAGTGTGGATGAGGCCAAGGGTATTGCCCGCGAAATGGGCTATCCTGTTATTTTAAAGGCAACGGCCGGTGGTGGCGGAAAGGGAATGCGTATCGTATGGGAAGAGGCCGAATTAGAAAAGGCCTACGATACTGCCAAGGCAGAGGCGTTGGCTTCTTTTAAGAACGATGGCATCTACATGGAAAAATTTGTAGAGGAGCCTCGCCATATTGAGATACAGGTAGCGGGCGATCAGTTCGGTAATGTGTGTCACTTAAGCGAAAGGGATTGCTCTATACAGCGCCGTCATCAGAAATTAGTAGAGGAGTCTCCATCTCCTTTTATGACCGAGGAGCTGCGCTACAAGATGGGAGAGGCTGCCAAAAAAGCGGCGGCTGCCATCAATTACGAGAGCGTGGGCACCATTGAGTTTCTGGTAGATAAGCACAGGAACTTCTACTTTATGGAGATGAATACGCGTATTCAGGTAGAGCACTGCGTAACCGAAGAAGTTATCAATTACGATCTTATCAAAGAGCAAATACTGATCGCGGCGGGTCATCGTATTTCCGGAAAAGATTATTTTCCTCAAATGCATTCCATTGAGTGTCGTATCAATGCCGAAGATCCTTACAATGATTTTCGTCCTTCGCCCGGTAAGATCACGGTGGTGCACCAGCCGGGAGGTCATGGGGTGCGCGTAGATAGTCACGTGTATGCCGGGTATGTGATTCCTCCGTATTACGATTCTATGATCGGAAAGCTGATTACGGTAGCGCAAACGCGACAAGAAGCCATTCAGACCATGTATCGCGCACTAAGTGAATATGTGATCGAAGGAGTAAAGACCACGATTCCTTTTCACTTGCAACTGATGCAAGACGAACGCTTTCGCAGCGGCGACTTTAATACAAAGTTCCTAGAAGGATTTACCTTAAAGTAAATGAGAGACGCCGTACCGATGTTTACGAACATCGGTAATGGCTGGCGAGTGACGGGTGCATTTGGTTTCTAATAACCGGCCGCCGAGTCGTCTCCTCTTCTGTCGGCCACGGCCTCGAATGTGCCGTCGGGGCGAACCATAATCAATTCTGTGCGACCAATTCCGCCCCGCTCCTTACCGAACAAATAACCCATTTTTTGTAATGCGGCTTTGGTGGTCTCCGGAAATCCCTTTTCCAGCACCAGCTCATCGGGTAGCCATTGGTGATGAAACTTGGGCTTGTACACCGCGTCTTGCGGGCTCATGCCGAATTCCAAGATATTGACCAGCGTTTGAAATATCTGTGTAGGAATGGTAGTGCCACCGGGGGTGCCCACTACAATGTATGGCTTACCGTTCTTGAGCACCAGCGTGGGGGCCATGGAGCTGAGCATGCGTTTACCTGGTTGAATGGAATTAGCCTCACCCCCTACCGCTCCGAACATATTGGGAACTCCGGGCTTTATGCTAAAATCGTCCATTTCGTCGTTGAGTAAAAATCCGGCTCCGCCTACGACTGTTTTACTTCCGTACGAATTATTAAGGGTGGTGGTAACAGCCACAGCATTTCCATCTTTGTCTATGACGGAGAGATGGGTGGTCTCTTCGCTTTCGTATCCTGCAACGGCGCCTGGTCTTATTTTACTGCTTGGCGTGGCTTTGTTAGGAATAAAACTTTTCATGCGTTGCTGTAAGTAGCTCTTCTCTGTAATTTGAGCGACCGGCACTTTATAAAAATCGGCATCGCCCATGTAAGCGGCCCTGTCGGCATAGGCTCTTCGCATAACTTCTGTCATCAATTGAACGGATGATGGAGAGTGAAATCCCATAGTGGCGATCGGTCGATCCTCGATCATTTTAAGCATTTGGTGGAGTAGTACCCCTCCGCTGCTGGGCATGGGCATTCCCACTACGGTGTATTCTTTATACCGAAAAACGTGTGGGTCACGATACTTGGCCGTGTAAGCCTTGAGGTCCTCCTTGGTAATAAGTCCTCCGCCTCGTTGCATCTCGGCTACGATCAGGTCGGCTGTTTGACCTTCGTAAAAGCCGGCCTGGCCGTTATCGCGAATTCTTTTTAAGGTGTTGGCCAGGTCGGTTTGTACCAAGGTATCACCGGCTTTCCACTCACTGTTTTTTACAAAGACCGG
>CANGTM010000047.1 GCA_947456825.1 Chitinophagaceae bacterium
ACCACAATTACGGAACGACCTGAGTAGTCTACACGCTTACCGAGCAAGTTCTGACGAAAACGTCCTTGCTTACCCTTCAGCACATCGCTGAGTGATTTAAGGGCGCGACCGCCTTCTGCTTTTACGGCATTGGACTTACGGCTGTTGTCGAAAAGAGAATCTACCGCTTCTTGCAGCATACGCTTTTCGTTACGCAAGATGACCTCGGGGGCCTTGATCTCTAGCAAGCGCTTCAGACGATTGTTGCGGATAATGACCCTTCTGTACAGATCGTTAAGATCTGATGAGGCAAAACGACCGCCATCCAGGGGAACTAACGGACGAAGCTCAGGAGGAATAACAGGAATGTATTGCATGACCATCCACTCCGGACGGTTGGTAATACGCAGGTTGGCATCACGGAACGCCTCTACCACGCTCAGGCGCTTAAGAGCGTCTGCCTTACGTTGCTGAGAAGTTTCGGTGGCGGCGGCATTGCGCAGATCGAAAGAAAGTTGATCGAGATCGATACGAGCCAGCAAATCATGCACGGCCTCGGCACCCATCTTGGCAATGAACTTTTGAGGATCGTCATCGGGCAGGTACTGATTCTCCTTGGGAAGTGTCTCTAAGATATCGAGATACTCCTCTTCGGTAAGCAGGTCGCCCATTTTTTGTCCTTTCTCTTCGCGAATACCGGCTTGAATAACTACGAATCGCTCGTAGTATACGATCGACTCCAATTTCTTGGAGCTGGTACCCAGCAAATAGCCGATCTTATTGGGCAGCGACTTAAAATACCAGATATGTACCACAGGTACGACAAGCTTGATGTGACCCATGCGCTCGCGACGTACTTTTTTCTCGGTAACTTCTACACCGCAGCGATCGCAAACGATGCCCTTGTAACGAATGCGCTTGTACTTTCCGCAGGCACACTCGTAATCCTTTACAGGACCAAAGATTCTTTCGCAGAACAAACCATCACGCTCGGGCTTGTAGGTACGATAGTTGATGGTCTCTGGTTTGAGGATTTCACCATAGCTTCTCTCCAGAATGTTATCGGGAGAGGCCAATCCGATGGTGATCTTCGAAAAGGGCGACTTGGGGCGATTCTCTTTTTTTATTGCCATGATCGTAACAACGATTTGAATGAATGTTTTTGTTTACTGCCGATTGCTGCTTACTCGAACTTAAGGTCAAGACCCAATCCTCTCAATTCGTGCAACAATACATTGAACGACTCCGGTACACCTGCGCGAGGCACATTCTCTCCTTTTACCAATGACTCATACGTCTTGGCACGTCCAATGATATCATCACTCTTGATGGTAAGTAATTCTTGCAAGATGTTCGAGGCACCATAGGCTTCGAGGGCCCACACCTCCATCTCACCGAAACGCTGACCTCCGAACTGTGCCTTACCGCCCAACGGCTGTTGGGTAATAAGACTGTAGGGTCCAATCGAACGAGCGTGCATCTTGTCGTCTACCATGTGATGCAGCTTGATCATATAGATGATACCCACGGTCGCCTTTTGGTGAAAACGTTCGCCGGTTTCGCCGTCGTAGAGGTACGTGTGACCGTACATAGGAATACCGGCCTCGTTACAATACTTGGCGATCTCGTCTACGGAAGCACCGTCGAAGATGGGCGTAGAGAATTTCAAGCCCAGCTTCTCTCCGGTCCATCCCAGAATGGTCTCGTAGATCTGTCCCAGGTTCATACGGCTGGGTACCCCGAGCGGATTGAGCACCACGTCTACGGGTGTTCCGTCTTCTAGGAATGGCATATCTTCTTGACGAACGATCTTGGCTACGATACCCTTGTTACCGTGACGACCGGCCATCTTATCTCCCACCTTCAGCTTACGCTTAACGGCGAGATATACTTTGGCCAGCTTGAGTACACCGGCAGGCAGTTCATCACCGATGCTGATGTTGAACTTCTCTCTCTTGTAACGACCCAGCTCTTCGTTGAACTTGATGCTGTAGTTGTGCAAAAGGGTATTGATCTTGTCGTCGGTCTTCTTATCGCCTGTCCATCCGAGCGGATTGACATTGGCGTAATCTAACCCACGCAAACTTTTATCGGAGAACTTGGCTCCTTTGCCAATTTGAACTTCGCCGAAGTTATTGCTGACGCCGGCAGAGACATGATCTTTAAGCAGGCTACCCAATTTCTCGAGCAATACTTCTTTAAGATCGATCTCGTTCTTTTCGTGGAGCTTCTCGAGTTTTTCCAATGCGGCCTTCTCGCGCACTTTTCCGTTCTTGTCTTTTTTGGCACGCTGAAAGAGTTTCTTTCCGATCACAACGCCTTCCACTCCATTGGGAGCTTTCAGCGAAGCGTCTTTGGCATCACCGGCCTTGTCGCCGAAGATGGCACGAAGTAATTTCTCTTCGGGCGTAGGATCGCTCTCCCCTTTAGGAGTGATCTTACCAATAAGAATATCTCCTTCTTTTACTTGTGCACCTATACGGATGATACCATGCTCGTCGAGGTCTTTGGTGGCCTCTTCAGAAACGTTGGGAATATCGGGCGTAAGCTCTTCTTCTCCCAATTTGGTATCGCGCACCTCCAGTTCATACTCAGAGATATGCACCGAGGTAAAGAGGTCTTCTTTAACGACGCGCTCGCTGATAACGATGGCATCCTCAAAGTTGTACCCCTTCCAAGGCATAAAGGCCACTTTCAGGTTCTTACCCAAGGCCAGCTCTCCGTGTTGAGTAGCGTAACCTTCGGTCAAGAAATCGCCGTTCTTTACCTTTTGTCCTTTCTTAACGGCAGGACGCAGGTTGATACAGGTCTCCTGGTTGGTCTTGATAAATTTGGTCAGTCGATATACGCGCAGATCATCTTCGAAGCTGACGAGTTTTTCGTTGGCATCGCGCTCGTAGCGAACATGAATTTCATTGGCATCAACGAATTCTACTACTCCGTTACCATCGGCATGGATCTGAATGCGCGCATCGCGGGCGGCCTTGGCCTCAAAGCCTGTTCCTACGATGGGAACATCGGGACGCAGCAGGGGCACGGCCTGACGTTGCATGTTCGATCCCATCAGGGCACGGTTGGCATCGTCATGCTCTAAGAACGGGATCAGCGAGGCGCTGAGACCCACGATCTGGTTGGGAGCCACATCCATAAACTCCACATCGGCCTTATCTAAAATGGGGAAGTCGCCGGTCTCGCGGCTAACTACTTTCTCTTCTTTTACATGACCTTTTTCGTCAAGCGGTGTATTGGCCTGGGCGATCTTGGCATTATCTTCTTCTTCGGCACTCAAGAACACCAGCTCTTTCATGTTCACTTTTCCATCGGCCACACGACGATAGGGCGTTTCAATAAAGCCCATGTCGTTGATCTTGGCGTGTACGCACAGCGTAGAGATAAGACCGATGTTCGGTCCTTCGGGCGTTTCGATCGTACACAGACGTCCGTAGTGAGAGTAGTGTACGTCACGAACCTCAAAGCCGGCTCGCTCGCGGCTCAGACCGCCGGGGCCCAGTGCAGAGATACGACGCTTGTGCGTGATCTCAGAGAGCGGGTTGGTCTGATCGAGGAACTGAGAAAGCTGAGAAGTACCAAAAAACGAATTGATAACAGAAGACAGTGTACGGGCATTGATCAGATCTACGGGTGTAAACACCTCGTTGTCGCGTACGTTCATACGCTCTCTGATGGTACGGGCCATACGGGCCAATCCCACGCCGAATTGTGCGTACAACTGCTCTCCTACGGTACGTACCCGACGGTTGCTCAGGTGATCGATATCATCGATCTCGGCCTTACCGTTGGTAAGACGTACCAGATATTTAATGATCAGGATGATGTCATCCTTGGTCAATGTCTTTTTCTCGAGTGGCAGATTTACGTTGAGCTTGCGGTTGATCTTGTAACGACCAACTTCGCCCAGATCGTAACGCTTATCGCTAAAGAACAATTTGTCGATGATACCACGCGCCGTTTCGTTATCGGGGGCATCGGCACCACGCAATTGGCGGTAGATAAACTGAACGGCCTCGAGTTCGCTGTTAGAGGTATCCTTATTGAGCGTGTTGTAAATGATGGCATAATCACCACCTACATCTTCGCGCTGAATAAAGACACTGGGCACTTCGAGAGAAGAGATGGTCTCAATGGCCGATTCGTCGAGCACGGTGTCGCGCTCCATGACGATCTCGTTACGCTCAATCGATACGACCTCTCCGGTATCCTCGTCTACGAAATCCTCTACCCAGGTACGCAGCACGCGGGCAGCCAAACGCTTGCCAATGTACTTGGAAAGTGTTTTCTTATCGGTCTTAACCTCGTCGGCCATACCAAAGAGTTCCAAAATATCTTTATCGGTCTCGTAACCGATGGAGCGAAGCAATGTGGTAACGGGGAATTTCTTTTTACGGTCGATGTACGCGTACATCACGTTGTTGATGTCGGTGGCAAATTCCATCCAAGCTCCCTTGAAAGGAATAACGCGCGCCGAGTAGATCTTGGTTCCGTTCGGATGCACCGACTGGCCAAAGAACACACCGGGAGAGCGATGCAGCTGAGAAACGACCACGCGCTCAGCACCGTTGATCACAAAGGTGCCGCGAGGGGTCATATAGGGAATGTTACCCAAGAATACGTCTTGCACGATGGTCTGAAAATCGACGTGCTCCTCATCGTTACAGCTAAGACGCAATTTTGCCTTGAGAGGCACGGCATAGGTAAGTCCGCGCTCCATACACTCTTCAATGGTGTAACGGGGAGGATCGATGAAATAATCCAAAAACTCCAATACGAAAATGTTGCGCGTATCGGTGATAGGAAAATTGTCTTTGAACACACGGAACAAACCTTCGATGTTACGTTTATCGGGGGTTGTTTCTAACTGAAAGAATTCTTTGAACGACTGAATTTGTACTTCAAGTAGGTCGGGTGTTTCTGCAAGGTGTTTGATCTTTCCAAAATCAATCCTTGCGTTCGTTTTTGCTGCAGACATAGCGTAAACCGGTTTTATCAACGTTCAGGACACACCTCTATCGTGATGACCTCCGAAAAATAAAAAACGGAAGTCATTGTAAGCTAACTACTTACACACGGTCAAGGATGTCGAAAATATGTTTGGCCAAAATAAAGGACGGCAAAGGTAAACAATTCATTATCACCGCCAAAATTTGTTACCACAAAAATCCGGCCAAGATTGTTAAACCGGGGTGGCGCCTACCCGACCGGGGTGTTATACTTATGGCATGGCCTCCCCCTCTTCACCCCCCAAAAGGCTGCTTCGGCCGGGGCAGTTCATGGTCAGTCGCAAGGACCGGCTGGCAGCACTCATTGTGGGTATACTCGTACTGGCCTACGCGGTCATCAGCATGCCTCCGGGGGTGCCTGCCACTTATTTTGCACGTGTGGATTCTATGGAGATAAAGCCTGTAAACAGCTATATATCAACGAATAGAAAAAAGGGTCGCCACGTTGAAGCCGGCTCCGACCGCCCCGCCCGCAGCCACCACAAAACCTATGAGCAAGGAAGTTCTCGATCCCGGGTTTACACAGACAACGGGCAACGGACCGAAAAGGCCTTCAAAACCCCGCGCCCGGACAGCCACAAACCCCTGCCCCTAAACGAGTCCGACTCGGCGGCCCTTGAAAAGCTGCCCGGCATTGGGCCGGTACTGGCCTCTCGCATTATTCGCTACCGCGAAAAGCTGGGCGGATTTTATCACAGATCGCAGCTGCGAGAAGTGTATGGAATAGATGAGTCTCTCTATGCTTTTATTGAGCATTTCATAGAGACAAATCCGGCAGAGGGGTCGCTCAAAAAAATGGACATCAATACCGCCACGCTCGAAACATTGCGTCAACACCCCTATCTGCGCTGGGAAAAAGCAAAGGCCATTATTCGCTACCGAGAAGCAAACGGACCTTTTGCCAATGTGCGCGACCTGGAAAAGATCCTGACCCTAGATACACTTACCATAAGGCGCCTGCTGCCGTACGTTGTGGTCAATGCAACAACCCCACCAACGAATTGATATAAGAATAGCACCGACATATCGTGGCAGGTACGAATAAAAAAAAAGCCCTCCGTGGGGAGGGCCTTTTGTATGCGAATAAAGAGATAATTAAGCGATCTCTACTTCGGCACCGGCTTCTTTCAGCTTAGCAGCGATATCTTCTGCTTCGGCCTTAGAAACATTCTCCTTAACGGTCTTAGGTGCACCATCTACCATGTCTTTGGCTTCTTTCAGTCCAAGACCGGTAAGATCTTTCACGATCTTAACAACGTTAAGTTTAGAGGCTCCACCACTCTTCAAAATTACATTGAAGGCAGTCTTCTCTTCAGCAGCGGCAGCGCCACCACCATCTCCGCTAGCAACTACTACAGCAGCAGCTGCGGGCTCAATTCCATACTCGCTCTTCAGAACATCTGCGAGTTCTTGAACTTCTTTCACTGTCAGACCTACTAGGCTTTCAGCGAGTGCTTTTACATCAGCCATTTGATTTAAATTTTTACCGTTTTCACTGCTTTAAAGCTCCAACGGCGGTTTTAAAAAAATTTGCCTTTGTTCGATCCTTTCGGAACACCCTCAGGCCTGGGCTTTTATTTTGACCGATCGTTTGTAGCGAGCGGCTAAAATCGTTTTGTGGGTATTGCACCACTTGTGGTGCAGTGCCCGTTCCAATTACTCGGCAGCAGCCGTAGCTTGCTTCTCGTGGTGGTGCAACAAGGCAGCCAGCACGCGCTTGGCAGGAGATTGCAACAAGCCGATCACCTCGCCGATCAATTCGTTCTTGGTCTTGATCTGCGTAAGGGCCTTAAGTTGGTTGTCTCCGCTATAAATGTCGCCATTGATAAAGGCGGCCTTTAATACGGGTCTTTCTCCATTGCTCTCCTTGCGGAAAGAACTGATGATCATGGCTGGCTCTTTGGGATTTTCAGAGAACAGCAGCGCCGTCACCTTGTGCAAAGAATCGTACATGCCGGCATACTTTTCGCTGTCGAGCGATTCCAACGCCTTTTTGATAAGCGTATTCTTGGCCACCTTCATCTCTACTTGCTTGTTAAAACAGGCGCGACGAAGTTTACCTACTTGCTCTACGGTAAGCGACTCGGTATCGGTTACATAAAAGTTATTGTACTGCGAGAACTTACCTTTCAGCAGCTCGATCACTTCGTTTTTTTGCTCTTTAGTCATTGTATTAGCGTTTTGACTTTTTTCAATTTAGTTTACCGAACACCGGCCTAGTTGATAAAGGCTTTGGTGTCGATGGCAATACCTGGGCTCATGGTCGAGGCCATGCTGATGCCTTTAAGGTATGTCCCCTTCGAAGAAGAGGGCTTAGCCTTGATGATTGCGTTGAGCAACTCTTGGCTGTTCTCGGCGATCTTCTCAGGCGTAAAGCTCACACGACCGATAGAGGCGTGAACGATACCCACTTTATCTACCTTAAAGGCGATCTTTCCACCCTTAACATCGTTGATGGCAGCGGCCACATCGTTGGTAACTGTTCCGGTCTTGGGGTTGGGCATCAGGTTACGAGGACCGAGCACCTTACCGAGCTTACCGATCTTAGGCATTACGCTGGGGGTGGCGATGATAACATCGACATCTACCCAACCGCCTTCGATCTTGGTCACGAATTCCTCAAGCCCTACGAAATCGGCACCGGCACCTTTGGCTTCGGCTTCTTTTTCGGGCGTACAAAGCACCAATACTTTTTTGGTCTTACCGGTTCCGTGCGGAAGCGTTACGGTTCCACGAATGGCTTGGTCGGCTTTCTTAGGATCGACGCCCAAACGAATGTGCAAGTCTACCGAAGCATCGAATTTGCAAGTGGTAATTTGTTTTACCAGGTTGGATGCCTCTTTTAGAGAATATGATTTGTTGGCGTCAACCTTGGTATCGGCCACTTTTCTTTTTTTACTGATAAATGCCATGATTCAATTTTTTGACGTGAACATTAATTTTCCCAAGGTGCTTTACCTTCTACATTCAGCCCCATGCTGCGCGCCGTACCGGCGACCATCTTCATGGCGCTCTCTACGGTAAAACAGTTGAGATCGGGCATCTTGTCTTCGGCAATGGCCTTGATCTGGTCCCAGTTCACCTTACCGACCTTAGAACGGTTGCTCTCTTTGGAACCTTTCTGAATCTTGGCAGCCTCCAACAACTGAACAGCAGCAGGAGGTGTCTTGATGATGAAATCAAAACTCTTGTCTGTGTAAACGGTGATGAGTACGGGGAGAACTTTCCCTTGTTTGTCCTGCGTTCTAGCATTGAACTGCTTGCAGAACTCCATAATGTTGATACCCTTTGAACCCAGTGCAGGTCCAATGGGAGGTGCGGGGTTGGCCTGGCCACCCTTGCACTGCAGCTTCACGAAGCCGGATACTTCTTTTGCCATGTCTTTAGATTTATTGGTTCAAGCGTACTGCCTTTGGCAGCACTCCCAAATTCCTCGTAAAAAAGAACTGATTGGGGCGGCAAAGCTAATGGTAATGAAGCGTTTTTCAAAGCAATCGCCGGCTTTTTTTACCCTTTACCTATCTGACTGGTTATCAGGTAGTGGCAGAAGTAAAAAAGCCTCCGCGCGGTGCGGAGGCCTTCCCTGATATTGTTAAGTAACAACTGTCAACGAACAAACGGAAAGACGACGGCTGTCGTTTAGCTGAGCTTCTCTACCTGCATATAACTAAGCTCTACAGGGGTGGCTCTTCCGAATATCTTGACCGTTACTTTCAGTTTTTTCTTTTCGTCGTTCACCTCTTCGATGACCCCATTGAAGTCGTTGAAAGGTCCTTCGATGATCTTGATGGTCTCGCCCACGATATAGGGCTCGATCATGCTCATGCCACCGGCCTCGCTCATCTCGTCCATCTTACCAAGCATCTTGTTGACCTCGGCTTTGCGCAAAGCGATAGGATTTTCCTTTCCTAAGAAATGAATTACGTTGGTGGTATTCTTGATGATATCACGCAGGTCGTCGCTCAGCTTTCCTTCTTTGATCTCGATCATTACATAACCGGGATAATAGTTGCGCTCGCGCATTACCTTTTTTCCGCTGGCTACCTTATAAACTTTCTCGACAGGCAAGAATACTTGCTTGACGATCTCGCTCCAGCCGCCACGAGAGATCTCTTTATCGAGATACTCCTTTACCTTCTTCTCTTTGCCGCTAATGACACGGAGCACATACCATTTGGTATCTGCCTGAGGGCTGAGGCTTTCTGTTGTTGTACTCACCGCTTCCATCAGAATAATTGTTTGTAGATGAACTGAAGTCCGTTACCGGTTGCAAAATCCATGAGCAACACGATAAAGGTGATGACCAGTGTGGCTACCAGCACGATCATAGTAGATTGCTGTAGCTGTAACCAAGCGGGCCAGGTGACCTTCTCGGTCAGCTCCTGGTAGCTTTCTTTTAAATAAGTAGTGATCTTGTTCATACTTCTTGTTTTTGCACGGGCAGAGAGATTCGAACTCCCATCAACGGTTTTGGAGACCGCTATTCTGCCATTGAACTATGCCCGTAAGTATCAAAAGTCACCGGCTGTTCGGATTTCTCCTGGCAACCAATGACTTTTGAGATTACAAATATAAGCGATTACTTCAGGATTTCAGTCACCTGTCCGGCACCTACGGTGCGACCGCCTTCGCGGATAGCGAACTTGAGACCTTTTTCCATCGCAATGGGCTGAATCAACTTAACGGTCAACGTAGAGTTATCACCAGGCATTACCATCTCTGTTCCAGCTGGCAATTCTACTTCTCCGGTCACGTCAGTGGTACGGAAATAGAACTGAGGACGATACTTGTTGAAGAATGGAGTGTGACGTCCACCTTCTTCTTTGCTCAGTACGTATACCTCGGCCTTGAACTCAGTGTGAGGAGTGATAGATCCGGGCTTAACGATTACCATTCCACGACGGATCTGGGTCTTCTCAATACCACGGAGCAACAATCCGGCGTTGTCTCCAGCTTCTCCCTCATCGAGGAGCTTGCGGAACATTTCAACACCTGTTACAGTAGAAGTAAGAGGATCGGGGATCAGACCTACGATCTCAACGGGCTCACCCACTTTGATACGACCACGCTCGATACGACCGGTAGCAACTGTACCACGACCGGTGATAGAGAATACGTCTTCTACAGACATCAAGAAAGCCTGATCTACAGGGCGGGGAGGCAGCGGAATGTAGCTGTCAACGGCAGCCATCAACTCTTCTACTTGCTTAACGGCGCTAGCTTCTCCTTCGAGGGCCTTAATGGCAGAACCCTTGATGATAGGCGTGTTGGCACCATCGAAACCGTAGAAGGTCAGCAGGTCGCGGATCTCCATTTCAACGAGGTCGAGCAACTCGGGGTCATCCACCAAGTCTACTTTGTTCATGAAAACGACGATCTTAGGAACACCCACCTGGCGAGCCAGCAGGATGTGCTCCTTTGTTTGGGGCATAGGACCATCGGTAGCGGCTACCACGAGGATAGCGCCGTCCATTTGGGCAGCACCCGTAATCATATTCTTAACATAGTCAGCGTGACCGGGACAGTCTACGTGAGCGTAGTGACGGTTCTCCGTTTGGTACTCAACGTGTGCTGTGTTGATGGTGATACCTCTTTCTTTCTCTTCGGGAGCGGCATCGATCTCATCGTATTTCTTAGCTTGCGCCATACCTTTTGAAGCCAAAATGGTAGTGATGGCGGCAGTAAGAGTAGTCTTACCATGGTCGATGTGGCCGATGGTACCTACGTTAACGTGGGGTTTGTCCCGCTTAAAGGTCTCTTTTGACATTGTTATCGGTTTTTAGGTTGTGTTGACAAATTTATATTTACTTGTTCTGTTTACTAATACCTGAGCCGTTGATGAGAATTGAACTCACGACCTCTTCCTTACCAAGGAAGTGCTCTACCACTGAGCTACAACGGCTGAAATAGCTTGAGAGCCAACTTCCGAATACCCTGAGCGGGAGACCGGGCTCGAACCGGCCACCTGAAGCTTGGAAGGCTACCGCTCTACCAAATGAGCTACTCCCGCTTGTTGTCGACTCGCCTGAGCGAATCGATTTATAAGAACTGCCACTTTCTGAACTTTCGACTTCTCTTTCGAAAGACAGAACCAGTGGGCAAGGATGGATTCGAACCACCGAACTCCGAAGAGGACAGATTTACAGTCTGTTGCCGTTGGCCACTTGGCTACTTGCCCGCCTTGAGCCACCTGCCAGAATCGAACTGGCGACCTACTGATTACAAATCAGTTGCTCTACCAGCTGAGCTAAGGTGGCTTACTATTTTTAAGCCGTTGCTGGATGATTGGGCTAACCGAACCTGCCTTTCAAAAATCCAGCCGATCCGGGCAATAAAGAACTACCCCAAATTTTGGGAAGGCAAAGGTAAGGGAAAATAAATATTGGAAAAATTTTAGAAAGAAAATTTACCGGCCTTTTCGGGCAAAAAAAAGACCTCGAGGTGAGGTCGGTGCCGGCATCAGGGCAATTGCTTCTCTTTTTTTCGCTTCAGCTGGGTCACCAGCGCATGATAGGCCCTCTCGAAAGATTGTTCGAAGTTCTTGCTGCAGGCTTTAACGAAGAGATCTCCCCTTGGAATGTGTACGCGAATCTCTACCACTTTGTCTTTGATGTGATGGGCCAGGTTGTCGAGTTTCAAAAACACATCAACGTCCACAATGCGCTTGCTGTAGCCAGAGAGTTTGGCCACTTTTTTCTCTACGCGCTCGAGCAGCGATCCATCGGCATTAAAATGCACGGCTTGAATTTTTACATGCATATCACAGGATTTTAGGGTAAAAAAATCGAACTAATTGGACGTATAAGTTACGACGCAAAGCCGCCCTTTTCCAAATGATCCTGCCTAATTTTTGTTAATATCTACCAGAGGTACCGAGCACTACCTCTTAGGGTATGCAAAACACTACCCCTTGGGATGTGCCTTGCGATGAACAGCCCGAAGCTTGTCGATGGTATTGTGCGTGTAGACCTGGGTGGCGGCCAGGCTGCTATGCCCCAACAACTCCTTGACGGCATTGAGGTCGGCCCCGTTGTTAAGCAGGTGAGTGGCAAAACTATGCCGCAGCACGTGGGGGCTTTTTTGCTGAACGGTGGTGGCCTCGCCCAAGACCTTGTTGACCAGGGCCCAGGCATAACGGGGGTAGAGTTTTTTACCGGCCTCCGTAAGCAGCAACCAGTCCTGATCGCTATCGAATTGCCCCTTTTTTTGCTCTCGGTAAGAACCGATCAACTCGACCATTTCTTTGGTCAGCGGAAGAATGCGCTCCTTTTTTCCCTTGCCTAATACTTTTAGCTGGGCGCGGGGCAGATCGATCTGACTTTCGCGCAGCTGAATGAGCTCACTGAGTCGCATGCCCGTTGTATAAAATAACGAGACCAGCATCTTGGTGTTGAGACCTTTCCAGTCTTCGGCGGTAGTTGCGAGGAGCTGCCCCAATTGCAACGCCTCTTCTTCTTTGATAAAGGCCGGCAATCGGCTTCCCATTTTGGGTGTGGTCACCTGGGCCATGGGAGAAGCATCGACCTGTCCGCTTTTTAGTAGATACTTATAAAATGATTTGAGCGTGGAGATCTTTCTTACCAATGAACGGGCCGTTACTCCTTTATCCTTTAGCGAGGCAAGCCAGCTTCTGATCATAACGGGTTTTACCTCGTTGAGAAGAGAAACGCCAACTTGCTCTTGTAAATAGAGCTGCCAATCGGTAAGGTCTCGCTGATACGCCAATACAGTATGTGGAGAGTAACGCTTTTCGAATTTCAGATAATTGCAGAAACTATCTGTTAGGCTTTCGATATGGATAACGGCAGACATCCCCCTAAAACTAAACAATCTTTGGCGGGCGTATCGATTACAGGGGTCATAAAAAAAGCCGCAGTGATGTACTGCGGCTTGAATATCGTGCGGGGGTATAGATCGGATTAACTGTCGAACTTTCCGTTAGCAAGCTGTTGCTTGTAGATGGCTTTGAGAACCTCGCCCCTTCTTTTTACAGAAGGCTTTGTAAAGCTTTGACGCTCACGAAGTTGAAGAAGAACTTTTGACTTTTCGAACTTCTTTTTGTACTTCTTGAGTGCCTTGTCGATGTTCTCGCAATCTTTAGAATCGATGATGAGCATGTTGTTACCTCTTTAGTTTGGAGGAGCAAAATTAGGGAAAACAGATCACTCCAAAAAATCTATTGGAGCGATTTTCCTTTCAGGGCCCCGGACACGGCCTGGTCCATGGCGCGCTCGGCATAAGGCCGGCTTATCTCGTTGAGCGCCTCGATCTGCCGTTGAATCAGGTCTTTGTCTTCGAGCGTAAGGGAAAGCTGCAAAGATTGCATGGCCTCTGCGGTTCTTAGCAGTTCTTCTTGTGTTAGTAGCGATGCGTTCTTGGCAATGAATTTTTCTGTTTGGCCCAGTAGCAATTCGCCCTCTGCTCTGGCCTCCGTAAGGGCCCTTTTTTTGATATCATCGCCGGCATGCGTGATGCTTTCGAGCAACATGCGCTCGACCTCGGCGTCGGTGAGTCCGTATTGGGGTTTTACCTCGATGCTTTGCTCTACCCCGCTGCGCATTTCTTTGGCCCGAACGGTTAAGATGCCATCGGCATTGATCAAAAAGCTGACCTCTACCTTCGGAAAACCGGCAGGCATGCCGGGTATCCCTTTGAGTGTAAACTCAGACAGCTTTCGATTATCGGCCACCAGATCGCGTTCGCCCTGAAACACCGAGATGCGCATACTCCCT
>CANGTM010000048.1 GCA_947456825.1 Chitinophagaceae bacterium
CAACATACAACTGCTGCCACCACCGTCAAGATTTAGTGCCTCTACGCAACCGATCTGTTGCAAAAGAAGTGCCGTTTGTGTCAAGGTAAGCCCCTCCGCCTTGCCCGGAAAACGACCTTCGACCACCAATACGATCAATTCCCCATTGGTAGTATAGCCCATGGCAGTACGGGGATGCTTATCGTTAATGGCCTTGCCTGCAAATTTTAGTTCTTCATTATTGGCAATACTGATCTTTCCGTCTTGCAATAGAACCGGACCACCGCCAACCGCTGTTTGTACCTTCCAAGGTGATGGCGCCATCGGCAGCCTAGCCTGATCTTGGTGAGCAATGGCGACAGCAAAAAAAGATTTCTCTGTATGAACGGAGACCGAGTCCCTGAACGGGCGTATGGAACGCTGCACTGCCTGCGGAAAGCGTGCCGTACTGTCGGTGAATTGCCAAGAGACATCGGCTGTTCGATTTTTATAAATGCCGATCGCACTACCCATGGAATGACGCCAAGTTAGCGTATCGGATCCTTTTCCAGCTATGGAGTGCACATGATACGCAAGTGTTTTTCCATTGTTGATGACCAAATTGAGGTTCTGGTGAGTGGAAAAAGAAAAGAACGAGGTATTCACCACCAATAAGGGTTGTTGATTCTTCTGGTAAAATCCGAGAGGGGTAAGTCTTCTGTTGAATGTAGTATCGGCCAAAAAAAGCAGGGAGCGATCACTGAGCACAGCACTAACATAATAGGCCTTGTTAGGCTTTCCGTCAACGGGATCGTCGGTTCGATACACGTGTACCCCAGCCGGCAAGGGCTGGTACAGTGAATCGACCAAGGTCCATCGTACCTGCGAATTTGCGTGATGGAAATAGAGCAAAAAGAGAAAGGGTACAAAAAAAGAGCGCATGACACAAGATATAAAAAAATAGTGTCTTATGGCTGCGCTTGCCGAGAGGCCTGCCACTGCTTGATACCATAGCCGGGTATAACATGCTTTTCGCTATGATAAGAGGAACGAACCAAGGGTCCGCTCTCTACATAATCGAGGCCGATCGAATAGCCGAACTCGCGGTACTGAGCGAACTCATCGGGATGAACGAAGCGTTGTACGGGCAAATGCTTTTTGGTAGGCTGCAAATACTGACCCAGGGTTACCACATCGCAGCCATTATCTTTTAGATCGCGTAACGTTTGCTCGACTTCTTCTTTCTGCTCTCCTAAGCCGAGCATGATTCCGCTTTTGGTGCGCATACCACTCTCTTTCAACGTGCGGATCACTTCCATGCTGCGCCAGTATTTCGCTTGAATTCGAACCTGCCTGGTAAGACGTTCAACGGTCTCAATGTTATGACTGACCACTTCGGGATGCGCATGGGCAATGCGTAAGATATCTTCTTTCTTTCCTTTAAAATCGGGGATCAGTGTTTCTAAAGTAGTAGTGGGGTTAAGGGCTTTTACGGCGCGGATGGTATTGTACCAAATGGTAGAACCGCCATCGGACAATTCATCTCTGTCAACAGACGTGATGACCGCATGCTTTACTTTCATGAGCTGAATGGCCTCGGCCACGCGCTGAGGCTCATCCCAGTCAACCGCCCCGGGACGCCCGGTGGCGACCGAACAAAAACCACAACTTCGGGTACAAACGTTTCCCAATATCATGAAGGTGGCGGTACCTGCCCCCCAACATTCTCCCATATTGGGACAGTTACCACTCTCGCAAATAGTGTGCAACTTATGATGATCGACGAGGTGACGAACATGCTTGTAATTCTCACCGATAGGGAGTTTGACCCGTAGCCAATCAGGCTTTTTATTGTGGTTGGGAGTTGGGTTGGCAGCTACTACAGGCAATTCGGTCATGAGGCAAAATTACAGATTCCTACTTTCTTTTGCCAAACAACAACGCAATGTGCGCTTGTAAGAAAAATGGCCTGTCATTCTGTAGCGCCATAATAGGAATATCTTTTGCGTACATTTCGGCACTCACACCTACCTCGATACCACTGACCACTTCGTTAAATCTTCCATAGTCAAAACGCAGGGCACCTTTGACAAATAGACCGGGCTGTAATTTCAATTCGTTCCATCCGCGCCAAAAACCACCTGACCCTAAAATAGAGGGGCCCAAAAACAATGCACTATCCGCTGAGGAATATTTGATGTATAAGAGGTCATCCGATCCAGGATCCTCTATTTGCACATAATAGGGCTTTAGCAAACCGAGTGCCAATCCTCCCTGGTATACCGCCGAAACGGCAACTCCGTTCTTGTTACCCTTTTGACCCAGCATACGCTGCTGACCGGCTCCCATCGTAAGCTGAAAGAAGTTATTCACCTTGCCGTATATGTAAGGATTGCTCAAGAATAAGAATGGGTTGGAAAGATTCTGGAATTTATTCTCTTTGGGATGCTTTATCTCTGTAAAATCGATACGGTACAATGTGGTGCGCAGCGAAGATTTCATGCGTCCCATTTCATAAAAAAGGCCATAGCCATTGCTTCGCGCCTGAATTCCCATGGTGGTTTGCTTGTTGTACACCAACACCCCTTCTTCGGCCTGACGTATCATTGCGTTGATCTTTTGCCTCTTCTGCTCTTTTTTAGACGGCGAATCGGCCGAGCGTACTACCTGTGCCGAAGCAATGGTTACGCACCAAAAAGAGACAACAAAAAGACAAAACGCTTTCAAGAAAATAGAATTTGATGATTGAAACGTAAATTTAGACAAATTATTGAATATGACTTCTCGCGTTATCTACGAAGGGGCGCTTCGGACCACTTGTACGCACCTGCAGAGTGGCTCTGCCATAGAGACCGATGCGCCCGTCGATAACCAAGGAAAGGGAGAGCGCTTCTCCCCCACCGATCTGTTAGCCACCTCGCTGGCTGCTTGTATGCTCACGGTAATGGGAATCAAAGCGCGCGATCTGCAGCTCGATTTATCGGGACTTAGCTTCTCGGTTCAAAAAAATATGCTTACGGACCCCAGAAGAGTGGGCTCCATTGTACTGGAAGCGGATATTCCGGTTGCGCTTCAGCGCATAGAGGATAGAACAAAACAAGTGTTAAAAAAGACGGGTGAAAGCTGCCCGGTAATCAAGAGTCTTCATCCGGATATTACCGTGACCATAAACTGGGCGCAGTGGGCATGATGGCTACCAGTTGTTGATTGCCTGCAACACACGGCTTACCGGTAAACCCATAACATTATAGAAATCTCCGTTGATGTATCGGATACCTACTACCCCGATCCACTCCTGAATGGCGTAAGCGCCGGCCTTATCGTAGGGCTTATACCGATCTACGTAATATTCGATCTGCTCTACACTAAGAGGATGAAACCCTACTTCGGTACTATCGTAAAAACTTTTTTCCTTGTCTCCCTTTAGCAGCACCACCCCCGTTATAACACGGTGTACTTGACCCGAAAGAGCCAAGAGCATGCTCACAGCCTCTTCTCGGTGTACCGGTTTTCCGATCACATGGTCTCCTAGCACGACCACCGTGTCGGCAGCCAAAATAGTGCGCTCCCCAGACACCAAGGGTTGCACCGCAAGTGCCTTTTGTCGGGCAATATGTACCGGTATATCACAAAGTTCCATACCAGGAGGAAAATCCTCGTCGGTAGCTGGCACCTGTATCTCAAAGGGAACAGACGCCCATTCGAGCAATTGCTTTCTGCGCGGCGATTGAGAGGCTAGAATTATCGTTTCCATGCGTTAAAAATAAAAGAAGGTCATAGAAAAAATACCCGCCAACAAGATCCACTTGACGTAGCGGCTTAGTTTTCCAAAATCGGCCGGCGTGGCCGCTTGTTTGAGTCGTCGTATCCAATCGAGCAAGGGCAAGACTAGTAGAAAGAATCCATAGGCAACGGCGGCCCAATAATTTAGTTGCAACAAATAGAGCATTACTCCGATCAATAATAATAGTAACAACATCACCCATACAAGGGCAAAGAAACGAGCGACACCAATGCCCCATACAATAGGAAGTGTCTTACAACCATAGCGTCGATCACCCTCCATATCTTCTATGTCCTTGATTAGTTCCCTTGCCAATGTTGCCAAAAAAGCGAAGGCACCGTACAATAAGGCAAACCGGTACAAACGCAATTGCAACGGGTCGGCTCTGTATGCCCAACCTAGCGGATCGACCTTTGACACAAATACCACGAGTATACTCCAGGCAACCAATAAGGCGATCAAAAAGTTGCCGATCAAAAAACTCTTTTTAAAACGGGTAGAATAGACCCAAAGAAGGACCACACAGGCCATATTAAAAAGTAATAAGTACCCTTGTCGTAATGACTGCATGGCCAAAGCCGTGCAAATAAGTCCCGCTCCGCTCAATAAGAAATGCCAGGCCATGGCCCAGCGACGACCGATGATCTTGTCGACCACCAATGCTTCAGGCTTGTTGACCTCGTCGATGTTCACATCAAAATAATCGTTGATCACATAACCACCAGCTGCAATGAGCACAGAGGCCAGCAGCAACCACCAAAAACGAGTGGTATCCCCTGCCGGAATCTGATTCGCATAAATGGGTTGGTAAATGGCGAACTGAAACAACCCTTGAGCCAGGGCTATGAATACCAAATTAGGTAACCGTACCAGGCGAAAAAAACCAAGAAGCAGTTGCATGGCCTTAGTATTTTAACGAGAGGCTATGTTTTCTTCAGGTCCCCAGTGCCCACGAACAGTTAACACCGCCTCAATGATCTCCCGGGCACACCCATTGCCCCCTTTTTCGCGGGCCACATAATGTGCAATGGCTTTGATCTCAGCAGCTGCATCGGCAGGACAGCTGGCAAGGCCACAGGCTTGCATGGCATAGAGATCGGGCAGATCGTCTCCCATGTAGAGTACATCGGTAGCCGGCGTATCCCACTCGATAAGTAAGGTTTCTAGAAGCTCCAGCTTATTGTGAACGGCCATGTAAACTTCGGTGATGCCCAATTTTCTAAGGCGTTCCTTTACCTCATCCGAAGAGCCCCCTGAGATTACGCAAACGCGATATCCCTTTTTAACGGCCAGCTGCAGGGCAAACCCATCCTTGATATTCATGCGACGAGCCTGTGTAAAGTCAGGCATCAGATATACGGACCCGTCCGTGAGCACGCCATCCACATCAAAGACAAAGGTGGAGATACGCTCAAATGAAAGTGAATGGCCCATGAAGTTTTTATTTCTGATTGTCGCGCCATTCATAGACCCAAGCGCTCTGGATCATTTCGAGATGGCCCTCGGTGCTCTCCTCTTTTTTTCCGGTAAAACCGGGAATGGCCAGCACCCATTCTAACAGATCGGTAAAACGAATCCGGTAGATCTTGCTCTCGGTAAAGTCATCTCCGAACCTCTCATACAGTTTTAAGGCAATATCCTCGTGGTCGTTCCAACCGATGGGTGGTTCAAAATGAGACATGACGTTGTTTTAAATATAAAGATTATTCGCCTAAGAACTGGGTTTGATCGGGTAAAGTTACTTCAATATGGCCTGACCCTGCCAGCAGGGCACACTGACAACCGAGGCGTGAGTTAAGTCTGGGATTGACGGCCCTATCAATGAAGTCCTCTTCTTTATCGCTGATAGGTTCAATGAACTCCTCGCCCTTATTAACATATAGGTGGCAGGTGCTGCAGGCACATACGCCGCCACAATTGTGGTGGAGTTCGATCTGGTTGTCAAGCGCGATCTCGAGCAAACTCTGACCGGCTTTTACCCCTGTGAGCGTGACGGGTTCAAGACCTGCTTGCTCGAAGTTGAACTGTATGGTATACATAGGGTTTGCAAATGTAATGCTAAAACAAAGAAGAGGGTAAGTTGTTCGGGTTAAAATATTTTTTGGTATTCTTGCCTAACTTGCGTCAGATTTTTAAAAGTCATCACCCCACCGCATGGCAAAAAATTTATTGATTGTAGAGAGCCCGGCCAAAGCAAAGACCATCGAAAAGATCTTGGGAAAGGAGTTTCAGGTCAAAAGTTGCTTTGGACACATTCGGGACCTCGAGAAGGCCTCGATGGGCATTGACCTCGAAAAAAACTTCGAACCCCGCTACATCGTTTCGGCAGATAAAGAAAAAGTGGTAAGTGATTTGAAATCACTGGCCAAAAAATCAGAGGAAGTATGGCTGGCGACCGATGAAGACCGCGAAGGGGAAGCTATTAGCTGGCACCTGTGCGAGGTGTTAGGACTCGACCCTGATAAGACAAAACGAATCGTCTTTCATGAAATTACGAAGCCCGCCATCCAAGAGGCCGTCAAAAAGCCCCGGCGGGTTAACATGAACCTGGTAATGGCGCAACAAGCTCGTCGTATTCTAGACCGAATCGTAGGATTTGAGCTGAGCCCGGTGCTTTGGAGAAAAATGAGCATGAGGGGTAACCTGAGCGCAGGTCGTGTACAGAGCGTTGCCGTTCGCCTCATTGCAGAAAGAGAGCGCGAGATAAATGCCTTTACCCCCGTTAGCCAATTTAAGATAGAGGCTTTATTTGCCGATAAGGACAGCGAGGGCCGAATGATAAATTTTTCTGCCGAAGGAAAAAAACAAAACAGTGCCGAAAGTGCCGAAGCCTTTTTAGATAGTTGCAAAGGGGCTACGTATACTGTAAATGATATTCAGGTCAAGCCCGGAAAACGATCGCCCGCTCCCCCCTTTACAACCTCTACCCTGCAGCAAGAAGCCTCCAGAAAACTCGGGTACGGCGTATCGCGCACCATGCAAATTGCGCAAAAGCTATACGAGAACGGATATATTACCTACATGCGAACCGACAGCGTGAACCTCAGCAATACCGCACTGGCCGATATCAGTGCCACGGTCGAAAGCATGTATGGCAAGGACTATCACCAATTTAGAAAATACCGGAACAAGAATGAGTCGGCTCAGGAAGCGCACGAAGCGATTCGTCCTACCTACATGAGCAATGCCACTATTAAAGAGGCAGAATGGGCCAGACTCTACGAACTTATCTGGAAACGGACCATGGCCTGTCAGATGGCCGATGCCGAATTAGAAAAGACTTCGGTAAAGATCTTGATATCCTCCAATAAAGAGGAACTAACCGCATCGGGTGAGGTCCTAAAATTCGAAGGATTCCTCAAAGTGTACCTCGAAGGACGAGACGAAGAGGATGGCGAAGAGGAAAACGAGGGTATGCTACCCCCGCTTACGTTGAAGCAAAAAGTAACGCTTAATGTACTAAAGGCTACGGAACGCTTTAGCCGTCCGCAGCCGCGCTATACCGAAGCCTCCCTCGTAAAAAAATTAGAGGAGCTCGGGATTGGCCGACCCTCGACCTATGCACCTACCATCTCTACCATCTTAAAAAGAGGTTACGTAGAGAAAAGGGATAAAGAAGGTATCAGAAGGGCTTATACCGTATTGCAGTTAAAGAACGATAAGATAACCACATTGGCCGAAGAAGAGAACACGGGTGCTGAAAAATCAAAGCTTTTTCCCAGTGACCTGGGACTGGTGGTCACCGATTTTTTATTGCAATATTTCGATGATGTGATGGACTATGGCTTTACGGCCAAGATTGAGAGTGAATTCGACGAGGTTGCCACCGGTAATATGAAGTGGAACCAGATGATCAAAGATTTTTACAAGCCTTTTAAAAAGGACGTCGACAAGACCATAGAGACGGCAGAACGAATTAAAGGTGAGCGTGTTTTAGGCGTGGATCCCGTTAGCGGAAAAACAGTGGTTGCCCGTATGGGCAGATACGGAGCCATGATACAAATTGGTCAGGCCGATGAAGAAGAAAAACCACGTTTTGCAAAAGTCCCGACCGGACAGAGCATAGAGACCATCACCTACGAAGAGGCAATGGCTCTGTTTGGCGCACAAGGACCCATGGGACAATACGAAGGCAAGGACGTTTCGGTCAATGTGGGGCGCTTTGGACCTTACGTAAAGTGGGGAGATGATTTTATCTCGCTACCAAAAGGAACGGATCTGGGCACGGTAGACCTACATCGTGCCATTGATCAAATAAAAGAAAAACAAAAGGCAGATGCTCCCGTAGGAACTTTTCAAGATAAACCCATCACCAAAGGAGCCGGTCGTTTTGGCCCTTACATAAAATGGGATGGAATGTTCATCAACGTCCCCAAGCGGTACAACTTTGCTACCCTTTCGGCCGCCGAAATGAAAGAATTGATCGAAGCTAAGATCAAGAAAGAGGAGAACCGATACATTCAACGCTGGCCCGACCTTAACATAGCACTCGAAAATGGTCGTTGGGGCCCGGTCATCCGTTTTGGCAAAAAACAACTTTACCTGCCTAAAAAAGCCGACGGTAATCGCTACAGTCCGGAGGAGGGCGCTTCTTTTACCCTCGATCAGATCAAGGATTTTATTGAACAGCAGCTACCCGGCGCCTTTTCGAAAAAGACAAAAAGTACGTCGACCAAGAAAAAAGCGGCCACTTCCAAATCTGCGTCGGCAACCAAGAAGATAGCTGTAACTGCTAAAAAAACAACCACAGCCAAAAACAAGGCATCAGCAACAAAGAAGAAGGCTCGAAAAAAATAAAGATGAAGCGCTCTTATTGGGAAGATATGGCAGTACGCTACAACGAAGAGATCTTCGATGTGCGTCGCCAAGATAAAAAAGCGCTAATTACCCGGGCCATAAAGAAATATGCTGACCCCAAGCACCGCATTATCGATATAGGTTGTGCCATCGGAAAATGGTTTCCCGTATTGTCCCCTTTGTGTAAAGAAGTGATCGCTCTCGATATTTCGGCCGCCAACCTGAAGATCGCAAAAGCATCTCATTCACAGCTCACCAACATCACCTACTTGCAAAAGGATATGAGCAAACCGGGCATAACATTACCGGCTTGCGAATTAGGTATTTGCATCAATGCCATACTAACACCTCTCGCCAAAGACAGAAAGACCTTCTTTAAGAACCTGTCTCGCTGCATTAGCCGAAAAGGTAAATTGATCGTAACCGTTCCATCGATGGAATCGTTTCTTTTATCGAGGAGGCTGCAACAAGAGTACAACATAGACAGATCGGTTTTTCCAAAGTTGTCGGATGCAAAAAAGGGGCTTCGCCTGTGGAATAATCTATTACAGGGTGTTCTGGATATTGACGAAGTACCGCACAAACACTTTTTGGCAGAGGAATTGCAGCTGCTTTTTTCTCGGGGCGGCTTTACGATACTTCAACTGGAAAAGATCGAGTACAGCTGGAAGACCGAATTTAACAAACCCCCACGCTGGCTTGGTAAGCCTTACCCATGGGACTGGATGATAGTGGTCGAAAGAAACTGAGCTTTTTTACAGCCCTGTGGAAAAATTTATCTTGTTTATGCTGGATCGATGCATGAAATTGTGTGTATGCAGCAAGACAAAGAAATTTCAGCGCTATTCAGTTTAATAGACGATCCTGACGAAGAAGTGTATGGTGCTGTCTCAAACCGAATCGCTGACTTTGGCCGTTCTCTGATTCCCAACCTGGAGCACCTCTGGGAAACAACCCCCAACGAACAGGTGCAACAACGCATCGAGTCACTTATTCACCGGCTGCAATTGCAAGACCTTCAGAACGACTTGTTAGCCTGGAAAACGTCTGCCCATCCCGATCTGTTGGCAGGCGCCCTCCTTTGTACACGCTTTCAATATCCCGATCTTACCATTGCCTCTGTGCTCTCTGAGCTGGAAAAATTACGACGCAATGTCTGGCTCGAACTCAACAATTACCTGACCCCCTTGGAGCAGATCAATGTGTTGACCAGTATCTTATTCAATTACTATGGACTAAAGGGAAAGTCAAAAGATTACAGCCGCCCCGAGGAATTTCTGTTGCAAACAGTGCTCTCCTCAAAAAAAGGCAATGCATTCGGAAACGGACTTATATACTTGCTACTCTGCGAGGGGCTCGATATACCCATCAGGGCAATTCGTATTCCGGGTCAATTTGTACTGGCCTACTTTAAACCCGTAGTACAGCCAGAGGGGCAACGTATGAAGGCTGTAGAGAAGATCGAGTACTTTATTGAGCCTGCCAGTGGCCAGGTTTTTACCCGAAAAGAAGTAGATGGATATTTCAAGAAAATGGATATCGAACCAACACCTGCTTATTTTTCTCCCCTAAATAACATAGACACCATTGCGCTCCTTCTTACAGAATTAGCCAACTGCTTTGACAATGAAGCGGAGCGCCATAAAAAAGACGAACTGTTGGCATTGGCCAAGTTGCTGGAGAACTGAACTACTTTGACAACTCTTACAGAGCGGACAATTCCCAACCGGGTCTATAATTTCCTTTGACAAAAGTGTTGGCCTCATCGAAATTAGTCACTTTCATTTCGCGTGCGTTCCACAAAAGTTTTTTTCGCCCGAGGTATTTATCGTCCCAACCCTTTAAGGCCGGATTCTTAAGTAGCCAGCTTCGAATGGCCAGATTACCCATCAATATACTTTCTGTAAAAGGCCCGGCGAATGAGAAAGGTGAGCTGGTGACCCCCTTTCCGTATCCTGCGATGCAGGCATTGACCCATTGCAGATAGTGTCCTTCAGGCACACGCTTCAAATAAGGAGCCGGAAGCGTGGTCTCTTTCATCAAACGAGTAGGAAGTAATCGTGGATTGGCCCCATAACAATCGATCAGCATTTTTCCTTTTGTGCCGATCAATAACACTCCACCATCCCAATTTCCAAAGGGCTCCTCTGGCCCCAATTCCTCGGGGCGAGGAGGCAATAGGCCGCCATCGTACCAAGAGACCCTGATACTGCCTTTGCCATCGGTGCGGGGATGATTGAGATGAATGATGGATGCAGGCGGACAGGCATCCTGATTCTGTGTGTCGTTCCACATTTCTTTCCATACGGTAGCTACACTACACTCGGCCGAATCTGGATACGAAATAGGCAGCAACCTATAGACAGGATCAAGAATATGACAAGCCATATCTCCTAGCGCACCTGTGCCAAAGGCCCACCAGCCGCGCCAATTGAATGGCAAGTAGGCAGGGTGATACGGTATGCTCTTGGCAGGGCCAAGCCAAAGATCCCAATCTAGCTCCGCAGGGATCGTAAAGTCGCCGGATGGGGTTGCTTGCCCTTGTGGCCACACCGGACGGTTGGTCCAGGCATGTGCTTCGGTCACTTCTCCGATCAGGCCAGCCTCGTACATCTCCTTAGCTTTTCTTACACCCTCGCCCGAACCTCCCTGGTTTCCCATTTGTGTCACTACCTTGTATTTCTCGGCAGCGGTCGCGAGCAACCGTGCCTCTGCTATGTTATGTGTAAGCGGCTTTTGCGTATACACATGTTTGCCTAATTGCATGGCAGCGAGCGTAGCCACCGCATGCGTATGATCGGGCGTGGAGATACTACAAGCATCGATCGTATTTCTTTCTTTTTCGAGCATGACCCTAAAGTCACGGAAATAGGACGCCTGTGGATACTTTTTTCTACCGGCAGCGGACTGTCTGTCGTCAACATCACAAAGGGCTACGATATTAACAAAAGGACTCTTGGCAAAAGAATCAATATCGCTTTCGCCTTTTCCGCCTACTCCTATGGCAGCAATATTGAGCTTGTCACTTGGTGCTACAAAGCCTCTGCCTAAGACATGCCGAGGAACAATAAAAAAACCGGCCGCGGTAAGCGCCGATTGTTGTAAGAATTTTCTACGATGCAAAGAGGATGCTGCCATACAAGCCAATTTTTAAGCTGGCTAAATGTACTGCATTCTTCTAAAGAAATAAAGCTACTGTCCGCCGAGTTCTCGGGGAGTAAACGCAAAGGGCAGTAACAAGCGAGCACTTTCGACGATCATTACCTGACCGGTCTCTCCTGCCAAGATCAACCGAATAGGCGCTTCACTTCGATGCTCGAATTCAAGAAGGGCCTGCCTGCACATGCCACAGGGGCTGATGGGTTGATCGCTGGCTCTTTTATCGGACCGATAACTAATGGCAAGACTAACAATTTTCTCTCCGGGGTATTGCATGGCTACATTACCCAACAGCACGCGCTCCGCACAAATTCCAACCGGGTAAGAGGCATTTTCTTGATTGGTTCCCTGCACGACCGCACCATTGGTCAAAAGGGCAGCTGCTCCCACGTTAAAACCAGAGTAAGGCGCATACGCCAGTTCCGTAACTGCTCGAGCTTTACCCAGTAAGGCTGCATCAGCTGCGGTCAATGCATCGATGCTATCGACCAACTCATACGAAAACTGGTAATGCTCCATAAGACCTTATTTAATCAACTTGAACAGACGATTCCAACGAGGACCGTTCTCCCAACTGAACCAGATCATCCAGGCCTTGCCCACCACCCTATCTTCCGGAACAAAACCCCAAAAGCGGGAATCTTGCGACCCATGGCGGTTATCGCCCATCATCCAGTAATAGTTCATGGAAAAAGTATATTGACTGGCAGGAGCGCCATTGATGAAAAACTGGCCATCCTTTTTACTCAACTCATTCTTCTCGTACACACGAATTACCCGCTCGTAGAGACGATAGGTAGAGTCCGTAAGCGAAATGGTCTTTCCTCTTTCAGGTATCCACAACGGACCGAAATTATCTTTGGTCCATTTGAAATAGGTGGTGTCTTGTGGAAATACATCGCCGGATGTAGTACGTGGATCCATGTCATTGACCGACCGAGGATCATAGATCTCATCGTCAGCCACCAACGGGCCCGATAAGAAGGGCTGCTCCCTAAAGGAAGCGACCTTGTTGTAGGGCAGATTTATCACATAGCGCCCGTACATGTCCATGCCGAATTCGGTACTATTGAATTCCTCTTTTATGATCTCGGGATCGAGGGCGATCGAAGAGGTGAACGTGTAGGTATACTGAGCATCCGGTGGCGCAGGAGATGAGGCGCCGTTTATGAATACCTGCCCTTTCTTTAGTTCGAGCATGTCACCTGCAATGGCAACGCAGCGTTTGATGTAATGGTCCGTTTTATCTACAGGATGAATGGCCAGTGGGTAGTTCTCGGGTTCGGCCAGTACGATCTTTCTTCCGGCATCGATATTACCATTACCTAATCGGCGACAAACATCGTAGTAGGGATCTTTGGATTGGTAATCGGGGAGATTGATGACCGTATCGCCGGCAGGAAAATTAAATACGACGGCATCTCCTCTTTTTACCGGCTGCGTAAACCAGCGAATGTAGGGCAACGAGCCCACCTTGGTATAAGAAGGCTTGTCAGAGCCAAATGGAAAATAATTGTGCATGAAGGGAACCGACAGCGGCGTGTTGGGTATCCGGGGCCCATAACTGAGCTTACTGACGAAGAGAAAATCATTGACCAGCAAACTTTTTTCCATTGACCCGGATGGGATCGTGTACGCCTCGAAAACGAAGGTTCTGATCAAGGTAGCCGCTACAATGGCAAAGATGGCCGCATCGAACCACTCTCGCCAGGCTGGCTTGACATGCTTTTCTACTCCGAGCTTGCCAACGTACGTAGTTTGTTCCTGCGAAGCCAACCACGGAAAGTAAAAGGGGGCCAACAGTGCGGCCATGGTATGATCTAGTAGCGAAAAACGGCCATACGCCTTTGCGAATTCAATAAAGATACCGGGCGTTATGAACCAACCCATCACAGGAATAAACTGCCAAAATACCCAATGCCGGGGTCGCTCGGCCAACGATTGCATGCACCA
>CANGTM010000049.1 GCA_947456825.1 Chitinophagaceae bacterium
AGGCTTATCGGTTATACCAGATCAGGGTGTATCCAAAATTGTCAACCAATCGCATGATCTCATTGTACAAGGTAAAGGCGACAGACTTTTTCTCGGCCCCGTACGTCCATTTTTGAAAGGGGGCCTGTTGTCCTGTTGCACTGTCAGGACTCAGCGATCTCCATTTGAGGTTGATGAGAATATTTCCATTGTCGGTTACCGTGCTCTCAATATAGTATTCGCAATTCATTTTTTTTATTGCAATAGGAAGGGTGTTGAGCTGTAGTAGGGTGGGATCAGTACGATCCAGTCGCACTCCCTGGCTCTCTATGAATCGACTCCAGCTTCCAAATGCTGCCACTCCGGATTGACGAGTCTCTATAATGATAGTGCCGCAACCGGGGTAGGGGTCTTGTTTTCCTTGGGCCTTCAGCGGAGTATAGGCGAACTGCAATAGTGACCCTAATAAGAGTAAGACAAAGTAGTTTCTCACAATAAAAAGTTTAGTGGATGGGGGCGAAGTGGTGGAACGTACTGGACTCGAACCAGTGACCCCTACTCTGTCAAAGTAGTGCTCTAAACCAACTGAGCTAACGTTCCGGGAGAGCGAAAGTAGTTAAAATTCTAAATTTTCCAGTCTACGATCGAATTGATCCATTCTTTTCGGTAAGGAGTTTGCACTCGGATGTAGTTATCGGTATAACCCTCCATCATGCCCTCGTGGTCGGCCTTTTCGAATAAGACGGGTCGTATGGTGTCGTGAAACTGGGAGGTGAACTGTTTTGTTTTGACGAATGAGAGATTGCGTAATTTTCTGTTACGTTCTTGTCGAACCGAAACGGGCACTTTGTCGTGCAAGCTGAGGGCATGCGTATTCTCTCGCTCCGAGTAGGTAAATACATGCAAGTAGGTAACGGGTAAGCTTTCGAGAAAAGAGTACGTATCGGTAAAATCTTCTTCCGTCTCTCCGGGAAAACCCACGATCACATCCACCCCAATGGCAGCATGGGGCATGCACTCCTTTATCCAGGCGACCCGCTCGCTGTAAAGCGATCTTCTATATCTTCTTCTCATCAGCCCAAGTATTCGGTCGCTTCCACTTTGTAGCGGTATATGAAAGTGCGGCATAAAGCGTTCGCTCGTTGAGACGAACGAGATAATTTCTTTGGTCAGCAGATTGGGTTCTATGGAGGAGATGCGAAATCGGTCGATACCTGAAATGCTATCCAGCGTTTGCACCAGTTGAAAAAAATCCTCACCGGGCTGCCCAAAATCACCCAGATTGACGCCCGTCAATACGATCTCTTTGGTATTGGCAGCGGCTAGTTCTCGTACATTGGCGGCTACATTGGCAATACTGTCGCTACGGCTTTTGCCTCTGGCCAACGGAATGGTGCAAAAAGAACAGGTATAGTCGCATCCATCCTGCACCTTCAAGAAACTCCTGGTACGATCTTGCGATGACCAAGAAGCGGTAAATCCATTTACCTCCTCTATATCACAGCTGCAGATCTTTACACCTTGCTGTTGCGTAAGATTTTTAATATGATGGGGCAAGTTGAATTTTTCAGCAGCGCCCAGCACCAGATCTACCCCCGGAATAGAGGCGATCTCTTCGGGTTTTAACTGCGCATAGCACCCGGTGATGACCACATAGCTCTCGGGCGCTCTTCGTTGGATCCTTCTGACAAGCTGCCGACACTCCTTATCGGCATTATCGGTCACTGAACAGGTGTTGATCACATACACATCGGCATCCTCATCGAACTCTTTTTTTTCGAAACCTTCTTTTTCGAGTAATCGCCCGAGCGAGGAGGTCTCTGAGTAGTTAAGTTTGCACCCCAGGGTATGAAAGGCTACAGAGCGTACGGCAGACATGGTCGCAAAGGTAAAACATCCCGCCTAGATGGCAGCTATGGTGTAACTTTGTACTGTTTCGCCTATGAAGAAGTCCCTGTTCTTTCTGTATAACATGTATGCGCTTATAACTTTTATTGCGCTGATGTTATTGCTATTCCCTATTTTTCTTCTGTTCTCATTGGCTGGCCCACTTACGGGCGGCAATGGGGCCATCCGGCTTTGTATGGTATGGGCCGATGCATGGATGGCCCTGATCGGCATTCGTCATCGGACCAGCTTCGAGGTTCCGCATGATCCTTCGCGCCCCTACATTTTTGTGGCCAACCATATCTCTTACATCGATGCGGTTATTTTGGTAAAGTCGATCAGGCAGTATTTTAGACCACTGGCCAGGGCAGAGAGCGCCTCACTTCCCGTCTTTGGATTTATTTACCGTAATGCCTGCGTTACGGTAGACCGAAGCGACCCCGTAAGCAGGGCGGCGAGCGTATCTCGCTTAAAGAGCTTATTAAGAAAAAAGATATCGGTGTTCGTTTTTCCCGAAGGAACTTTCAATATGGGCGATCGGCCGTTGAAGTCATTTTATGATGGTGCTTTTCGGGTGGCCCTCGAGACAGGTACGTCCATCAAACCCATTTTATTTTTAGATGGCTACGATAGAATGCACTACAGTCGCTTGGCGTCCCTGACACCGGGCAAAAGTCGGGCCATATACCTGGAAGAAATTTCGGTTGATGGGTATGGAATCGACGAAGTGGCCCGTCTTCGGGATGACGTGCACGCTATTATGCATCAAAAATTGATCGCATACGGAGCGGTATGGGCCCGGTCATCCGCTGGCAGCTGAATTCTTGTTACATTAGTGGGTTGATGACAGCAGGTCAAACCAATAGTAAGCGATATGCAGTGGTCATTGTGCCGGCTGCCCTTCCCCAGAATTACACGTGGGCTGTTCCTGCTGCCCATCAGGCGCAACTGATGCCTGGCCATCGGGTGTTGGTCCATCTTGGAAAAAACAAAAAATATGTAGGCATCGTTAAGTCGATCGGTGATGAGGCACCTCCGGGACTACAGCTGAAAGAGATCGTACGGTTATTGGACGATGAGCCTTTCGTAAGTGTCGTTACCTTACGATTGTGGGAGTGGATCGCCGGTTATTATTTGTGCTCAGAGGGAGAGGTGATGGCCGCTGCTCTTCCGGCTCCTTTTCGCACTGCGGATGGTGATGCAGGGTCTGCTTTTCAACCCAAAGTGGAGCGATTCGTTACACTCGATGCGTCTTATACCGCTGAAGAAAAGTTGGCGGAACTATTGAACACCTGGAAGGGAGCACCTAGGCAGCTAGCCCTGTTACTGGCCTATGTGGAGCTTCAACAGCGTAGCGGGGACGTATCCTTATCGGCGCTTTTAGCGCGCAGTGGCGCCAGTACAGCGCAGTTGAACGCATTGATAGAAAAGAAAATAGTTGTTGTATATAAAAAGGAGGTGGATCGTATTGTGCACATGCCGGTCATTCATTCCCTTGATTTTACATTGTCTCCCGCACAACATGATGCGTATAGCCAGATCAAAGTCAACTGGCTGCAACAATTGGTCTGTTTGTTGCACGGGGTTACCGCTAGCGGAAAAACCCAGGTATACATTCAGTTGATCAGCGAGGCCTTGCAGCGCGGAGAGCAAGTATTGTACATGTTGCCCGAGATCGCGCTGACGGCACAAATCGTACGGCGCTTACAGCATTGTTTTGGTGGGCAAGTAGGCGTATATCATTCCAAGTTCTCGCAGCAAGAAAGAGCTGAGCTTTGGCAGAAGGTCGCCAGCGGGCAGCTTACTGTTTTACTGGGGGCACGCTCTGCTGTTTTTTTACCCTTTAAAAAATTGGGATTGGTTATTTGCGATGAGGAACACGATCCCTCCTTTAAGCAACAAGAACCTTCGCCCCGCTACCATGGAAGAGATGCGGCTATCTATTTGAGTACGTTGGTCAAGGCCAAGGTCCTATTGGGTAGTGCGACTCCTTCGGTGGAGTCCTATCATCAGGCACTAACGGCCAAGTATGGGTTGGTGACCCTGTTGCAGCGCTATGGAGATGTTTCATTACCCCCCTTACGCATTATCGATACGCGTGCCGTTCCAGTAAAGAAAAGGGTAGGAGGGTTTCTTACGCCTGTTCTGGTGCAGTCGATGGAAAGGGTATTGTCCGAGGGGCGACAGATCATATTATTCCAAAATCGCAGAGGGTATGTTCCGTATCAGATCTGCGCTACCTGCGGTTCGATTCCTACTTGTCGTCACTGCGATGTATCGCTTACCCTGCATAAAAAAAAGCAGCAACTGCTGTGTCATTATTGCGGGTCTGGATATCCTGTGGTTACCACCTGTAGTGACTGTGGCGCCAATAGTTTTACCCAGCGAAATTTCGGCACGGAGCTGATCGAAGAAGAGTTGCAGCGATTATTTCCGCTGGCCACTATTGGGCGTATGGATGTTGATGCCATACGAGGTAAACAGGCGCATGAGCAATTGATCCGCCAGTTCGAGCAGGGTCAGATCGATATTTTAGTGGGTACGCAAATGGTGGTAAAAGGGTTGGACGTAGATCGCGTAGACCTCGTGGGTATCTTGGACGCCGATGGCTTATTGCATTTTACCGATTTTAGGGTGCACGAAAGGGCATTTCAGCTAATGGAACAGGTAAGTGGAAGGGCAGGCCGAAAAAAGCAGACAGGAGAAGTTATCGTACAGACTTCACAGCCCGCTCATCCGGTGCTTGACTTTGTTACGGCGCATGATTACCGAGGATTTTTTGAAGAAGAGCTCAGTAAGCGAGAAGAATTTTCATACCCGCCTTTTAGTCGTTTGATCTTGCTGAGTTTTAGACACAGTGCTCAACCTGTCAGTATTCAGGCCGCTCGCAGCTTTGCCTCTGTTTTTTCGCATCGGTATGGTAGTTATCTGGTTGGGCCGGCTCCTGCCGTAATACCCCGGGTTCGCAATCAATACAGGACCGAATTATTGGTGAAGCTACCCAGGCGCGCATCATTGCTCTCGCATTGTAAAAACGATATCTTGGAGCAGATCATACTACTGAATCGTCAACAGCGTTTTAGAAGTGTACAGGTTGTGGTTGATGTCGATATCATATAAAACGCATGGACTCGTTAACACATATTGCCTTAGGAGCCGGCGTTGGGGCGTTGTTAGGTGGGCGAGCACTGGGCCGTAAAGCGCTGGTGCTAGGAGCGGTCGCACAATCGCTGCCCGATATTGATTTTTTGGCGGGGCTATGGTGCAATCCGGCCGAAGACCTGTTGGCACATCGCGGGTTTACACATTCTTTTCTATGTATAGTTCTGTTGGCTCCCTTGTTGTCTGCGGGTGCCTCTCGCCTGTATGCTTCCGCTGACTACTCGTATAAACGGTGGTTAGCATTCTTTCTATTGCAGATGCTGACCCATTTGTTACTCGACGCTCTCAACGTCTACGGAACGGGTTGGTGGGAACCATTTAGTCATGAACGCGTATCGGGTAATTTATTATTTGTGGCCGATCCACTTTTTACGATCCCTTTGTTGGGGGCGGCTAGTTGGCTTTTTTTTACAATCGCTCCCGGCAAGAAGTTTTCGGTTCGTCCGATTCTGGTAGCTTTTGTGTTCTGTTCGTTGTATTTGCTGGCCGCCTTGATGAGTAAGCGAGTGGTAGAGAAAGAGCTACTCGATACTTGCCAAAAAAAGGGGATAGCGTTCTCGCGGTACTTTACGACCCCTGCGCCATTTACCTCTTTTCTCTGGTATTGTGTGGTGGCCGACGATCGGGGATTCCATGTGGGGTATCGCTCGGTATTTGACCAATCGGAAGAGTTTAATCTTTCTTATTTTCTACAACAGGATTCATTGCTGGATCTGGTCCACGATCGAGAGGATGTGCAACACTTACGAAGGTTTTCACAGGGGTATTATGTAGTACGTCACCAAGGGGACAGTTTGGTCTTTAGTGATCTTCGTTTTGGCCAACAGATGGGATGGGTGCGCCCACAGGTGCCCTTTTCATTTTACTATTTTTTGGAACATCCCGGGCAAAACGATTTTTTGATACAACGAGGTCGAATAGCAGGGTGGAACCAATCTAATTTTATTGACTATGCCCGCCGCGTTTTTGGCAGCCAACGTTAACAACCCATGAGTTCATTTCGCCTTTATAGTATCCTATTTGTTTTTATGCCAGTGATGCTTGTTCTCATGCTATCTATCGCCGCTTCAGGGCAGGGGCCTCGGGACCCCTTTGTTGATTTTTCCGATACTATTCGATCGCCATTGGCAATTGAATCTCCTCCATTTTTCTATCCGGGGGCTACCAGCGAATTAGTGGCGCATGCGGCACTTCCCTCTCTTTATCGATCGCCATCTGCAAGGGCAATTTCGTATAGAAAAGCACTCGTGCGTACTATTGATAGCTTGTATAAGGTCCAATTGATTGGGGAGCCTTATCATGTTGCAATGCTACAGAAACTGATCCACCCGCCAACTTCTTCGTCAGCTACCCGTATCGACACCTCCATGATGGCTTCCTCCTATTTTTTGGATGCCTTGCTGGCTACGGCCTTCGATCTGTTTAGAGGATACAAGGTGGCTTCTTCTGTTGGATACGATAAGATCAGCCTTGCCTATCGACAAAGGGATGATAGTATCATCAAAGCCGGAATTTTAGCTGCTGCCACTCCGGAGCAACTATTTCGTTGGCTATTTTCCCTCGAACCTTCACAGCGTGCGTATGTATTGTTAAAAAAGACATTCATTGACAGACAGCGCGTAGCGGCAGGGGCACTTCGATCGACATCGCGCGATACGTTGTTAAAGATGCGGCATTCACTGCATCTTTATCGCTGGCTCTTTCATTTTAAGCTCGATCGGTTCTTACTTGTGAACATTGCGGCAGCCAGTGCTCAGTACATAGAAAACGATCAATTCCTCCTCTCGATGCGTGCCATAGTGGGAAAACCCTCAACTCCCACACCCCGGTTCGCCAGTTATTGCAGCCGGTTGATCTTATATCCGTACTGGTATGTGCCCAGTAGCATAGCCATTGGGGAATTTCTGTCAAAGATCAAACGCGATCCTGGCTGGTTGGACCGGAGGAACATGCAGGTCATAGACGCAAAGGGTAGTGTAGTGAATCACCATCGGCTCAATTGGCGTCAATTCAGCGCCGCTTACTTTCCCTACACGATCCGCCAGTCCACTGGTTGCGATAATGCGTTGGGTGTTCTAAAGTTTGATATCGAAACGCCCTATGGGGTGTACCTCCACGATACTAATCACATGGCTGCTTTCTTGCAGACTTCACGTTTTTTGAGTCATGGATGTATCCGACTCGAGGAGCCGCTTTTGCTGGGCAATAAGCTGTTGAATGGCGGTCTTGATACCACCTACCTGCAATCCTGTTTTGCCGACAAAAAACCGATCTATCATTCTCTGCCGGAGCCTCTGCCGGTCTTTTGTCTTTATTTGCCGGCCAGTATAGACGAACGCGGTCAATTATGTCTTTACCGCGATGTATACCGTTTGCTATAAGGTTAGTGGTATGTTCTTTTTGTGGAGACTTTCGCTCACGGAGGATAAAAAAGTCGTACCTGTTCTGTGTTCTAATTAGATTTCTTGTAATTTCAACGCCACATAAAATCATGCCCTGATGAAATCTTCTCTCAAGCAAATGGCTGCCTTGTTATCTCTTTTGCTGGTCTCTTTGTTTTTGGAGGCTCAACAGCCCCGCGACTACCAGGTACAGTTGCGATCCGGAACGATCATTCCCGAGGCCAACACGGGCAAACTACGATTGTCCGATCCTGTATTTCGTACTACCCAGTTTGGTCCGTCTTGGTATGCCGTACTTCAATTCAACGAAATTCCCTCTGCTGTAGTACGCCAGCAGCTTTTACAAGCGGGGATCACTCTCTTGGATTACTTTCCCAACTATGCATATGCGGCCAAGGTCAACACATCGTTTGATATCAATACGTTTGCCTCATACTCCATACGATCTGTATTTGCCTTTGAGAATATCCAAAAGACCGTTCCCGATCTGTTATACGCAAAAGTGCCAGCCCATGCTACCATAGAACCCGGTATGGCAGATGTTACCATCATTACATTCGAAACTCTATCTCGTGCTGCGGTGGAGCCCTCTTTAGCCGCTATAGGCGCCCGATTGATAAGAGAGGATGCGCCCTACAGAAGTTTTGTGGTTCGCATGCCGGTCAATCAATTGAAGGCATTGGTGCGTCTTCCTATGATACAGTGGGCCGAGTTTATCGATGAGCCTAATCAAAATGAAAATCTTCCGGGACGTTCCCTTCACCGGGTAAGCCCCATTGGAGATGGCCCCCGCAATCTCAAAGGTGAGGGTATCAATGTGGGGATTTGGGACGGTGGTGCCATCGGCCAACATCTTGATTTTTTGCCCATCGGCCGCGTCACTCAAGTAGAGAATGTGGGTCTCAGTGATCACTCGACCCATTGCTCCGGTACTATTTTAGGAAGGGGAATTGTCAATCCCATCGCAAGGGGCATGGCTCCCAATGCAAAATTGTATTCGTATGACTTCAACGGAAATGTGCCCGCAGAGATCGCAGCCGGTATACCTGCTTACAACTTGGTCGTCAGCAGCCACTCCTATGGAGGAACGGCCACCTGTGGTTTAACTGGAGCCAGTATCGCTTATTCGGCAACTTCCCGATCTACGGATCTAAATCTGAATAATTTTCCCTTTCACTTGCATGTTCATTCTGCCGGCAATTCACAAACCTCTTGTTCCGGAGGGTGGTATACCATTACCGGAAGCGGTAAATCGGCCAAGAACAATATTTTAGTGGCCAACGTTACCTCTACGGATGCCATTTCTTCTTCGAGTAGTTTTGGTCCTGTGCAAGATGGTCGGGTAAAGCCTGATATCAGTGCCATGGGAACCAATGTTTTTTCTACGTATAGCACGGGCCCTACCGCCTATGCAAGCATCTCGGGTACCTCCATGTCTACGCCAGGCGTCAGCGGGTCTGTTACTTTATTGGTAGAACGATTCAAGCAGCTCAACAATAACGCGCTTCCTCCCTCTGCGCTGATCAAAAGTGCAGTATTAAACACGGCGCAAGACCTTGGTAATTTAGGGCCTGATTATCGTTTTGGATATGGCCGAATCGATGCATTGGAGGCCGTTCGCGTGCTCGAGACCAATCGTTACTCCGTAGGTACTATCGCTAACGGCGCCCTCAATGAACTTTCCATTACTGTTCCTCCCAACACGGTTCGATTAAACGTAATGTTGAATTGGAACGATCCGGCCGGCGCTCCCAATGCCAATCCGGCGTTGGTCAATAATCTTGATCTCACCGTCACCAATAGTACCAACAATTACTTGCCCTGGATCCTTAATAAAGACAATCCCTCTGCTGCTGCCACCACAGGCGTAGATAATGTGAGCAATGTAGAGCAAGTGACCGTATACAATCCAGCTGCAGGCACTTACCAGATTAAAGTTGCCGGTACGAGCGTTGCAACGGGCACTAATCAGCAATATGCCGTTAGTTGGACCATCGATCAGCCGAGGGTAGAGATGATCTATCCTAACGGGGCTGAATCTTTTTCGCCCGGATCATCAGAGGTCATTACCTGGAATCAAATAGGGGCTGTAGGCACCCAAACTCTCGAGTACTCTACCGACAATGGAATTACCTGGGTTCTAATAGCCAATAATATTGCCAGCTCTGCCACTCGTTTTACCTGGTCAGTTCCATTGGGAGTTAATACTTCTCAAGCCTTGGTGCGCATTACGAATGGAACGCTCGTCGATCAAAGTGATGCCCCCTTCAAGATATTAGGAACCGTTACCGGTTTTTCGGGCAACGGCAATAGCTGTGCCGCAGGAGAGATCAATTTTATTTGGAATGCCGTCACGGGGGCTAACCTTTATGACATATATCGATTGAATCAAACGACCGGGGCTTACGACCTTTTTGCAGGTAATTTAACGACTACCAGTCACACGGCTACCGGCCTAACGCCCGGACAAAGCAGCTGGTTTACCATTCGCTCCAGAAGTACGATCACCAATTCCGAAAGTGAAAGGGTCAATGCCATATCGGTTACTGCCTCTTCAGGTGGAGGAAATATGGGAACGCCCGGTGCCATTACTGGAGAGACCGTCATTTGTGGAACCACCCAGACCAATTACAGTATTAGTCCTGTTGCAGGGGCCACCGGATATGTGTGGTCCGTTCCGGCCGGAGCCTCCATCTTGGCAGGGCAGGGTACCAACCAGATCACCGTGTCCTTCGCTGTCGGTGGTCAGCCGGGTAATATCACTGTGTATGCCACCAACTCAAATTGTCAGACCCCTGCTGTGCAATTGGCGATCTCCGTTGGTAATAGTTCTTTGATCGCTCCTGTAAGTGGAGGTAACCAGCAGCAATTGGTTTGTCCTGGTGCTATCGTTCCTACACTCACGGCCACTGCATCGGTGCCAGTGGGGCAAACGGTAGTATGGTACACGGCCGCTACAGGTGGTACAGTGGTTACAGCTCCTACTCGAAACACGATCGGCACCGTCACCTACTTTGCTGCGGCACGCGACAATAGTACAGGGTGTGAGGGTACGGCTCGAACCGGTGTGACGCTAACGCTCACGGCTGTGCCGGCAGCCTCTATTACCGCAAGCGGCCCGACTACTTTTTGTTCGGGTGGATCGGTAACGCTCAATGCCAACAACGGTACTTCTTATTTGTGGAGTAATGGGCAAACCGGCTCATCACTTACTGTCAACACCAGTGCCACACTTACCGTTACAGTAACTACGGGCAGTTGCGTCAGCACTTCTGCAGCTATGGTTGTAACCGTTAATCCGCTGCCTGTAGCCACTATTACACCTTTGACCGCTACGCGGGTTTGTGATGGTGACAGAGTATTGCTGGCTGCCTCTACTGGTAGTGCCTGGAGTTGGAGCAATGGAGCCACCACGCAGTCCGTGCTGGTCGGAACAGGAGGTAATTACGCAGTGACCGTCACCAACAGCTTTGGCTGTTCTTCTGTTTCTGCTCCTATGGCAGTAACGATCGAGCCAAATCCGGTGGCTACGCTGCAGGCAAGTCCCTTTACAAAGGTGTTACCAGGTATCCAAACTACCATCAATGCTACGGTATCTCCGTCCGGCTCTTATAGTTACACCTGGACGCTCAACAATAATCCTCTCGCTGGAGAGACGACCGCCTCGGTGGATTCCATAGGTTGGAAACACCCCTCCGGAAGTTATAAGGTAAGGGTACAGAATAATCCACCGCGACTGCCCTGTGCCAATACGTCTGAGGCGCTAGTGATCGGAGATTCGGTTACTGCACGTCTATTTATTTTTCCAAGTCCCAATAACGGTTTGTTCAAGGTTTCTTATTACAGTGCTGTAGCCACTACCTACAACTTACAGGTCTTCGATAGTAAAGGCGCCATGGTATACAGTAAGCAAACTCCGGCAACGTCGGGCTATCCGCTTATGGAGGTAGATCTTCAAACCGCACAAGGGGGGCTATATATTGTTCGGTTGGTGAGTGCCGCCAATGTGGTGATCGCCACGGGAAAGGTGGTCATCAGTCGATAATTGTTTGTGCTGCTATAACGGCTGATCGGTATCAAATCGATACTGATCAGCCTTTTTTTATGTCCTCACAGTAGTGTTGCGTCATTGACTACTGTCATTTTTATGGCAATCCCCATACGTCATCTTGCACCTATCAACGTTGTAGGGGCCGGTTCCGAATTAATTATTTATTCAATTTTTTAAAAACAAATCTTTATGAAAAGGTTCTTCTTTGCTTTTATGGCAGCCATTAGCGTAAGTGTCGCCAGTGCACAGCCGGCTTCTGATGCCTCAGTGATCCTCGCTAAGCTCGATCTTGATAACGTTATATTCATGATTCCTCAAATCGACTTCTTGGAAGCCGATTTCGATGATGCAGGCGATTATTTGAGTCCTACCGGGCGCATACTTGAGGACATCTTTGGAAATCAGACCAGTCCCTTTCTTGTTTACTCTAACAGAAATTTCAATGTGGCCATTCGCTCCGCCACGGCTAATTTCTCTTATGTAGGGTCTGGTACCGGAAACAATGTAATGCCTTGCAGCGTGTTGCAGTACAATTTGGCTACCAATGGTACGGGTGGTGTCAATGCCACACCTTCTATGTGGAATTCGCTGAGCACCACGGCCGCTCCGCTGATCACCGGGGGTACGTTTGGTCCTGCCAAACCCTTCTCTGTAAAAATGAGAGCCATTCCCGGATGGAGCTATACAGGAGGTGATTATTTGCTGAGTGTTATTTTGACGGCTACTCAACTTTAAAGAGTAGGAGTTTATCGGGGTTGCTCTCTTTTCGAAGAGGGCAACCTCTTTTTTAATGGTCCGGCGTTATTCATCACTCATGAATCAATATTGGCATAAGGGTTCGAGCCTTCTAATGGCCCTTGTTCTGGGATTTATTGTCAGCGGTCAGCCAGGTTCTACTATTTTTTTCAAGGACTCTCTTTCTATTACGGAGGAATCTTATTTCTTATACAACAGGATCGCTCTTCGGCTTAACGGTCTTTCGGCTACGATGCAAGTTCAGCCACCTATGGGTTGGAAATTGCTGGGGACGCCGCTATATTCTATTGCTGCTTCGTCAGATTCCCTATCGCTCATATCGCTGACCCTCATTCGGCAGCCCGGGGCCTCTGCTGAATTCTCTCCTGTTCGCATTCGGCTGGAATCAGCTGTTTTGAGTACGCAACGATCAGTACTCGATACGTTCTTTTTTATCCGAGCACCTGCCATCCATTCATTTTCGGTTTCGGTACCGCAATTCGCCATAGAGATACCTGCGGATGCCAAAAAAGTTGTACTTCCTTTGAAGGTATGGAACAAGGGTACCACTTTCGGACAATATCGTATTTCCCTTAAAACGCCCTTTTATGAGGATCCGATGCTTTTTACGCTGCGACTTCATCCTGGAGCCGATTCGGTGGTCGAGTACTTGATGGCATTACCCGTTGGTGCCATGCGAAATTCCCCTCGATTACTTTTTAGTGTTTCCGACAGCACCGGTATGATACAAAGCGTACCTATCTCATTGACCACCCCTAGAAATAGCAGCAAGGCTCATGCTTCACCTTTCGCTGATTTTCCGACAGAGCTCGAGACGGGTGTAATGATGGTAGATAATCAATATAGCTATTATGGTGCCGCTACCGCTTCTTGGTCGCTCAAAGAGGGGAGTATCGATCTTTCATTTCGCTCAAAGCTCTACGGGCCACTCAATACACTCGAGCGAAATGTATTCACCGCTCAATTCAATCGCAAGCGGTGGGACCTTACTCTCGGACAGTTGAACTCAATTCAGCATTTCTTTTCTTATGGTCGGGGCTTACGTGCGCTGTATCGCATTTCGCCGACCTATCAACTAGGCGCGCAAGCTATCTTACATACAGTTCCGGCAACATTTACCAATAATACATTTAGTGTGTGGTTACAACGTCGGACAGCATCTGCTTCTTCTGTTTTTCGCACGGTAGTCAATTCCGACGTCAAAAAAGGATTGGATGAATATCTGCTTTCTTTCGAAACAGCCTGGCAGTTCGATCAAGCCATGCATGTAAAATTCAATATTTCAGCGGGCTGGGAGCGGTTTTTGCGAGTGCCGGTAATTACGGACGGTGTAATTGCGCTGGGAGGGGGATATAGTGTACAG
>CANGTM010000050.1 GCA_947456825.1 Chitinophagaceae bacterium
CAAATGCTGGGTTCCCTCAACATTGATCTGTGTGGCCAGCTCAGGATGTAATGCACAATCGTCGGGCTTGCCCATAGCGCCTGCATGGATGATCCAATCGGGAGCATGCGCATCGATGAGCTGAAACGTTCGCTTTCGGTCGGTAAAATCGAGCGACTCATAGACAAAACCATGGCTTGGCGCAAAAGGAAGTCGGCAAGTACCTCGCGAAGTAGCCAGCACATCCAAACCGGCGTTAGTTAGCAGATCGCACAGGTAGTAACCCAGAAATCCATTGGCACCGGTAAGCAAGATTTTCATTGAATAAAAGTAGTAAATTCGCTACTTCAATTTGACCGATATGAAGCAGAAAGTTTCCCGTATTGCACTTATGACATCGGGCGGTGATGCACCGGGCATGAACGCCGCCATCAGAGCGGTGGTTCGAACGGGATTGTACTATGGATTGGAGGTATATGGCATCATGCGCGGCTATCAAGGTCTTATAGAAGATGATATCATCAAAATGAACAGCCGCTCCGTGGCTAACATCATCCAACGCGGAGGAACCATACTCAAGACGGCACGCAGTAAAGATTTTCTGCAAAAAGAAGGAAGGCAAACCGCTTACGAGAATCTAAAGAAAAGAGAGATCGATGGATTGGTGGTCATTGGAGGAGATGGGTCCTTTCGGGGAGCTGTAACCTTCAGCAATGAGTTCAATATTCCCTGTGTAGGCATTGCCGGCACTATCGATAAAGACATCGCTGGCAGTGATTACACCATTGGCTTCGATACCGCCGCCAATACGGCCGTGGAGGCCATAGACAAGATCAGAGATACCATGGAGGCGCATGACCGTGTTTTTGTGATAGAGGTGATGGGTAGAGATGCAGGATATATTGCTTTACATAGCGGCATGGCTACCGGTGCCGAATCGATATTGATTCCGGAAAGAAAAACCGATATCAACGATATCGTTGCCTCTCTCAAAGAAAAAGAAAGACGAAAAAAACTGGTCAATCTGATCGTGGTGGCAGAAGGAGATGACTTTGGCGGAGGAAACGAAGTGGCTCGCGTATTAAAGGAGCACCTTCCCAAAGCCGAGATAAGAGTTTGTATCCTTGGACACATCCAGCGAGGAGGAGCCCCAAGTTGTATGGACCGTACCATCGCCAGCAGAATGGGATATCATGCGGTAGAGAGTTTACTCGAAGGACGTCACAATGTCTTCGTAGGAATCACCAATAACGAAATGAACTACATTCCCCTGGAACAAGCCGTAAAAATGAAAGGAACCATCAATGAAGAATGGCTCAATATCGTAAAGATCCTGGCAAAATAAATCTGGCCGCAGAAAGTAAAACAAAATGGCAAAACACCTAGACAAATATATTCACCGGAGCTTTGACAATGAGGCCGGAAAATTGCATGCGTACAAACGAACCAAGATCGTGGCCACCGTTGGACCTGCCTGCGACAGCTATGAACAGCTATTGGGCTTGGTAAAGGCAGGCGTCAATGTATTTCGTCTTAATTTTTCGCACGGCGCCCACGAAGACAAAGCGCGTATCATAGCAGATATTCAACGCATCAACCAATCGCAGCCCTACAATATTGCTATATTGGCCGATTTACAAGGACCTAAACTACGCGTAGGTGAGATCGAAGGTGGATCGATGGTCATCAAAGAAGGAGACCTTTTGACATTCACCAACGAGAAGGTGGTAGGCAATCACGAAAGGATCTATGTATCTTATCCAAATCTTCATCAAGACGTCAAAAAGGGTGAAAAGATCCTTCTCGACGACGGCAAGATGGAAGTGATCGTTGAGGAGATCACAGAAAAAAAAGAAGTTAGGGTGCGCGTTCAGTTAGGCGGCACGCTGATGCCCAAAAAAGGCGTCAACTTACCCGATACGGCCATTTCGCTACCTGCACTAACAGAAAAAGATCTGGCCGACCTTCAATTTATTTTTACGCAACCGGTGGATTGGGTCGCCTTATCGTTCGTTCGAAGCACCGCTTGTGTACGTCAACTCAAAGAAAAGATAAGTAAGCATGGCCACAAGGCCAAGGTGATCGCTAAGATAGAAATGCCGCAGGCCGTGAGCAATCTGCGCGATATCATCATTGAAAGTGACGCGATCATGATCGCCCGTGGCGATCTGGGCGTAGAGCTACCGGTTGAGGCCGTTCCCTTACTGCAAAAAGATATTGTCAAGAAATGTATCCATCGCGCAAAACCTGTTATTGTAGCCACCCAGATGATGGAAAGCATGATGGAAAGGACCAAACCCAATCGTAGTGAGATCTCCGATGTGGCCAATGCGGTTATCGAAGGAACCGATGCCGTTATGCTTAGTGGAGAAACGGCCGTTGGACAACATCCGCAATTAGTGGTCGAGACCATGACGCGCATCATTTTGGAGGTGGAGGCCAAAGCCTACGAATACAACCGAGATGAAATGCTACGTCCACAGGCACACTCTCCTTCTTTTTTAAGTGATGCCATTTGTTACAATGCCTGCGAATTGGCACAAGACGTTAGCGCCGATGCCATCATAGGCATGACACAAAGTGGGTATACCGGATTTATGCTGAGCAGCTACCGCCCCAAGGCCCCTCTATACATTTTCACCAAGGAGCGCTCGCTCGTAAACCAGCTGAGTTTGAGCTGGGGGGTACGGGCCTTTTATTATGACGAGGAAGAAAGTCTGGACGAGATCTTCAAAGACCAGATCGACATCTTGAAGCAACGATCTTTTTTGAAGATCGGCGATGTGGTAGTAAGCACGGGAAGTACTCCGGTGCATTTGCATCTTCCCACCAACGTAATCAAGATCGCTAAAGTAGAGTAAAAACGACGCTACAGCCTTTTGACCTTTATGTTACGGTACCATACCTTGTCGCCGTGATCTTGAAGACCGATACGGCCTTCTTGGTAGGTGCCAAACCCAGGCATATTGCTGAATTTGCTGGCGGCCACCATCTTTTTCCATTCCTCGCCCCACAGCTGTACAGAGACCACATTGACGCTATTGAGAAAAAAATCAAGCTTCCCTTTTTTACAAATGATCTCCACTTGGTTCCACTGCTCGAATGGCTTTACGGTCTCTTGACGACAAGAGATAAGATCGTATAGATCGCCCGCACGGTGCTTGACGATCTTTGCATCGGGATGCCCCTGGTTATCGAGTACCTGCATTTCGGGAGCGGTCATCCAGGGCCATTGGTACTTGGTACTGTCTTCGTGAATGTAGAACATGATGCCACTGTTTCCGTTTTGCGCGATCTTCCACTCTAACATCAAATGAAAATCTGCAAAGACCTCATCGGTAACAATATCGCCTCCTCCTTTGATCTGCCAACCCTCCTTTTGACTGGGATCGAGCCAAAGTGCCCCGTCTTGTACCTTCCAGGCTGCACCGATCGGGGCCCCGCCATACTTATGCCAACCCCTTGTGGTTTGACCATCGAACAATAGTTTCCATCCCTCCGAACGCTCTTGCGATGACAAGGAATTAGGCGATTGCGCAATTACGTTCACACTCTGGCAAGAACAAAAAAGAGCGGCCAGAACGATCAAGAAAATCTTATTCATATTATCTATTATTTAACTCCAGAATGTAACGTACCATGGTCTCTGCATCTTCTTGTGATAAAGACGGATGTGGGGTCATTGGCACATTACCCCAATTGCCGGACCCTCCTTTGATGATGGTGCCGGCTAGCGCCGTGATGGCATCGTTAGGCGCTCCTGCATATTTTTCGGCGATAGCCCTGTAAGAGGGCCCTGTCATGGGCTCGTCGATCTTATGGCAGGTAAGGCAATCGCTTTTTGCTACCAGTGAAAGTCCCTTTTGGTATACGGCATTGCGCGAGGGATCGGCTGCGGCCGCTTTTTCTTCATTGGATCCAACCGCTAGCGTTGTATCAGAACCAACGGCAGCTGTACTGCCTGACCCACCGCAAGCAAAAAGAGTGAAACAAAAGACGATAGTGGCGGGAAATAAAATTCTGTGCTGTAACATAACATCAATTTTTTTGAAGGTAAAACTAATACATCATCTCTGGTCCTTAGCAAGCCCAAGTAGGGAGCGATGCGTGGAACGGTCGGCTCCTGCTGCTGCGAAATCGTCGAAGTTCTTATCGGTAACACGAATGATATGCTGTTTGATAAAGGGCGCTCCCTCTTTGGCACCCTGCTCGGGATGTTTGATACAACACTCCCACTCCATGACCGCCCAGCCGGGGTAATCATACTGTGCCAACTTACTGAATATCGATTTGAAATCTACTTGGCCATCTCCGGGAGAACGATACCGCCCTGCTCGATTGGCCCAGGATTGGTACCCTCCAAAGGTGCCTTGCTTTCCACTGGGAGTAAACTCAGCATCCTTTACATGAAAGGCCCTGATGCGTTCGTGGTAATGATCGATGTATTGCAAGTAATCCAACTGCTGTAATACAAAATGAGAGGGATCGTATAACAGACATGCCCGAGGATGATGATCAACTTCTTTCAAGAACATTTCGTACGTGATGCCATCAAAGAGGTCTTCCCCGGGATGCACCTCGTAACAAAGATCGACCCCGCATTCATCGAACTGGTCGAGGATAGGCCTCCAGCGCTTGCCAAGTTCGGCAAAGGCTTCTTCGACCAACCCGGCAGGGCGTTGTGGCCAGGGATGAAACAAAGGCCAGAGTAGAGAGCCGCTAAAAGTGGCATGTGCCGTTAGTCCCAGGTTAGCAGAGGCCTTAGCTCCAAACTTCAATTGCTGTACCGCCCACTGGGTGCGAGCGGATTTATCTCCACGAAGAGGCTCAGGAGCGAAAGAATCGAATAATGGGTCGTAGGCCGGATGAACTGCCACCAATTGACCTTGCAGATGAGTGGATAGCTCTGAGATCTGCATACCGTGGGTAGCCACAATCCCTTTGATCTCGTCGGCATAGGTCTTACTCTCTGCTGCTTTTTGAAGATCGATGCATCTCGTATCCCACGTTGGAATTTGTACAGCCGTATAGCCAAGCGAGGAAGCCCATGCACAAATGGACGATAAAGAATTGAACGGGGGCTGGTCGCTCATAAACTGTGCTAAAAAAATTCCAGGCCCTTTTAAGGTTGTCATAGCAGTTGATTAAACGGTGAGATCAGTCCACTTTTGAGCAGCGCGCGAAGAGTCGATCATACAGTCGATAAAAGCCATACCGCGTACGCCCTCGGTCGTACCAGGGTAATCGGCGATATAGGCCGAAGGAGTTTGCCCACTGGCCTTGGCACGAAGAGCCAACGCGAAATTGCGATATAAGTTGGCAAAGGCTTCCAGATATCCTTCGGGATGACCGGCCGGCACTCTCGTATTATGAGAAGCCGCATCCGAAACGTAGGAAGTACCGGTTCTAACTACCTCGGCCGGACGATCGGGCCATTTTAAAAGCAACGTGTTGGGATCTTGCTGATGCCACTCCAATCCGCCTTTTTCTCCGTAGACACGAATGGAAATCTTATTCTCCTCCCCGGCCGCCACTTGCGTAGCCATCAGCGTTCCACTGGCCCCGTTGTTAAAACGCAAGAGCGCAGCTCCGTCATCATCCAGTCTTCTTCCTGAAACAACCGTGCGAACATCAGCGCAGAGCTGCGTTACCTGCAGTCCGCTTACGTATTCTATCAAATTAAAAATATGAGTTCCAATATCACCCATCGCTCCGGCCGCTCCACTACGAGCAGGGTCCGTGCGCCAATCGGCCTGTTTGTGTTGCGAACCTTCTAAAAAAGTATGTAACCATCCTTGTGGATATTCACCGTAAATCTTTCGAACGGCACCTAGCTCACCGCGAGCAATACGAGCTCGGGCCTCTTTGACCATGGGATACCCGGTGTAGGTGTGGCACAATAAAATCTCTTTACCCGTTTCTTTTCTTTTTTGATCGAGCTGGCGAGCCTCTTGCAACGAAAAAGCCATAGGCTTTTCGAGTACGACGTCGAATCCTTTATCGAGGGCCATCAATGCCGGAGCCGCATGCAGGTGATTGGGCGTAACGATAGAAATGATATCTACTTTCTTATCGGCTGGCAGTAACGCTTCTTTTTCAAGTAAGCTCACATAATCGGGGTACACCCTTTCCGGATCCAAGAAAAGATCTTGACCTGTTAAACGGGAACAAGCCGGATCGGAACTAAAGGCGCCAGCCACCAACTCGATCTGACCGTCCAGTGCAGCGGCCATGCGATGTACGGCACCTATAAAGGAACCTCGCCCGCCGCCGATCATTGCCATCCTTAGTTTTCTCTGCATAAAGTATCGTGTACAAGTGAGAGCTAAAAATACTATATTTATTTTCAATTGCCTGCCATGAAACCAACTACTCGTATTCAACTGGCAACCATGATGTTTCTGAATTTTTTTCTTTGGGGCATCTGGTTCGTCACCATGGGTACCTACTTGGGTACCCGACTCGACGCTACCGACGTTCAGATCGGCATCGCGTACGGAACTCAATCGTTGGGAGCCATTGTCGCCCCCTTTATCATCGGCTTGATCGCGGACCGCTTTTTTTCGGCCCAGTTCATTTTGGGCATTTTGCACTTGTGCGGTGCGGCCCTGTTATATTACGTTTCCCTGCAAACCAACTTCGCTGATTTTTATCCCTATTTACTTGCTTACATGATCATTTACATGCCTACCCTGGCACTGGTCAATGCCATTTCATTTAAGCAAATGCAAAATGCAGAGAAGGAATTTTCCTTGATCAGAATGTGGGGAACGATCGGCTGGATCGCGGCTGGCCTTTTGATCGGATGGCTGGCTCTAGAAAAAAACCAACAACTCGATCAGACCTTTCGTATTGCGGCCGGTGTATCGCTAGTCTTGGGTTTATTCAGCTTTATGCTTCCCAATACGCCACCTCCCAAAGCAGGAACACCGGCGAATCTTGGGGAGATCGTTGGTTTGGATGCACTGCGGTTGCTTAAGGACAGGAACTTTTTGATCTTCTTCGTGTCGTCACTACTGATCTGCATTCCACTGGCATTTTACTACCAGGAGACCAATATGTTCCTGAATGAGCTGGGGATGGAGAACGCCGCCTCTAAAATGACCATGGGCCAAATGAGCGAAACGATCTTTTTGTTTCTGATGCCACTTTTTTTCGCCCGTCTGGGCGTAAAGAAAATGCTACTGATCGGAATGGCTGCTTGGGTACTTCGATATGTACTTTTTAGCTATGGTGATATGCAAGGCGGCCAATGGATGCTCTACGCGGGCATAATCTTACATGGCATCTGCTACGATTTCTTTTTTGTGACAGGACAGATCTATACGGACCAGCTGGCCGGAGAAAAGATCCGTTCGTCGGCACAGGGGATGATCACGCTGGCCACCTATGGGGTGGGAATGCTAATTGGATTTTGGTTTGCAGGCTACGTAGCCGACCATTACAAAATAGATACAGGCCACGATTGGGCATCGGTGTGGATGGTACCTGCGCTGATCGCTGGTGTGATCTTACTGCTATTTTCCCTGCTTTTTAAAGACCCTGCCAAAAAAAACTAACATGAGCAGCTCTGATCGCTCCCGTCAACCCATGCAGAATCGTCGTGAACTGCTCAAGCAGCTGAGCATGGGCACGCTGGCCGTTACCACGGGTCTGGTTGTTCACGGAAAAGAACAGTCTTCGAACAACCATGAGCGATCTCGGCAAGCCACAGCAGGACCTTCACAAGAAAATGAGCTAGCGGGCCCCCTTTTACTAAAAGGAAACATTCATCACTCGGTCTGCTCTTGGACCTACGGATTCTTATCGCTTTCACAGCTCTGCGATGTGGCCAGATCGATCGGTATTGGCGCCATAGACCTTGTCAAACCCGCCGACTTTTCGATACTTAAAGAAAAAGGCATCGATTGTTCCATGTGTTACACTGCCGGAGAGACCAGCTTGACAAAAGGTTTCAACAACAAGAGTCATCATGGCTGGCTGATCAGGGACTACCTAGAAGCTATTCCACTGGTGGCCAAAGCAGGCTATAAGAATCTGATCTGCTTTAGCGGCAATCGTAATGGAATGGATGACGAGACAGGATTGCAAAATTGCAAAGAAGGGTTACTACAAATAATGGGAACGGCCGAAAAATTTGGCGTCACCATCACCATGGAACTTTTTAACAGTAAGATTGATCATAAAGATTATATGGCCGATAAAAGTGCGTGGGGTATTGAGTTATGCAAAAGAATCGGGTCACCTAATTTCAAACTACTCTACGATATCTATCACATGCAGATCAACGAAGGAGATGTGATAAGAACCATTCAGGATCACCACTCGTGGTTCGGTCACTACCACACGGCCGGTGTACCCGGCCGCCACGAGATCGACGAAACGCAAGAGTTGTATTATCCAGCCATCATGCGAGCTATACATGCCACCGGCTACACCGGTTACGTAGCACAAGAGTTCATATCGATAAAAAAAGATCCACAAGAAAAGATCGAAGCGCTACGCAGCGCCATTCAACTATGTGACATTTAAAACGAACGTATATGCCTTCTGTACAGTATGACGCTATTGTAGTGGGTTCTGGAATTAGTGGTGGATGGGCCGCCAAAGAACTTACCGAAAAGGGATTGAATGTGCTTTTGCTCGAAAGAGGACGTGACATTGAGCACATCAAAGACTATGTAACGGCCAATAAAGAGGCCTGGGAATTTCCGCACCGTGGCCTGATGCCCACGCAAGAGATGCTACAAAACTATCCGGTACTAAAACGCGATTACCCGCTCAACGAAACCGTGCTGGACCTGTGGGTCAAAGACAAGGAATCGCCCTATACGGAAACAAAACCATTCTCTTGGTTCAGAGGGTATCATGTGGGTGGTCGCTCCCTGATGTGGGGAAGACAGAGCTATCGATTTAATAAATGGGACTTTGAAGCTAATCTGGTCGATGGCTATGGGGTGGATTGGCCTATTCGCTACGAAGACCTGGCCCCCTGGTACAGTTATGTAGAGAAATTTGCTGGTATTCAAGGCAGCAAGGAAGGACTCGACGTATTGCCCGACGGTGAATTTATGCCGGCCATGGAGATGAACTGTGTAGAAAAAGATGTGGCGGCAAAGATCAAGGATTCATTCAAGGGAACACGACACATGTTCATAGGAAGAAGCGCCAACATTACCGTACCACATCAAGATCGGGTCAATTGTCAATACAGAAACCGATGTTGGAGAGGCTGTCCGTTCGGCGGGTACTTTAGTACACAATCCTCTACCCTGCCGGCAGCTATGAAAACCGGACGGCTGACACTTCGCCCCTACTCGATCGTAACACAAGTTCTTTACGATAAGGACAAACAAAAAGCATCAGGCGTGGAGGTGCTGGATGCTATCGACAATAAAACCTACACCTTTAATGCCAAGATAATCTTCTTATGTGCCTCCTCGTTTAATTCTACTTGGATCTTGATGAACTCGGCCACCAACATATGGCCCGATGGATTGGGCAGCAGCAGCGGAGAACTGGGACACAATGTGATGGACCACCATTTTAGGCTGGGCGCCAGCGGAAAGACCCTTGCATTCGGTGATCGCTATCAATACGGTAGAAGACCTACGGGTATTTATATCCCTCGCTTTAGAAACATCTATAGCGACAAAAGGGATTATGTACGTGGCTTTGGCTACCAAGGGGGTGCGGGTCGCGGCCGTGGTGTAGAGGTACCAGAGTTTACTATCGGTGGGTCCCTTAAAGAAGCATTGAGTATGCCATCTGATCACTGGGGTATGGGCATTATGGGATTCGGGGAAATGCTACCCTACCATGAGAATAAAATTTCGCTCGATAAGAACGTTAAGGACAAATGGGGATTGCCGGTGCTCAACATGGATGTGGAGATCAAGGAGAACGAAAAAAAGATGCGCCAAGACATGATGAACGACGCTAAAGAAATGCTAGAGGCTGCAGGACTGGAAGACGTGCAAACCTATGATTATGGATATGAAGTAGGGATGGGCATTCACGAAATGGGTACCGCTCGCATGGGCCGTGACCCGAAAACATCGGTGCTCAACGGAGATAACCAGGTTTGGGACTGCAAGAATGTATTTGTGACAGACGGAGCTTGCATGACGAGCGCCTCTTGTGTCAATCCCTCGTTGACCTACATGGCCATGACGGCGCGTGCTGCCGACAAAGCCGTTACCGAATTAAAAAAAGGAAATCTGTAAAACCAGCAAGATGAACAGAAGAGAACTACTAAGATCGATCGCCCTTATCACCGGTGCTACGGTGGTGGGCGGAGAATTTTTACTGAGCGGATGCAAAAATCCGGCCGCCGGCACCCTGCACTTTTCTCCAGCCATGATCAGCCTATTGAATGAGGTGGCCGAAACCATTTTACCGGCCACCGATACACCCGGCGCCAAGGCAGCGGAGGTAGGAGCTTTTATGAAGATCATGGTGACAGACTGCTACACAAAAGAACAACAGGATGTCTTTATAAAAGGAATCGCTGATCTTGACATGAAGGCACAAGCCGCTACCAAGCAGACTTTTTTGGAGAGCACCCCAGATCAGCGGCACACCCTGTTGACCTCGCTCGAAAAAGAGGCAAAGACCTATAATGAATCCAGAGAAGATAAAAAAGCCCCCGTTCATTACTACACCCTCATGAAGCAACTGACCCTATGGGGATTTTTTACCTCCAAAACAGGAATGACCGAAACATTGCGACACCTGCCTGTACCGGGACGCTTCGATGGAAATGCCCCTTACACAAAAGGCGAAAAAGCATGGGCCGAGTAAATAAACTGCCTTGAATTATGAATACAAGAAGATCCTTTTTAAAGACGGTAGGAGCATTGGCTGCGGGCACATCACTTTATCCGCAGTGGACCTATGCCGCCAAGGGCACACCAAGACCTTTTGGCATTCAACTCTACACGCTTCGCAATGAATTGCCAGGTAAAGCACGAGAACTATTACAACAATTGGCCAAGCAGGGATATAGTTACATAGAGAGTTATGAAGGACCCGAGGGTATTTATTGGAATCACAGCCCCAAAGCATTCAAGGAATATCTTGATAACCTTGGCTTAAAGATGATATCGAGCCATTGTGATGTAAGCAAGAACTTCGAGCGAAAAGCCGCAGATGCCGCCTCTATTGGAGTAAAGTACCTGATCTGCCCATGGGTTGGCCCGCAACGCTCCATTGACGACTATAAAAAAATTGCCCAACAGTTCAACGAGATGGGAACCATTTGCAAAAAGAATGGAATACGATTTGCCTACCATAATCACGATTACTCATTTAAATCGTTAGAGGAGCAAATTCCACAGGCCGTGTTGCTGAAGGAAACAGACCCCACCTTGGTGGATTTTGAATTGGACATCTATTGGGCCAACTATGCGGGTCAAGACCCACTACAGTGGATCGCCAACCATCCCAATCGATTTAAACTATGCCATGTAAAGGACAAGAGCCGGGCTCCTTATCCTAAAGAGGGCTATCTCTCGGTAGATCTGGGTACCGGCAGTATTGACTTTAAAAAAATGCTACCCAAGGCCGTAGAACAAGGGATGGAATACCTGATCGTAGAGCAGGAGTTCTATCCAAACGGAAGCCAGATCGAAGCTGCGGCTACAGGAGCCGCCTACATGAAAAGACTACGCTTTTGATAAACCAGCCAGCTCCTTGATAAACAGACTCACTTTCTCAGGATCAATGGCAGGATTTTGATAACTCTCTGTGCTATTGGCAAAAGCCGGATGAACGAATTGCATGTTACTTTTTACCATGGAACGTAGCGAAGAGTGAAATTCTACGCATCCGGTTTGCTTGGCAAGGGCTACTACATTTTCAGGTCTTACTCCACTGCCCGGCATGATAATGATGCGATCATCGGCTTGCTGCTGTAAGCGGGCTATCAAGTCTGCCCCTTCAGGAGCCGTGGGCTGTTGTCCGGAAGTTAGAACACGCTCACATCCCATTTCAATTAGTTCTTCAAGGGCTTGGCCAGGATCTACGCATCGGTCAAAAGCTCGATGAAAAGTAACCCCCATCGGATAGGCCAATTCTACCAGGGCTGCCGTTCGCAATTTATCGATCCGTCCATCTCGTTGCAGTAAGCCGATTACCACTCCATCGCATTGTAAAGACTTGCATAATAGCACGTCTTGCTGCATTATGGCAAACTCATGGTCGCTATATAAAAAGTCTCCTCCTCTGGGTCTAATAATGGGATAGAGGGATACCGAAAAAGTCTCCCGGCAGCGACGGATCGTACCGTAGCTGGGCGTTACACCCCCTTCTGAGAGAGAGGCGCACAACTCAATTCGGTGAGCGCCGCCCTCAACCGCCAGTCGAGTAGTTTCAAAATCGGTGGTGGCGATCTCGATCAGGTATGTGGAAGCAACCGGATTACTCATGCAAAATAACTTTTAGCGGTAATTAATTTTTCTTCTGTATCGGAGCGAAGAGCGTAGCTAAATCCCGGATGTATCGCATACGCTCCTGTGTTGCCCTTGTTATCGATTGCCAAAAAGGCTATCTGAATGTCCTTGGCCTTTTCTTTTTTGATGCGTATCACTCTTTCGATCAGTGCCCGGCAAGCGGCTTCGGGTGATCTTCCTTGTCTCATGGCCTCTACCACCATACTGGCACCGGCTGCCCTAATGACATCCTCTCCTTGTCCGGTAGCCACACAAGCTCCCACTTCGTTATCGACATATAATCCGGCACCGATAATTGGAGAATCTCCCACCCTTCCTCTCATTTTAAAGCCTGCGCCACTGGTCGTACAACTCCCACTGAGGTTTCCGAACATATCGAGTGCCAACATGC
>CANGTM010000051.1 GCA_947456825.1 Chitinophagaceae bacterium
ACCTGAGCTTCAATAAGTTTGATGGCAATAATCGAATCTCTGTGCTCTTTAATGCGAATAATATCAATAAGCAGGGTTTTTCGTTCAATGATATTATCAGCTCGATGGGTGGTTTTAGTGGATTTGGCGGCGGCGGTGGTGGTGGTATGACGACGATCACCATGGGTAGTGGCGGTGGAGGTGGTGGATTTGGCGGTGGCGGCGGCGGTGGCGGAATGATGTCGATGACCATGACCGGAGGTCGAGGCGGCGGTGGATTTGGCGGTGGTGGAAATACCGGAATTATTCGCTCACTGGCAACGGGTACGAACTTTTCGAATGAGTGGAATAGCGGTAAGACCAAACTTACCGGTAGTTATTTCTTCTCGGATAACAGGCCCTTGCAGGAGCAAACCATTTTGCGCCAAACATTTTTTGTGAACGACTCTTCTGCCAATCAAAATCGAAGTACGCGATCGGACAATATCAATCAAAATCACCGAATCAATATTCGTTTTGAACATCAATTCGATTCTCTCACCTCTATCTTGTACACCCCATCGGTTACGCTACAGCATTCCGACAACTACAACGTAGACAGTAGCAGCACCCTTTCCAAAACTCCATTGGCCTCTTTTCTGGCCATTCAAACACGTTCCGAGAACAGCAACGTACGTGACGGATACAACATCAACAACAATGTGTTGTTGCGGCGAAAATTCGCAAAGGTCGGTAGAACATTAACGATCGGATTGAACAATACGATCGGGGGTAGCGAGGCCGACGGCAAGACCATTGCCAACAATATATTTCTCAGGCCTACCGGTGGTGTCGGGTTGAATTTTTCGCAAAATCAACAGTATAACCAGCAAACCAAGACCCGAAACAATGTGCTGAGCACCTCGTATACCGAACCCCTCGGATTAAATAAGCTGCTTGAATTCAATTACGCGTACACCAATAACTTTAATCGTAGCGAGAAAGAGACCTTTAACTACAATAACAGCAATGGCAAATACGATAACCCCAACCTGCTGCAGACCAACGAATTTAAAAACATATTTACGGCACACCGAGTAGGGGTCAATTATCGTCTGCAAGAAAAGAAATATAATTACCAGTTCGGGATCGGGGTACAGCAAGCCGAGCTCGAAAACCACAGTTTTCAAGCGCTAACTAACAAAGATTCTATCAGTCGTCAAACCTTTACCAATCTATTTCCTACGGCCAATTTTAATTTTACACCCACGCGTAGTAAAAACCTGCGTGTTTCCTATAACGGACGCACCAATCAACCTTCGGTGGCACAGTTGCAAAATGTTCCGGACGTTACCGATACGCTCAATGTTCGAATCGGTAATCCTAATCTAAAGCAGGAATTCAACCACAGCTTTAACATTGGGTATAACACGTTTAACTTGGCGACCTTTCGTTTCGTTGCAGCCAATTTCAATATTGCCACAACGCAAAATCGAATCGTAAATAGTATCTCGGTGAGAGGCCCCGTGCAAACAACTACCTATGCTAACGTAGACGGATACCTGCGTGCCTTTTCGTTCTTTACGCTGGGCCTTCCGTTCAAGAATCCCAAACTCAAGGGTTCAAACATCAGCCTGACCAATACGATGTTGTATTTGCGCGACATCAGTTTGGTCAATAAGCTAGAAAATGTGACCCAAACGTTAGCCCTCACCCAAGGCGCGGGCATCAGCATCAATAAAGAAAAGATCGATTTCGGATTACGCGCCAACCTAACGTACACCAATCTTAACTACAGTATCAATAAGCAACTTAATGAGGATTTCTGGACGCAGACCTACAATGCGGATGTTACGTTCACCTTTCCGAAGGGTATCTTACTATCGACCAACTTCGATTACCTGATCAATACGGGCCGTGCCCAAGGGTTTAACCAAAGTATTCCGCTGTGGAATGCGAGCCTGAGCAAATTGATGTTCAAGAAAAAGAATGGCGAGTTGAAATTTTCGGTCAATGACCTGCTCAATCAAAACGAGAGCATTACCCGCAATGCAGGTGATAACTTCTTACAAGATACGCGCAGTATGGTCCTGCGTCGCTATTTCTTGGTCAGCTTCTTATTCAATCTGAATAGAATGGGCGGTAAGAACGCGACGCAGCCACAGGGTATGCCGGGTATGCCACGCTTTATGCAGCGGGAGGTGCGCGATATAAGAATTAACTAATTAGAGCCCCAGTAATATACGGGCTCTTTCCAGATCTTCGGGTGTATCGATCTCCACGCCCTTTTCCGAGGTCAATACCATGCGAACGGGAATGCCGTGCTCTAGCAGCCGCAGGTTTTCTAGTTTTTCTATTTTCTCGAGTGGAGTTGCCGGCCATGCGGTAAAATTCAGGAGCATTTCTTTTCGAAATGCATAAACGCCTATGTGCTCGTAATAAGACAACTGAGCATCCGGATCGCGGCGAAATGGTATCGCACTGCGGCTAAAGAAGATCGAGTTGAAGTTAAGGTCGACCACCACCTTGACTACATTGGGATTTTGTATATCGTCTAATTGGGTAATAGGCCGCATCAGGGATCCAACTTGTACGGTAGGATCGTTGAATTGGGCTATCACTTGCTGCAATGGTTCTTTTTTAATGAAAGGGCTATCTCCTTGTACGTTTACAATAATGTCGAATGGCCTGTCTCTTGCTACTTCGGCGATTCGATCGGTGCCACTCTCGTGTGCTTGTGTGCTTCTGAGTACTTGTCCTCCGTTTTTTTTGATCTCTTCTTCTATCAGGTCGCTATCGGTTACTACAAATACCTCATCGAACAAATTGGTTTGAACCGTGGCTTCGTACGTTCGTTGAATGATGGTCTTGTTTCCGAGTAGCTGCATCAGTTTACCCGGAAAGCGCGATGCTTCGTAGCGGGCCGGGATCATGGCGATTACCTTCATACCTAAATGTACTTAGTCTTGCGAAGGGAGAAATGGTTTTTTTAGTAAGGTCCCTAGGTCTTCATCTTTTTCGGCGGGATAATAGCGGTCGATACCGTAGCGTATGTCTTGCATGGGTAAATGCGAGAATGTGCCGAGTAAGCGATCCCATATTGAAAAAACAGCTCCATAATTGGTATCGGTGTAGGGCTGCAGTCGGTGGTGATGTACTTTGTGCATGTTGGGTGAGATCAGTAAATAGCTCAGCCATTTGTCTATGGCCACCGGTAAAGAAATATTAGCGTGTGTAAAAGCGGTAAAAGCTACTACCAGGGTCTGGTAGATCATGACCGCATACATGGGAGCTCCCGAGATAAAAATGAACAGGATAAAAAATACCCCTCTTAACATACTGTCACCCGGGTGATGACGCAATCCGGTCGTTACATCTACTTTACTATCGCTGTGATGAATGAGATGAAACCTCCATAGTAGGGGTTGTCGATGCATCACCCAATGTACCCACCAGCTGCTAAAGTCGAGGGCCAGTACCCCAATCAAAACGGACAACCCGATGTTGGCCTTGGTCCAGTGTACGATGCCAAATGAATGTGCCTGGCACCAATCTGAAAGTCTTACGATAACAATCGCAAGCAGACTGTGAATGATCAGGTGGATTACCGTAAAGGCAAAGTTGACGGCGGCATGGTTGAGTTTGGTGGTACGATAGCGAAGTGAAAAAACCGGAATAGCCCCTTCGAGTATCCAAAAAAATAAAAGACCGCCGACCAATATGGCCATTCGTTCGAGCGGCCGCTGTTCGAGATCTTGAAAGTAGTGAATCACCGAAGACCAAGTATCCATAGTTGACAGCATTTACGTGCTCGGTCGCAGAAAAGATCGCACTTACTGGTTAAGCATAAGCGGCATTACCAGCATTAGCAACTCTTCATTATCGCTTTTATCGCGAGGCTTGAGCAATCCGGCTTTGGTAGGTGTAGAGAGCTCGAGGTTCACCTCGTCGCTATCTGCGGCACCCAGCATTTCGATCAAGAATTTCGCATTAAAGGCGATGACCAGGTCTTCTCCCGAATACTGGCACTTCATTCTCTCGTTTCCTTCGAAACTAAAGTCCACATCTTGTGCGGCCAATTGCAATTCGCTGCCAGAGATATTCAATGCTACTTGATTGGTGCTCTTGTTGCTGAAGATGCTTACCCGACGCAGGGCACTTTGAAAATCGGCGGTGTTGACCGTCAGGTGATAGGGGTTCTCGGCAGGGATCACCACTTTGTAGTCCGGGAAACGAGCATCGATCAGGCGACAGCTCATTTGGGTGGTACCATAGCGTATAAACAAATGATTGCTGTTATAGCTGAGCGTCACCTCTTCTTCACTCACCGGAATGGCCGCCTTGACCAGGTTAAGTGGTTTGCGGGGCACAATAAAAGAATCGGTCTTGGGGCATTTGACGTCCGTGCGCTTGTAGCGTACCAGACGATGGGCATCGGTAGCCACGCATTGCATCCCCTTTTTGTCGAGCTCAAAGAAAACGCCTGTCATGGCAGGGCGCAGATCATCATTGCTGGTCGCAAAAATCGTCTTGTTGATAGCGGTCAGCAGTGCTGAGGCGGTCATGGAGAAAGAAGTGGTATCATCTGCTCCCGGCTCTTTTGGAAAGTTATCGGGATTCTCACCCATCACCTTATACTTTCCATTATCACTGGTGATCTCGATGGCAAAATTTTTATCGATCGTAAAAGTGAGTGGCTGGTCTCCGATATTCTTGAGTGAGTCCATCAAGATGCGGGCAGGAATACAAACCTTGCCAGCATCCTTGGCTTCAATATCTAATTGTACCCGCATGACCGTTTCGAGGTCGGTGGCTACCACGGTCAATTTATTTTTTTCGATCTCGAACAGAAAATCCTCCAGAATGGGCAATACCGTGTTGGTATTGATGACGCCTGAAATGTGCTGGAGTTGTTTGAGCAGCAACGAGGAATTCGCAATGAATTTCATACAATCTCTATTGAGGGTTACGAGCGAAACTACTGATTTTTTGGGTAGTTTTGAAGGGATGTATAAAAAGGCATTGACCCCTGAGCAGGCACTGCAAAAGCTACGGCATTATTGCGCGTATCAGGAGCGTTCTCACCAGGAGGTTCGTGATAAATTGCGGCAGCTCAATTGTGCAAAAAAAGAACATGATGCCATCCTCTCCCGCCTTATAGAGGACGATTATCTTAACGAAGAGCGGTTTGCCATTGCCTTTGCCGGTGGTAAGTGGCGTGCCAAGCATTGGGGGCGTCACCGTATTCGCTACGAACTCAAGCAAAAAAGGGTCAGCGACTATTGTATCAAAAAGGCATTGCAACAAATAGAAGAGGAGGACTATCTGGCCGTATTGTCGAGGCTTGCAGCCGAAAAATATGCTTCGTTGTCACAGTATCAATATGTTGTTCGCTATAAAAAAACCACCGACTATTTGATCGCTAAGGGGTTTGAACCCGAGCTGGTCAGGGCTGCCCTTGCAGCTAGCGGTTCGGGCACCAAATAAATTAGTATGTCTTCACTTACCCTCTCGTTGGTACAAACGGCTCTTGTTTGGGAAGACAAGGCAGCCAATCTGCAACTTCTCGAAACGCAGTTGGCCTCTTTGCGCGGAAAGACCCAGGTAGTGGTATTGCCTGAGTTGTTCAGCACCGGGTTTAGTATGCAAACTCAAGTGCTGGCCGAACCTATGAACGGCCCTACTGTACAATGGATGCGAACGATGGCTCAACAATACCAGCTTATTATCACCGGCAGTGTGATGATACAAGAAGAAGGTCTCTTCTATAATCGATTGATATGGATGCTGCCTACAGGAGAGCTGGGCCATTATGACAAGCGCCATCTCTTTGCGTTTGCCGGTGAGGACCGCTATTATAGCCGGGGCAACAAACGATTTATAGCTTCGGCCAATGGGTTCAAGATCAATTTGCAGATCTGTTACGACCTGCGCTTTCCGGTCTGGTCTCGTCAGCATGCTACCGACGGACAGCCCGAATACGACCTGTTGATCTATGTTGCCAACTGGCCTGAGCGCCGCCGCTTGGCCTGGATGAGTTTATTGCAAGCGCGGGCCATAGAAAATCAATGTTATGTGATCGGCGTCAACCGAGTGGGCGAAGACGGGCATCAAATTTATCATAGCGGCGATTCGATGGTCATCGATCCATTGGGGGAGGTCCTATTTACAAAGAAAGACGAGGCTTGTGTGCATACACTGACCATCAGTAAAGAACAGCTACAAGCTTATCGCCGGCAATTTCCCTTTTTGAGGGATGGCGATGCGTTCGAACTACTACCCTAGTTTATTGCTGTAGATGATTCCATCCCTGCGCGGTAAGCGGGTGTGTCGAACCTCCTTTGGTGATGATACGGGCTCCCTGATCGGCGTCTGTCATATAACCAATGACACTTATTTGCTCGTTAAGTACGAGTTTATCATAGTCGGCCTGCGAAAGAGTAAAGAGTAATTCGTAATCCTCGCCGCCGCTCAACGCACAGGCTGTGGGATCGATCTCGAATTTATAAGCGGCCAATCGAGTGGCTTCGGCAACCGGAATTTTTTCTTCGTACAATACACAACCCAGCTGGCTTTGTTTACAAAGGTGCATGATCTCCGAACTTAATCCGTCGCTGATGTCCATCATTGCAGTAGGCGTAATGCCTGCCTCTGCCAAGAATGCAACAATGTCTTTACGCGCTTCGGGTTTGAGCAAACGGCCGATCACATATTGTTCGCCTTCCAGATCGGGCTGCACCTGCGGACTTTCGAGATAGATCTTTTTTTCTCGCTCCAAAAAAAGTAATCCGACGTAAGCGGCACCAAGGTCTCCGCTTACACAAAGCAGATCTCCCTTTTGGGCCGTGCTTCTTTTGACGAACGTATCGGGAGCTACTTCTCCTATGGCAGTGACCGATAAGACCAATCCTTTTTGCGAAGAGCTGGTATCGCCACCTACCAAGTCTACTCCGTACTTGCTGCATGCGGCATAGATTCCTTCGTATAGTTCGCTCACCGCTTCGACACTAAAGCGATTACTGATCCCGATACTCACTACCAGTTGCGTAGGAGTTGCGTTCATGGCATAAATGTCGCTCAGGTTAACAATAACAGCCTTATATCCGAGGTGTTTGAGCGGAGTGTACATCAGGTCGAAATGTACACCTTCGAGCAGTAGATCGGTAGTAACGACGGTTTGCTTACCAAAGTGATCGATAACGGCTGCATCGTCTCCGACCCCTACTACCGAAGAGGCTTGTTGCAATTCGATATTACGCGTAAGGTGCTCAATAAGGCCAAACTCGCCCAATGAACCGATCTCTGTACGTTCGTTGCTCATATATTACGATTGAAGTTCTTTTTGCCCATTGATAACCTGTAGCATCTCGTCGTGAATATTTCCATTGGTAGCTAAAATCTTATGCTGATAGATCGAAAATGATTGTCCGGCAAAATCAGTGACCTTTCCACCTGCTTCCTCCACTATTAAATACCCCGCGGCACTATCCCAAGGTTCGAGTTTTTGCTCAAAAAATCCATCGAAACGACCACAGGCCACCCAGCAAAGATCGATGGCAGCCGAACCTAATCTTCTGACGGGTACTCCTTTTCTCACGAAACGTTCAAACACTTCGAGTGGTCCGTTAGGCTCGTTGATGTAGGTATATGGAAAGCCGGTTACCAAGCAAGATTTGATGGTTTCGCTTTTGGTGCTGACACGAATGGGTCTATCGTTGAGTGTAGCACCCTGCCCTTTTTCCGCAAAGAAGAATTCGTTGAGATGAGGGTTAAATACTGCACCCATAACGATCGTGCCCTCATGCTCAATGGCGATAGAGACGCAATTAAGCGGAATGCCTTGTGCAAAGTTGACCGTTCCGTCAATGGGATCGATGATCCACTTGTAGGCAGAGCTTTGAACGTGTTTTCCGCTCTCTTCGGCCAATAGCTGATGATCGGGGTAATCTGCTTGAATCACAGCGAGGATCGCTTTTTCTGCGGCATGATCGGCCTCGGTCACCAGGTTGTTGACACCTTCTTTGTTGTGAACGGTAAACGATCCTTGAAAGAATCGCATGATCTCTTCGGCGCCGGCCCGGGTAGCCTTTTGTAGTGTAGAGCGAAGCATGCGCGAAGATACTGCCTCGATGGCGCAATTGCTTACCTTAGCATCTTATTCGGTTTTCGAACTATGGCTTCATTTTTAGAAAGTGCTTTACCCCACCGACTGGCTTCGGCCCTTCGGTTAGCGCTGGGCGACCCGCGACGCCAGCAATTGCGGGTCTTAAAGAAGTTACTTCGTAAAGCACGTTTTACGGCCTTTGGACAACACTATCATTTCGATGAGGCCTTGTTGAGCAAACATCCGGGTAAACGTTTTCAAGAATTGGTACCCGTGCACGATTATAATAAGATCTACAATGAGTGGTGGACCCAGACCCTCGATGGTACGCCCGATGTAACCTGGCCAGGAAAGATCAAGTATTATGCGCTCAGCTCGGGCACCTCAGAGGCGGCGAGCAAGTATATTCCTGTTACGAATGATCTGTTACGCAGCAACATGATCAATTACCTGCGTCAGCTGTTGAGTCTGGTTCGCTACCAAGAAGCCAATAAGATCGCCATGACCAAGGGTTTTTTGATGTTGGGCGGAGCCACCGACCTAAAAAAGGGAAAGGCGGGATGGTATGCCGGCGACCTGAGCGGTATACTCGCAAAAAAAAGACCTTTTTGGTTTCAGACCTTTTATAAGCCAGGAGGGCGAATTGCGGCCATTACCGATTGGAACCAGAAGCTGAATGAGATCGTAGAACAAGCCCCCAATTGGGATATTGGTTTTGTGGTGGGTGTTCCGGCCTGGTGTCAGATGTGTATCGAGATGATCATCGATCATTACAAGGTTAAACATATTCATGAGATCTGGCCCAACTTCAGCTTTTTTGTGCATGGAGGCGTGGCTTTTGAGCCCTATCGAAAAGGATTCGAGAAATTGCTCGGTAAGCCGATCGTATATGTAGAGAATTATTTATCGAGCGAAGGTTTTATTGGATTCAAGCACCGCGAACAGGCCAAGGGGATGCAGTTGATCTTGAACAACAATATCTTTTTTGAGTTTATCCCCTTTGATGATAACAATTTTGATGCGGATGGAAATTTGTTACCTGGCCACCGGGCACTGATGATCCACGAAGTAGTTCCCGAAAAAGAGTATGCGTTGGTGATGAGTACCAATGCAGGCACTTGGCGTTATTTGATCGGCGATACGATTCGATTTGTAGATATCGAAAGGGCCGAGGTGGTCATTACCGGACGGATCAAACACTTTTTGAGTTTGACCGGCGAGCACCTGAGCGTAGACAATATGAACAAGGCGATCGAATTGGTAAGCGAAGAATTCAATATCAGTATTCCCGAATACACGGTGACCGGATTTGCGTACCAGCAATTTTTTGCGCACCGCTGGTATATCGCCACCGATGACACGATCGATCCTGAAAAGTTACGGCAACGGATCGATGCGCACTTGCGTGCGTTGAACGACGATTATGCTGTAGAAAGGGATAGCGCTTTAAAAGAGGTTTTTTTAGAGGTGCTGCCTGAGTCTGCCTTTTTCCAGTTCATGGAACAAAAAGGAAAGCTCGGTAGCCAGCATAAGTTTCCAAGAGTCATGAAAGGAAAGATGCTTGCCGATTGGGCGCAATTTCTAGCTTCTCGCGCTAGTAACCGATCTAATTAGTATCGATGACAGTCATTTCAGCAAAAAGATCGTGGTGGTATAGGGTAAAGCGTGTGCTGGTTTATCTTTTTATTTTTCAATTGGTCTGTATTGTTCTTTTTCGCTGGTTAGACCCCCCGCTAACCGTCACACAGTTGACCGCTTGGGTATCGGGCGATGGACTTCGGCGCAACTATGTAAGGGCCGATCAGATCTCGCCCTACGCCCGATTGGCCGTTCTGGCCTCGGAAGACCAGCTATTTGTTTCGCACAGCGGGTTTGACTGGAAGCGAATACAACAGGCGCTCGAGTATAATAAACGAAAACCCAATCGACTTAGAGGGGGCAGCACCATTAGTCAACAAACGGCCAAAAATGTTTTTCTGTGGCAAGGGCGCAGTTGGATCCGAAAAGGGCTCGAAGTATATTTTACCTTCATGATCGAATTGATCTGGGGTAAGAAAAGGATACTCGAGGTGTATTTGAATGTGATCGAGATGGGCCCGGGAGTTTTTGGCATCGAAGCCGCCGCACAGCATTACTTCAATAAGCCTGCCGCCAAACTCACGCGCTATGAGGCGGCACTCATCGCCGCATCACTACCTAACCCCAAGCGGTATCGTGTGCAGCCGGCTTCTCGTTATATGCAACGACGGGCCTCCTTTATAGTTGGGCAGATGCATCATCTATTCTATGATAAGGAGGTGCGCCAGCTTATAGAGAATCGCTAACGCAGCAGCGGATCGATGGCCTTGATAGCCTGTTGCAATCGATCGGTTTCCATTCCGCTGATCAGTGTCCAAGGAGTCGATTGATGTACCATGGTGTCTTTGTACAAGCGAAACAATTTTTCGCGCGTGGCGAGATCGGGATATTCCCGAAGCTCATCCCTGACCCAGGGAAGATCGGTATTGCAAAGCAAATAGTGATCGTACGAACGGTGTACAATTTGATCTAAGATATAGCGATGACATTTGTTGAAGACGAACTCACACCACACTTTTAGTACGTACATATCTGTATCAATGAACAAAGGCCATGTCTTATGAGTTTCTTGTTGAGCACGTTGTTTTTCCTCAAGTTGTCGCAAGGCCTGGTCCTCGAGTGCCAGCTGCCCTTTGGCAATGGTCAGCAGATCGTCGAACGTGTACTGCGTTCCGTGTTCATGTAAATAGGCTCTGGCGTATTCGGGACACCAGTCAGTACCGTAATGCTCGGAAAGCTCTTTACAAAGTGTGCTCTTGCCAGTGCTTTCGGGCCCTATGATGACAATTTTCTTTATCATGATTGCACGGCTATTTTTTTCCATTTAAAAAGACCCGATAGGGCCAACCCTGTCAATACCAGGTAATAGATACTGGTCAGTGCCAGCCCCTTGGTATAGTACAGCGGAACAGCTGTTACGTTGGTGAGTAGCCACCAATACCAGCTTTCTACTTTTTTTTGCGTCATCAGCCACATACCCGTAAAAGCCGCTGCCGAGGCTAGCGCATCGGCCCAGGGAATGGCTCCATCAAAAAAATTCTCTTTTAGGTAGACCAGTGAAAAATATAAGACCAGGTAGGTTCCGGCAAAAAAAAGCGATTGTATGGCCCAAAAGCGTTTTGAGCTATAGCTGATATGGAGGCGCTTTTCATTTTGCTCGTTGCGTTGTAGCCAACAATACCAGCCATAGATGCTCATGATGGTATAATAAAAATTTACGGCAGCTTCTCCCGGTAAATGCGATACAAAGCTGAGCCAGGTGTAGATAATGGTATTGATGAGCCCCAGCGGGTAGACCCAAACATTTTCTTGTCGGCTACACCAGACACTTGCGATACCGCTACTAACGGCTATCCACTCCGGCAAGGTGGCGGAGGTTAGCGCTGCAATAAGATCTGCGTACAAGGAGAAAAGGTTGATTATTCGGATTCGGCCACGACCTCTTTAACCTCGGGTATCATTCTTTTCATCATTCCTTCGATACCGGCCTTAAGCGTGATCATCGAAGAAGGACATCCGCTACAGCTCCCCTGCATGGACAGGCTGACGGTGCCCGCTTCATAACTTTTGAATTGAATGGCGCCTCCGTCCATTTCTACGGCAGGACGAACGTAATTGTCGAGCAACTCCTTGATGCGTTTGACCACGTCATCATCATCGGCACTTACCTCGTTGCTGCCCGATAACTTGATAGTCGCTAATTCTTCTTCGTTAACGACGACCTTTCCTTCTTCGAGATAGTCCTTTAAAAATTGCCGCACCGATGGAATTACATCGTTCCAATCGGTTTCCGCGGTTTTGGTGAGCGTTACAAAGTTGCTGGCGATAAAAACCGCCTTGAGAAATGGAAAGCCAAATAGTTCGGTAGCCAGCGGCGAAGGCTTGGCGCTTTCTATGTCAGGAAAGTCAACGCTTTTGCCCGGAAATAACAGTTTGTTGGCCACAAACTTCATGGTCTCGGGGTTGGGCGTCATCTCGGTATAAATGCTGATAATAGGGTTTCCGGTCTTGATCATAATCCACAAATTGATATGTAAAAATAACCAAAATGGAGCGAAAGGGTTCGATCAAGCCGTAAAGCGCCCCGATTTTTTGAGCATCCGAATTAGGGCGTACAGCGCACAGAGCAATGCCACCGAAACAGTAAAAATTCTACGGGGGGGTAGGGCACAGCCTTCCAGCAGTTCGGGATAGCGAAGTTCCGGTAAGGGAGCCGCCAGCAGCGAAACGATTCCCAGCAACCAGATAAATTGGGTCGTATGTTCCTTCAAGATCCAGCGTTTCCAATTGAACTCCATACT
>CANGTM010000052.1 GCA_947456825.1 Chitinophagaceae bacterium
AAGGGGAATGATGCCACTTAAAAAGTGTCGTACGTTGTTGCTGGCACCTGTTTCGATGCGAAAAAAATTGATACAGTTACTCGAATTCGAGATCAAACAGGCTAAGGCTGGTAAGAAAGCCTCTCTTACACTTAAGGTTAATTCCCTGAGCGATAGTGAGCTCATTCGGTTATTGAATAAGGCGTCTGCTGCCGGAGTAGTGATCAACCTAATTGTCAGGGGTATTTATTGTCCAAATTTTCCGCTGTCAAAAAGGGGAATTCGTCCCTATGCAATAAGCATTGTAGATGAGTACCTGGAACATGCGCGTGTGATGATATTTAACCATGGGGGTAAAGAAAAGATATTTATCTCCTCTGCCGATTGGATGGTACGCAATATCGATCACCGAGTAGAAGCGGCCGTAGAGATCCATCAGGCGGATATTCGAAAAGAGTTAAAAGAGATCCTGACCATTCAACTGGCTGATAATGTAAAAGCACGTTTACTAGAAGATATGTTGCCTAATGAGTATGTAAAGGGGATGGGTAAAAGGCCCGTTCGTTCACAGATCAAAATCTACCAGTATTTACATGGGCTGGCAGGTGGTAAGTAAACCAGAATTTACTACTTGGTTGACAAGGTAAAACCAATCGTCGTGCCCACCTGCTCCGTACTTCGCACATGAATCGTTTCTCCGTGCGCTTCGATAATATGTTTACATATAGCTAGTCCGAGGCCCGACCCCTTACCATCGCGGGCACGGCCTTCTTCGGTACGGTAGAAGCGTTCAAAGACGCGACCCACTTCTTTTTCTGCAATACCCATTCCATCGTCGGTAATCTCTACTAGTACATGTTGCCCGTCGGTGCGGTACATACTGGCCGTAACCGTACCATTGGTTTTTCCATACTTGATAGCATTTTCTACCAGATTCAACAGCACTTGTCTGATCTTCTCTTTATCGGCATTGACAGTCAACGGCGACTCGCATCCCTTTTTTATCAGGCAGTTCACATGTTGTTTTTCTGCTTTGCCAGCCAGGCTGTCGAATACTTCTTTTACCAGCTCCTGGATAACAAAGGGCTGCCGCACGAGCACTAACTCTCCGCGCTCTAGTTTTGAGATCTGATCGAGATCGGTAAGCAGGTTAGTGAGCCGATCTATATTCCGGGATGCATTTTCGAGATAGCGACGGTTGACCTGCGGGTCGCTGATAGCCCCACCCAACAAGGTCTCAACATAGCCCTGAATGGCAAAGATGGGCGTACGAAATTCGTGCGACAGGTTTTGCAAGAACTCGCGTCGAAACTGTTCGTTTTGTCGCAGCAGCTGCATCTCTTTTTCGTTCTCATTGGCCCAGTCCTCTACGTCTTTACTTACCTCTTCGAGTGTTTTAGCCGGCAGCACATATTTATAGTAGGTTTCTTCTTTTTTGGTGGCCTTGGTCTTATGGATGAATTTGTAGATGAGTTTGATCTTGCGGTTGATGAATTCTTCGAGCAGCGTTGCAATAACCCAGTAGCTTACCCCGAAAACGGTGGCAAAGGCCAGCAAGGCCCATTGCCAGTCTGCCTTCCACCACCATAAGAAAATACTTTCCGGCAGCGCCAGCAGTAGTGCGGTGATCAGGGCAATTTGTCGAGGCGTAATGGTGGGGCGCGAAAGAGACATGCGATGTAGCGGCGTTCTATGCCGATACAAAGATAGTCAGGGGTGGTCGCTTAGAGCTCAAATTTGTAACCAACGCCCTTAACGGTAGTAATACAGTCTACGCCTAACTTTTGTCGAATCTTGCGGATGTGCACATCGATGGTGCGGTCTCCTACGATCACTTCGTTGCCCCATACCTGGTTGAGGATCTCGTTGCGTAAGAAGACCCGGCCCGGGCGATGGGCCAAGAGATAGAGCAATTCGAATTCTTTTTTGGCCAGCGATATTTCTTTACCATCAACGGATACAATGTATTGTTCCGGGTTGATGCTGATCGTACCCACGTTCAATACCGTCGTCTTGGGTTTACTCAGTCGTCTGAAAAGGGCATTGATACGAGATACCAATACTTTGGGGCTGATGGGTTTGCCAATATAGTCATCGGCACCGTTCTCGAGACCTTTTATGTGAGAGCCATCATCGTTGAGGGCGGTAAGCATCACAATGATAGTATCCTTGAAAGCCGATTGTGAGCGCAGCAGCTGGCATACTTCGACCCCGCTTTTCTTGGGCATCATCACATCGAGTACGATCAGGTCGGGTTGTATACGTTTGGCTTTTTCGAGCGCTTCGTCGCCATCTTTGGCCGTGAACACCTCGTATCCCTCAGCGCTTAGGTTGTACTGAAGAAATTCCCTGATATCAGGCTCGTCATCAGCGATCAATACTTTACGGGCCGGTTGATCCATACGAGGAATTTTGACAAATCTACTTGCTTTTTTTTCCTGCTCAAGCCCAGCTAACTGCGGTCTATGCAGAGTTAATAATAACTTAATATTTAAAACCGGCAGACCCAGTCATTGGCTGGGGGTTTGTTAACTTTGCAAGGCTATGAAGGGAGGTGTCTCGCAGCAGGTCTTATGGGTGATGATTTTGCTCTTGTGCAGGGCCTGCCCGCTTTACGCCCAAGATTCTTCTGTACAGGAACCATTTTTATTTCCGCAAGGGTATCGCCCGGAGTTTAGACGAGAGCTGAATCACGAACAGATCGCAGCCGAGCAGCGAGCCATCTGTAGGGCCGATGGCCGGGCCGATAGCCTCTTTGCCCCCACCGGAGAGGCAGGGCTTAATCAAGCCATTAGTTATTCGCTGCTCCACGAGGTTAACCGCATTCGGTTTCAGATCGAGACCGATGCTACGCTCGATCATCGGTTGAAAGTAAACTATCTCTACGGGCTGCAATCGCTATTGGCCTATTTTAGGGAGCAGCTTAGTCAGCCGCTTGGACAACGGGTCAATCCGGCCTATCTGCCCCTTATCATTGCCAAGTACGAAGATTGTTTTAAGACCGATCTGCGCGGAGAGAGCATTGCCCCCATTATCGTTGCCCTACCATACGAAGCGGGTAATAACATTTTGGCAGCCCGCATTTTTGAGAGCAATCTTGGTTATGGTGCCTCCAAAGAAAACCTTCTCTTAAAGTATTGTACGCTTTTCCCGGATAAGACGTTTATTACGTTGCAGCAATATCCTACTGTTAGTTTTGCTGATAGTATCCTTAAGGTGGTAGCTCGTAGCTATCCCCGTCAGTTTTATGATTACGCCGCCGCTTCCGATCGTTTAGGACAGCGTATTCGCTCTATAAAAGATGACCCCTTTGTGCAGTTAGTGGCGCAAATGGCAGGTAGTCGCAGCGGGCAGCAGTATTTTCCTTTTGTTGACAATATTTTAAAAGGACGCGTATCTGTCGAGCAGATCGATCAGGTCAAAGACGATACGTTGGCTTATTACCGGTTATTGGTGGCTACCCAAATGGATTATGTCGATCGCGCCTTGCAAGGCGATACGGCACTAGAGTACCGCGCGCTTAGCAGACGGCTAGAAGACAAAGCCCGTGCCAATTTTGTATCGGTCATCAACGGGCTGCATAGCGAAAAAGATCTTGCCGTTCGTTTTAGGATCATTCAACCGCTTACCGCAGCGGAGCTCTATTACCTGGCGGTATCTTCGGATGGCAGCATTTATACCTCCAGTTTTGTACGCGGTGTCTATCCGCTAATGATGAGTAAGATCGCGGGTCGTGGCGATTCGCTGCTTATGCAGGTTCGCTTCGATAAATACCGCAAGTTCATCAAAATGGCTGCCGCATTCAATACACTCGATCAATTCTTGGCTTCGTTCGTCAAGGCAGCTCCAGGCAAGGAAGATCCTGCCAATATTCTCATGAAGGCCTTCGTAAAAAATCTGGAGCGAACCGAAGGGCTCGAAGATGGTGCCGATGTGGCCGACTCCTATGCCAGCATTGCTGAGACCTTGCAGCCCGTAGCGCGCCGTATGCTGCAAAATATCGAGCAAAATTATCAGGAGGCTGTAGCCAGGCAAAACACCAAAGGCATAATTATCTATCGAATTCTTCAACATTTGTTTTGGTCTGCCGATACGGCTCGTAAGGTCGATTTGACCAAGGAGCTGGGCATTCCTCCGGTATATCAAGTTCCCTTTAGGGACCTGGGCAACGACAGTGGCAGGGTAGTAGTGCAATTATTTATTTATGGTGACAAGGACGGCATTGGCGTATTTCCGGGATTGGTCAACATGTTCAGTGGTCAAAACTGGAAGATCGATCAGTCTAGTAAATATTGGGTAGCCGTTCACTCGGCACGGGGTAAAAAGGTAAGCTTGTACATGAACCGACCCTTGCCCGAGGAGACCAACGAAGATGCCAAGGCGCAAGAAGAGTTGAACTTGTTTCTTACCCAGCAGGGGTTGATCCCTCGTGTTACGATCAATCGCGGGCATAGTTACAATGCCCCTTACACGATCGCACAGATGTCACCGGCCTCAAAGATCGTTTTTATGGGTTCTTGCGGCGGGTATAATATGATTCATGATATCTTAGAAAAAGCACCCGACGCGCATATTATCGGTACCAAGCAAATTGCGGATGCTCCTGTCAATAATCCCTTTTTACGCCTGTTGATGGAGAAGTTGCGTAATGGGGCCGATATTGAGTGGATCGGCTTTTGGAAAGAACTTGACAGCATGGTCACCGATAAGATCTTTGAGGATTATGTGCCCCCTCATAAAAATTTGGGCGCTTTATTTATAAAAGCTTACACCAAGGCTACCGGTACGGGCAGTAATTGATACGTTGGAACGGACTAAAACTTTTTTTGATTGGCGATTGTTGCGCAGGGTCTTTGGCTATGCCCGTCCGTATCGAAAGCAATTCTGGTTTTCGGTAGTGCTGGCTATTTTACTGGCGCTGATCACACCGGTGCGTCCTTTTTTAGTGCAGCTTACGGTCAATGAGTACATCGTTGGGCAATTGCCTCGCTTGCTGGTACAGATCACGATGATACAAGTAGGTATCATTTTTATAGAGACGTTGATCCGGTTTGGGTTTTCTTATCAAACCTCTCTGCTAGGGCAGTCGGTTGTGATGGACCTGCGCATGGATACGTTCAATAAGATACTACGGTTAAATGTTCGGCAATACGATAAAACACCGATCGGTACGCTCACCACTCGTACCATTAATGACATTGAATCGGTCAACGATATTTTTGCGGAAGGACTGGTCCCCATCATTGCCGATCTACTTTCGATCGGCTGTGTGCTGAGCTATATGCTTTGGGCCGACTGGCAGCTCACGTTGATCGCGCTGACACCTTTTCCGGTCATCATTGTGGCCACCTATTTTTTTAAGGAAAGCATCAATCGATCTTTTCAGGCGGTTCGGAATGCCGTGGCCGATCTGAACGCATTTGTGCAGGAGCATATAACCGGAATGAGTATCGTGCAGGCTTTTGCTGCTGAGACGCATGAGTTCGAAAAATTCAAAGGGATCAATCGTCATCACCGTAACGCCAACATCAAAGCCATCTTCGCCTACTCTGTTTTTTTTCCGGTGGTGGAGATCGTGCTGGCGCTTTCGATCGGGTTGGTAGTATGGTATACTTCAAAAGAGGCGTTAGCGCTGCAACAAAGTCAGCAAGGAACGGTGATCGCTTTTATTCTTTGTCTGAACCTATTATTTAGACCGCTTCGAGTCATTGCCGATAAGTTCAATGTATTGCAAATGGGGGTCATTGCCAGCGAAAGGGTGTTTAAAGTACTCGATAACCCAGACGTATTACCACTCAGTGGACCAGCGGCACACCGGCCCTCTCTTTTGCAGGGAAAGATCGAATTCGATAGGGTCATGTTTGAATACACGCCTGGTACACCTGTACTAAAGGATGTCTCTTTTAGGGCGGCCCCCGGAGATACCATTGCCATTGTGGGACACACTGGCAGTGGCAAGAGCACCATCATCAGCTTACTGACCCGCCTTTACGAAGTGCAAGCCGGCCAGATCCGAATAGATGATGTGCCGGTAGCCGACTATGATCTTGAGACGCTTCGCTCGCAGGTAGGAGTGGTCTTGCAAGATGTTTTCTTGTTCTCGGGGTCGGTGCTAGATAATATCACCCTAAGAAACCCTCGCATCACCCGCGACCAGGTCGAAGAAGCGGCTAAGATGATAGACCTGCACGACTTTATCATGAGTTTACCCGGCGGGTATGATTTTGACGTGCGCGAAAGGGGCGCCACGCTGTCATTGGGTCAACGGCAGCTGATCTCGTTTATCAGGGCCTTATTGTACAACCCCTCTATACTGGTTCTCGACGAGGCGACCTCTTCGGTTGATACCGAGTCGGAGCGGCTCATTCAGCAGGCTATCGATAAATTGGTCGCCAATCGGACCTCGATCGTAATTGCTCATAGATTATCTACTATACGTAAAGCAAACAAAATCATTGTTTTAGAGAAAGGCATATTGATCGAATCGGGTACCCACCAAGAACTTTTGGCGCAAAAGGGGCACTACGCCCGCCTTTATGAAATGCAGTTTTCGGCGCTTGCCGGGGCCCGTTCATAAGGGGCTTAATTGGAGTGATTTTCCGCAGATATTTAGCATGCCTACCCTTATCTTTGCAAAAATTTTCAAGAAGGGTATGCAGCCAAGACGCGCCAACATCATTTCCTCCGTAGTTTTTACTATTTTTTCCCTTCTTTTTTTAGGGTCTTTTGCCAGTGCGCAACAGCACGATCAGGGTCATTCGACCACACCTGCGCACGAAGCGGCCGCTGAGCCTAAGAAATTCAATGCGGCCGAGGTTATCTTCGGTCACGTTCTCGACGGGCATGAGTACCATTTTATGGATATCGGGGATCATCCCGTTACCCTGCCATTACCTATCATTCTTTATTCTCCCACCCGCGATACCTGGGATGTTTTTATGTCCTCTCGCTTTGAGCATGGGCATGCCGCACACAAAGGATACCTGCTGCTCAATGAACACTCCATCCATGAGATGGGGCTAGATACCATTACCGGTAAAAAGTTTTCGGCGGGTGATATTGTTCCGGTGGATGCCGATGGTCACTACGATGCCACGGTTCAGTTCTACGACCTTTCCATGACGCGCAATGTGGTACAGATGTTATTGGCACTTACCTTATTTGTGATCATCATGTTTCGCGTGGCCGGGCGGTATAAAAAGGGCGTGGGTATTACCTCTGCGCCCAAGGGATCGCAAAGCTTATTGGAGCCCATCATCACGTTTGTCAGAGATGAGGTGGCCAAGCCTAACCTGGGCCACAACTACAATCGTTATTTGCCTTTCTTGCTCACCGTATTCTTCTTTATTCTTGTCAATAACATTTTCGGACTCATACCCGGTTCCGCCAACGTAACGGGTAACATTGCCTTTACGGTGGTGTTGGGTCTGCTATCTTTTGTTGTTATCCTATTTAGCTCTAACAAGCATTACTGGGGTCACATTTTTAATCCACCCGGGGTTCCCTTTGGTGTAAAACTCATCTTGGTACCTGTTGAGTTCTTGAGCGTCTTTATCAAGCCCTTTGCCCTTATCATTCGTCTTTTTGCCAACATGGTAGCCGGGCACATCATCATTATCTGTTTGGTCTCGTTGATCTTTATTTTCGGAGAACTGAGTCCGATCGCCGGATGGGGAGCTTCGCCATTGGCGGTAGGCTTTACCGTATTTATTTACCTGATCGAGGTGCTGGTGGCCTTTTTGCAGGCCTTCATCTTTACCATGCTGAGTGCCGTATTTATTGGGCAAGCATTAGAAGGAGCGCATCACGACGAAGCCCATGCCCATCATTAATACGTTTTTTTTAACCCTCAATACAACCTAACATGGATCTAATGAACGTAATGCTGCTGGCCGAAATGGCGAATGCAGGAGGTGCAGTCGGAGCAGGTCTCGCTGCCATCGGTGCCGGTATCGGTATCGGACAGATCGGTAAGGGCGCCCTCGAGGCGATCGCCCGTCAACCCGAGGCTAGCAACGACATCCGCGGAAACATGATCCTGACAGCGGCCCTTGTAGAAGGAGCTGCCCTGTTTGCGATCATCGTAGGCTTCCTGGCCATGGTACTCTAATACCAGCCAAACCTCTTACTGCATCCAACGCACAGGGCCGCGGATGCAGTATTTTAAAAGAAACAACGAAACTATTATACCATGAATCTGTTAACACCCGGTTTTGGATTGCTGATCTGGACGCTGGTGGCCTTTTTGATCGTTTTCTTTTTGCTGGCCCGCTTCGCATGGCCGGCCATCATTAACGGTCTTCGCGAACGTGAGAACAGTATTGCCGATTCACTGGCTACTGCCCAGCGTGTCAAGGCCGAAATGGCTCAATTGAAAAGCGAGAACGAAACCCTGTTGGCCAAAGCCCGCGAAGAGCGCGCGCAATTACTCAAGGAAGCCCGCGAGACCAAAGACCGCATAATCAACGAAGCCAAAGAGCAAGCCAAGGCCGAAGCCAATAAAGTATTGGCGGAATCCAGAGCGGCTATCGAAGCACAAAAGATGGCGGCCTTAACCGAGGTCAAGAATCAGGTAGGAAAGCTGGTGATCGAAGTCAGCGAGAAAGTACTGCGCAAAGAACTGGGTAGCAAAGAAGCGCAAGAAGCCCATATTAAAGGTCTGGTCGACTCTGTAAAATTGAACTAAACTACTTATGCCCAACCCACGTTTAGCAGCCCGTTACGCCAAATCGTTGCTCGATCTATCGATAGAGAGAGATCAGCTCGAAAAGGTGTACGCCGACATGTTGTGGTTGCAAGCGGTTTGCAAGAGCAACCGCGATTTTGTGAATCTGTTGCGCAGCCCGATCATCAAAAGTGATACGAAAGAAAAGATCGTATCGGCCGTTACGACCGGAAACGTGAGCGAGCTTACGACTGCCTTTAATCGGCTGCTGGTTGCCAAGACACGCGAAAGTTATTTACCCGAGATCATCACTGCTTTTATTGCTGCTTATAAAGAGAAGAAGGGTATCAAGACCATTCGGTTGACCACCGCTGTTACGGCCAGCGAAGAGTTAAAGAATGCTATCGTAGCACAAGTAAAGAAATCGGCCGGGTTTACACAGGTCGAGCTCGAAGAAAAAGTAGATCCTGCCCTCATTGGCGGGTTTGTACTGCAGATCGACGATCAGTTGGTGGATGCCAGCGTGGCCTATGACCTGCGCGGTATTGCCAAGCAATTCGAAAACAACGATTTTATCTATCAGATCAAATAACATCGAAAACAAAAACATATGCCAGAAATTAAGCCCGACGAAATAAGTGCCATCCTGCGTCAGCAGCTGAGCAACTTTAATGCTACTGCCGACCTCGAAGAAGTAGGAACGGTGTTACAGATCGGAGATGGTATTGCCCGTGTTTACGGCCTCGGAAATGTGCGCTACGGAGAACTCGTAGAGTTCGAGAACGGCGTTCGTGCCATTGCCCTTAACCTCGAAGAGGACAATGTGGGTGTGGTACTTATGGGAGAGACCGGCGGAATTCAAGAAGGTGCCAAAGTAAAGCGTACCGGCCAGATCGCTTCTATTAAAGTAGGAGAGGGAATGCTGGGCCGTGTGGTCAATACATTGGGAGCTCCCATTGATGGTAAAGGTCCATTGACCGGCGAATTATACGAGATGCCACTGGAGCGTAAAGCCCCCGGGGTTATCTACCGCGAGCCAGTTAAGGAACCACTGCAAACCGGTATCAAGGCTATCGATGCCATGATCCCCATTGGTCGTGGCCAGCGTGAGTTGGTGATCGGTGACCGCCAGACCGGTAAAACCGCCATCTGTATCGATACCATCATCAATCAAAAAGAGTTTTACAAAGCCGGCAAGCCTGTTTACTGTATCTACGTTGCCATTGGACAAAAGGCCTCTACCATTGCCGGTGTAATGAAGACGTTGCAGGATAACGGCGCTATGGATTACACCATCATCGTAGCAGCCTCTGCTTCTGACCCTGCTCCCTTGCAGTTCTATGCTCCCTTTGCCGGTGCGGCCATTGGAGAATTCTTCCGCGACACCGGTCGTCCTGCGCTGATCATCTATGATGATCTTTCTAAGCAGGCGGTGGCTTATCGTGAGGTTTCGTTGCTGCTGCGTCGTCCTCCCGGACGTGAGGCGTATCCCGGAGACGTATTCTATTTGCACAGCCGTTTGCTGGAGCGTGCTGCCAAGGTTATCAATGATGATAACGTGGCCAAGAATATGAACGACGTTCCCGATAGTATTCGCCATTTGATCAAAGGTGGCGGTTCACTTACCGCATTGCCAATTATCGAAACACAGGCGGGTGACGTATCGGCGTACATTCCTACCAACGTAATCTCTATTACCGACGGACAGATATTCCTTGAGACCAACCTGTTCCTTTCCGGTATTCGTCCTGCTATCAACGTGGGTATCTCGGTAAGTCGTGTGGGAGGTAATGCCCAGATCAAGTCAATGAAAAAAGTAGCGGGTACCCTTAAGCTCGACCAAGCCTTGTATCGCGAGCTTGAGGCCTTCTCTAAATTCGGAGGTGACCTCGATGCTGCTACCAAGAATGTAATCGATAAAGGTGCTCGTAACGTAGAGGTCCTCAAACAAGCGCAGTACACGCCTTTTACCGTAGAAAAGCAGGTAGCCATCATTTACCTGGGTACTAACGGACTGCTCAAAGAAGTCGCTGTTAGTAAGGTAAAAGATTTCGAGGAGCATTTCTTGATGGAGATGGAAAACAAACTCCCCGAGGTGCTAGCCGAGTTCAAGAAAGGAAATCTGCCTGAGGATGGTATCAAGAAAATGGTCGAGTTGGCCAATGGACTGATCCCTCAGTACAAAAAATAATCGATCCTCTTTTTTAGTGTTAAAATCCTTCGCCACCGCGGAGGATTTTTTCGTTAGGGGATTGAAACTTATCAATTCTCCGTTTGTTACAACAATATGACCACCGTACTGGATGTAAAAGGACTCACCAAGCGCTTTGCCGAACTTACCGCGGTCGATGACCTTTCGTTTTCGGTGCCTGCCGGTTCGGTCTATGGTTTTTTAGGACAAAACGGAGCCGGTAAGTCTACGACCATTCGCATGCTGCTGACCTTGATCAGCCCTACCGCAGGCGAGATCACTTTATTTGGCCTGCCGCTTGCCTCGCATCGTTTCGACATTCTCTCTAAAGTAGGGGCCATAGTGGAGAAGCCTGATCTCTACAAGTACCTGAATGGTGTAGAGCACCTTCGCATTTTTTCTCGGTTGAGCGGTGTGCGTCCCCAAGAAAATAAATTGAAAGATCTATTGAATATGGTTGGGCTAGGTGCTCGTCTGACCAGTCGGGTGGGCACGTATTCGCAGGGAATGCGTCAGCGACTGGCCTTAGCCTGTGCATTGGTCAACGATCCCGATCTGCTTATTCTTGACGAGCCTACCAACGGGCTCGATCCACAAGGGATTGCCGATATGCGACAGCTTATACTGCATCTGAGTCGTGAGCAGGGTAAGACCATAATCGTTTCGTCTCATTTGCTCAGCGAAATTGAGATGATCGCCGATCAAGTCTTGATCATAGACAAAGGCAAAAAATTGATGGAGGCCAGTATGCAAACTATTTTACAAAAGGCCACAGCGCTCGATGTACAACAGCTGCCTTCGCACCGTTATTTTCTAGAGGCCTATTTTTTATCACTAACCGGTCAATGATGTTTTTTGAGGTATTACGTATAGAATTATTTAA
>CANGTM010000053.1 GCA_947456825.1 Chitinophagaceae bacterium
ATGCGACGAGGCGTTCCTACGGACTGGCTTCCGCCACTGGCATCTTCGTAGTCGAAAGCACCCCAGTTATTGCCGGCCAGGAATTTGATATCCTTGTTGGCCTCAAGGGCAATGGAGATGGTCCATACACCGGCACCTACATAGGTCATTTGGGGGCTGGCACCGGGATTCCAAGCAGATACACCGGTGATACCATCTCCAACCACACGCATTTCGGTTGCGGGAGATATCTCGTATTTGATGTTGTTGACATCACGACCATCCCAGATAACACGATAACGACCAGATGCGCTTACATCGGGCATGTTAGGACCGTTGACCAGCATAGTAGACCCGCTGCCGCCATTGGCACCATAACTGCGAGCATTCGAAGCAGTGATATCTCCACTATTCCAATCGTTATTGTCGATCAGTTTCCAGCCACCGGCACTGTTGAGGTTGGTCAAGCCAACGAACAAGTTACGCTCAGGATGCCCGAGAGCAAAATTGGGGAATGAGGCACTGGGGCTCCAGTTGGCACCGGTAGCACCTCCTACAAATCCCATACGCCCTTCGCGAATATCGAAGCGCATGTTAGCGCGGTCGATAGAGATACGATATACGCCGGCAGTCGATACCGAGAAGTTAGCTCCGTTTTGTTGAAGCACCCCACCGGTTCCGCCGAAGTTGATATCCCAGGCGCGACCTTGCGTTACTTTAAACTCCGAGTTGGCAGGTAAGAAGATGTACATGTAGTACAACTTGTTCATAGCCTCAGGACGAATATCACGGATCAACTCAGGAGCCGTACCGGGGTCCCAGTTGTTTCCATTACCTGTAGCAGATTGATAACCGCCAGGCATGTAGAAACGAAGGATGGGCACATAGGTATTGATCGTAACGCTAACAGCGTTAGAGAAAGAGACCGCACCTTGTGCAGTAACCGCTCTTACGCGATATTCGATACGTCCGGTAGTTCCGCCTGCAACACCGTCATTAAGCGCCGTCTCGTTCATCTCAAAATTGGTGAGCGTGACATTCAGCAGGTTGGAACCCACGGGGAAATCACGGGGAGTAGCAAAATTCTTACCGGCAGAGTCGTACTGCAATGTATAGGTGATGTTTCCGGTATAGCCAGGAAACGAACGGGTCCATGTAAAAGTATTACCGGGATTGTTAGATACGGCGAGCGTAGGACTGATCGTGGTGTTCTGCGTGGTCAGAACAGCCGGATCGTCGAAAGGAGATACGGTAACACGCACTACATTAGACTCAAGCTTCTCGTTATTGTTGCCATATGAAGAAGTAACTTTCACTTCGAGGGTATGAGGTCTGCCAACGGCAAAACCATAGTTCAACAAGATATTGTTGAGCTCACGTCCGGTAAGCGCTGTGCTTCTGGCACCCATTACGGTTTTGGTCACCTCGCGAGCAAAGCTGCGACCTGCGCTATCGATAGAGAGTACAAATTTGTAGTTGGCAGAGTCGGTTCCGTGCATGGGGTTGGTCCAAGAAAAACTCACCACATTGCGGTTAGAGTCAGCTTGTGTCGAAACAACGGTAGCAAACGATGCACTCAACGTTACCGCCTTACCTCTGTCATAAAAAGGAAGATCGGCCACTTTGGTACACGCCAGTACGGATAACACCAGTACCCAACCCAGCGAAAGCAGTTTAATACTATTTTTCATGTTGTAATGATTTAAGGGTTTAGAGTCGGGTTAATTTATACTTACCGGTTTGGAAATTCATTTCTATACGGTAGCGACCGGCTCCGGGCGATCTGAATCCTGGATCGGCATCACGCTTCTCAAATTCGCCTGCCATAGGATCTACATTGGCAACACTGGTGGGAGCGGGACGATATTGTGTTCCCCACACCCCTTGTGTTTGGATCAGCTTGTAAAAACCAGACGCATTAAAGGTTACGTCATCCAACACATAGAGCAATACATCCGCTCTTCTAAAACGCTGCGAGGTATTGAACGGGGCCAGCATAGGATTGCTCCAACCGGAGGCAAAGGCATCACCCAAGGCCCAAAGACCTGCATCGTTGTACCCACCCGCCTCTGTTCCGGGAGGCTCCACGGCAAAATCGAGGTAAGGAGTGATACGCACAGTGATGGTATTGGAGGTGAGAGGAACAGTAGCATTGATCAGACGAGAGATCACACGCATCTGCATGTTGTAGGCTACCCCGGCACGTAGTTCCATTTTGCTGAGCACGGTATTGATATCCTTGACGGTCATACGCACGCCCAGGTCCTTTGCAATGGCAAGCTCTTGTTTGTTAGGGCTGGAAAAGTTGCCACCCACCGTATCTACCTGCAACAGGTAGGTCACGTCTTGAGAGCTAACCCCGGTAGTGAACCGATAATTAGGATTGGTCCAGTTAAGCACCAGTCCAATGTTATCACGATCTTCTTTACGCAGCACGATCGGAGCCGAAGCCGTCGTAGAGAGTACCGGAGCAGTTCCACCCAAGTAGGTGATTCTGTTTTCTTCCTTTTCGCAAGACCAGAGTCCTGTCAGTAAAAAGGATCCCAGTATGAGTTTGAATATATTTTTCATAGCAGGCAATTTTTACGATGATTAAAAACCGGGGTTTTGAGTAAGATTAGGATTCGACGTGCGGTTAGACGCCGGAACGGGGAACAGATTGTATTTGCTGTCTACCGCAGTTCCGGAAGCAACGCCTCCTTTCCAGGGCCACAAATAGGTTCCGGTCGTAAGCAGACCATAGCGAACCAGGTCGGTGCGGCGATGTCCTTCCCAATACAACTCACGGGCTCTTTCGTCGAGCACGAAGGCAAGCGTGAGCTGGCTAGAGACGATATCGGCAGTAGAACTTCCGTTATGCGCTCTGCGACGAAGCAGATTGATATAGTTAAGCGCAGTAGCCGCATCGCCACCGGTACCACCACGCAGGGTGGCTTCGGCATAGATCAGATACATCTCAGCCAAGCGGAACACAGGAAAATCAATATCGGACCAATACGTGGTAGGATCAGAAACGGCCTGACCATCGGAGCGAATGTTACGCCATTTGCAAACATGGAGTCCGTTACTAAAATCAGAAACATCGTTGATCACGATCTGAGAAGCACTGGTGCCATACAATGATGTAGTAAACATAGCTCGTCTGTCGGTAGCTCCGGTCAGATCGGGAAACTTATCGGCAAGTCCCTTAGTGGCACGGTATCCGAACCAACCTTGGTTGGTGCCGAAGTCAGCAAAGTCTCCGCCGGCAGCAGCATGAATAAAGAAGGTCGTGTTTCCGAAAGAACGAGTGCGCAAACCATCGCAGGCAATGGCGTATATGATCTCGTTGGTACGCTTATCATTATCAGCCATGAACAACTCGCGGTAGTTGCCATGCAAGCTATAACCACCGTTGATCACCTTTTGTGCGTAGATAATGGCATCGCTCCAACGAGCCGTACCGGTGTAGATCTGCGCATTCAGGTACAAGCGAGCGAGCAACGCCCAAGCGGCACCCTGATCGACACGACCATATTCGATCGTACGAGCGGTCTTAAGTTCTGTCTCAATAGCCTTGAGCTCTGTTTCGATATAAGTGAACAGCTCTGCACGAGTACGTTCTTTGGGGAGCGTTGTTCCGACCTCGTTGGCCTCTGTAATAAAGGTGGAGCGACCAAAGAGATCCATCATCACCCAATAGTTGAAGGCACGCAAGAAGCGAACCTCGGCACGAGTGGCTTTAATGTTGGTAGCATCGGTACCGGCGATCTTGCGAGCGGCCAACTTGGCATCGCTCGACTCACGCAGGTATTCGTTGGCCACCATGATATTATAAATGGGACGAGCATACATTCCTTTTAAAAAAGGATCGGCACTCGAATAACTCAGGTTGTGAAAATCCTTGATGGTCTGGTCGTTCCAAGATACCACAGCCTCGTCGGTGGGTAGTTCCTGGCAATTGAAGAAACCACGCAAGAAGGGAGACTGTGATCCCTCATCCAGACCCTGAATATCGGAAGCTCCGGCAGGGCCGATATTTCCGGTAGTCGCCAATCCGCCGTAGATCTTAGCCAACACCTGGCGATAGCCTGCGGCGGTAGCGTACACATCTTCGGAGGTCAGGTCATTCTGCGGAAACAGATTCAGCTGCTTTGAGCAAGAGCTGATCATTACCATCGCCAGTACGGCGAGCAGCATGTTTTTGATTGACATATTTTTCATAACGCAAACCTTTTTTTAATTAAAAATCAAGATTGAACCCTACCGAGAATACACGGGGTCTGGGATAGATATTGTTATCTACGCCACCATCTCCGGCATTTTCCGGATCGAGTCCGCTGTATTTGGTAAGAACTAAAACATTCTGCACACTGGCGCTGATACGAAGCGAGGCTTTGTCGTTGAGCACTCTTCCGGCATTATAGCCAAGGTTGATGTTGTCTAAGCGGAAGAAAGAGGCATTCTCTAGATAGTAATCGGAGAGATACCAGTTGTTGACAAAATTAGTGGTCAGGAAGTTGCGGGTTGCATTACCGATGAAGCGCACAGGATTCTTAACAGCACGCATTACCGCGTTGTTAGAGTTGACGTTATTGTAGAGATAGTTGCCTAGCATACCATGACCGGTAAATCCAAGACTGAATTTCTTGATGGTCAGGTTAGTGCTGAAGCCCAACAGTACATCGGCCGCAGGCTTTTGGCTGATCTGGCGGTCATCGTTATTGATGATACCGTCACGATTGGTATCCTCGAAGAGTCCTTCGATAGGATTTCCGTTGGCATCATAGATCTGCTTGAGCATGTAGAAACTATTGGGGAAGGCGCCCACGGAATGAATACCGATGGTGTTACCGGTACCACCACCGATTCCTGTAACCTCTTGCCCTTTGAAATTAGGATCGGGGTTACGAAGCAGGTTGGTGATAGTCGCCTTGTTGTACGAATAGTTGAGCGTAAGATCCCAGGTAATATCTTTTTTACGGATAGGGACCAAATTCAATACTACTTCTACCCCTTCGCTGCTGATGTTACCTACGTTGGTAACGATCTCGTTGACGAAGTTCGCACCCGAAGCAACGGCTACGTTGGCCAACAGGTCTTTGGTTTCACGAGAGTAGTAATCGACTGTACCTGAGATACGGTTGTTGAGGAATCCGTAGTCCAAACCGAAGTTGGTAGTGGTTGTGGTCTCCCAGCGAATCGAGGGATCGTATCCTTCGGGACGCAGGTAGCTTACGAACGCATTGCCGAACTGCTGCATGGCCGTGTTGTTACTAAGTGAGTAACGGGGCAGGTACGAATAGTATCCAATACCATCTTGCTGACCGGTTACCCCCCAGCTGGCGCGGAACTTCAATTCGTTAACGGTCTTTGAATTCTTGAAGAAATCCTCATTCGCCTTCCAAGCTACGGCCACAGAGGGGAAGTAACCGATGCGGTCATTAGGATTCAGCTTAGAGCTGGCATCACTTCTGATGGTAGCGGTGATCAGGTACTTATCCATCAACGTATAGTTGAGACGCCCGATATACGATTCGAGGCGATACTCGGGGCGATCGGTCTTGAACACAGGTTCGGTACCGATGATAGTATCTTTCTTGGCAGGGTTTGAAGGGTCGTAAATACGACGATAGCTAAGCGTGGGGAAGTTAGAGACCTTGGTCAGGAAACTCTGATAGCTATGCGCGAGCAATACGTCTACCTTGGATTTTATCTTCTTGATATCTTTTGAATAGAACAGACCTACATCGGCCAGCTGGTTGATCTTTTGTTGCTCGTAATACGATCTGCGACCACCATCTCTGAAAGCAGTGGCAGACACTGAGTCGGTATTATCGTTACCGCTACCAGATGCAAAATCCATACCCAGGTTTGCCTGGAGTTTCAGATCGCGCAAGAAAGGCAGTGTATACTCGAACTGAGCATTACCGATCATACGATTAACAGTAGAGCGGTTATCGCGCAGCATCAATAAGCCTACGGGATTACGGTTAGAAAGATCGTTGGGAAGACCGCCGGCGATCCACTCATAATAACCACCCCAGTTTCTATTATTTGAGAGTACAGGTTGTGTGGGATCGAACGTAACGGCATTTCCAATGGCTCCTTCGTTGGCGAAACGATTCTGGGTCTGTGATGCCTTTACGGATATGTTCACAGAAAGATCATCGTTGAGCAATTTGGGAGAAAGATTGATAGCGGTAGAGATACGGCTAAAGTTGTTGGTTTTGAGAATACCGTTTTGATTGAGGTACCCTACAGAGGCGCGGAAGGGAATGTTACCAAGTGAACCGCTGGCACTGATCGTATTGTCTACGCCAATGGCAGCCTGGTAAATTTCTTTTTGCCAATCGGTATTGGCAGTGCCCAGCATAGCCTTGTACGTGTTATTACCGGTAGCTGTGGCATCGCGGTTAATGATACCACGGATCTCATCGGCAGAAAGCACATCCACATAATCGGCGATCATACCAACGGAAGTAACGTTATTGAAGTTGAAACGAACGGCGCCCTTGCCACCTTTCTTGGTAGTAACGATGATCACTCCGTTAGAGGCACGAGAACCATACAGTGCGGTCGCCGAGGCATCTTTTAGAATGGTCATCGACTCGATATCGTTAGGGTTGATGGTGTTGAGCAAGTTGGCAGAGCCAGAAATGCCATTTCCATCAACGGGCACTCCATCAATCACCAACAACGGATCGTTGCTGGCATTGAGTGAAGCACCACCCCGAATGCGAAGACGGCTTCCGCCTCCTGCAGAACCACCGCCGGTTGTTACGGAAAGACCGGCCACCTTACCAACGAGCAATTGCTCGGCAGAGTTGATGTTACCTTTTTGAAAATCTTTAGCACCCACTGCCACTACCGATCCGGTAAGATCGGTCTTGCGACGTGTACCGTAGGCAACAACCACTACATCCTCCATGGAGGCCGAAGCGGCTGCTAACGCTACATTGAGCGTTGTACCCTGAATGGCTACTTCGCGGGTCTCGAAACCAACGGAAGAAATCAACAAGGCATTGACAGAGGCAGAAACAGAGAGACGGAATTGTCCGGCAGCATCAGTTTGCGTACCCTGTGTGCTGCCTTTGGCAACAACACTGGCTCCGCTAAGCGGGGCACCACTGGCATCAGAGACCTTTCCGGTAATCACTCTGTCTTGTGCAAAAGAAACTTGCACTGCAAGGGCTAGCACGATTAGGCTGAAGGCCCTCGAGAGTTTAGATAATGACATAAGCAATCATTAATGGTTAAGCAATTCGGGTTGTCTACACAGGCAATAAAATGTCTTCAACAAACACAAACGAATGTGTAGCAAACACACAATATTACCGATATTTTATAATTCACAAAAAATTTGTTAACGCAAAGACAAGTATTTTCTGATTTGGGCTGCACACGAGAAAATAAATTATAGTATATTGATTTACAATATTTTACATATTATGAGACTCTTAATCTGGCTCTAAGACGCTTTTTAAGGCCAGGATTTAACTTGTAAAGCTTGCCAGGCCGGTGGGGGACATCGGTCTCCATTTCGCCTAGATCGACCAGCCAATCCTTAAGGCTGACCTTCTTGCGAAAGTTCCTTCTGTCTAGCTCGGTGCCCAAGATCGCCTCGTACACTTCTTGTAACTGCCGAAGCGAAAACTTTTCTGGCAGCAAACTAAAGATAAGCGGGCGCTCCAATACCTGCTGACGCAGCCGGTGCAGACAGCTGTCTAAAATATCTTTGTGATCGAAGGCCAGTTTGCCCACCTTATTGATAGGATGCCAACGAAGATCGTTATGACTGAGTCGCAACTGGTGATGATGGAGGTCTAACAAAGAGAAGTACGCCGTAGTTACCACGCGCCCTGATGGATGCCGGTCGAGCCGTCCGAAAGTTTGCACCTGCTCGAGATACACATCGTTGAGCCCGGTACGCTCGCGCAAAATGCGGTAGGAGGCTTCATCGAGATCTTCATCGGGTCGTACCAGATCGCCCAACAACGAATTTAGCCCACTGAATTCCTCGAGGTCAGATTTAATGAGCAATACCTTCAATTGTTTATCCTCGTAACCCAGAATAACGCAGTCGACGGATACGGCTATGTTAAAGTAGTCGAGATGACTGATCTTTTCGATCTCGGCATTCTTGAATGCCTTTATGATTCTTTCTGGCATAAGCAATCGATTCGGTTACTGAACAATCAGTTTTATGGTTTGCGTGCCACTGGGGGTAACCACCTGTGCAACATAGAGACCGGCGGCCAATGTGGCCAGCTTGGCGGTGATATCCAATCGGTGTACCCCCTCGGTCAGTTGACCATTGTGCAATTGAACAACGCGCTGTCCGGCCAGGTTGTATAACTGGGCTTGCACGGCACCGGCCAATGGTAGTTGCATCTCTAACTGCGCAGTGGAACCACTGGCCCGAGCCACCAAATTCGGCAGCAATTTTACAGACAACTCGGTAACGGGCGTGGATCCACCACCACCACCTCCTCCGCCGCCGCCGCCACCAGTACCTCCGCCCCCACCGGATCCTCCGGATCCCACAATATTACGATTGACGTACACTTTATACTCGCCGGGTTGCAATAAGATAGACTGACCTGCTGCGTTGGGATTGTACGTGGTACCTGCAAAATAATCGTACCAGGTTCCTCCACCCGGAAAACTAACCGTGGCCTGCGAAGGGGTCAGATCGAAATTTCCTACGACCACTATGTTAGATGTGTCGGTAGTCAACTGCATCCATTTAAAAGCCCCCGAGAGCGAATGCACGATTCGATTGGAGGTGAAATTATTTTTATAGAGCGGATGCATGCGCAGTTGGTTGAGCTTGCTGTACACCGTATAGAGATTTCGTCGCTCTGTAACAGTATTATAATCCCAGCGAATAGGCTTGTTAGAGGTGCGGCAATTGGGATTGACGCTGCCATCCGGACAATGATTGATGGAAAAATCGTATCCTAACTCACCGAACTGCCAGATCATTTTAGGACCCGGTATCAACTGGCCAAAAGCAGCGGTCAACTCCATACGCTTCAAGGCCGTATTGAGATTACGGATATTGTAGCCACCAAATGAGCTGCCGAACTGAAGGGCCTTGTACATAAGGCGCTCCTCATCGTGACTCTCCATGTATGAGATCAGGTGCGGCTGGTTCCAACCCCTTGCGGTAAAGATGCTGCCGCTAAAGTTGGAATTATTGATAAAGCCCATCGCGGCCTCTTGATAGTTATACGTGTTGTTACCCCAAAGCATCATGCCGTAGTTGGAGAGCTCGATCTCTTCGGTGTTATCGGCAAAATGTTCGAGTATGACGTAACTACCGGGCGACTTGAGTTGCATGGTGTCGTAATAGCGCTTCCAAATCGCGACCCGCGTAGGATCGTAACGACCCCAGGCCCCTACATCGGACCCCGTATTATTTTGTGTGAACCCTTTCGACAGATCGAATCGATATCCATCCACCTTATATTCCTTGAGCCAATGCTCCATGACCCGGCTGCTAAAATAGCGGGTCACCATACTCTCGTGGTTAAAATCGTTGAAAACATTAAAGGGATGACGCGCCGTTTCGTTGAGCCAAGGATTGTCGGCAGCAGGGCGGTTGCCCGTGCTGTTCCAATACAATGCTGCCAGCGGATTACTGCCGGTCGTATGATTGAGCACCATATCGAGGATAACGGCAATGCCGCGGCGATGACAGGTGTCAATGAATTCTTTCAGCGAATTTTTGGGACCGTAATATTTATCGGGTGCAAAATAATAAGAGGGATTATAGCCCCAGCTTTCGTTGCCATCGAACTCACCCACCGGCATCAGTTTAATGGCATTGATGCCCAGCCGTTGCAGATAACCTAAGGTATCACGGAGTGTCTTCCAGTCGTGTGCGGCAATAAAATCGCGCAGTAGCAGCTCATAGATGATGAGCCCTTTTTTATCGGGGCGGGTAAAGTTGGGCACGGTCCAGTTGTAACCGGGCGAATTGGTTTGTAAAATACTAACGATACCACTGGTCTGCCCGGTGGGATAGGGTTTGAGGTTAGGGAAAGTGGCAGGAGTGATATAGGGGTCATTCCAGGGATCGAGTACCTTTTCTGCGTAGGGATCGCCTACGCGCAGTGTTCCATCCACTAAATATTGAAAAGCATATTCTGTGCCGGGTGTAAGACCGGTAATGCGCAACCACCAGTAATTTCCATCGGGGGTACGACTCATGGCGTAATTGGTCTGCTCTTGCCAATTACTGCCCGGCAGATCGCCAATTACAGATATGCGTTGTTTGCCGGGGGCATACAACACGAGTACGACCGAAGTATTTCCACTTTCATAGTTGATCCCATCTCTTACACCAGCTGGCAGGGGTGCCACATTAACAGAACCGCCTACGAAAAATCGTAAGGTATCTCGCTTGGTAAGTGTGCCACTGACCGCCTCCGCGACCATAACTTGTGGGCCGGCCGCGCTTATCACAGGGCTGGCACTGATGGTACTCGCGTTAGTGACAGTTTGAGCGACCGTACCGTTATAGTAGATACGCATAGTAGCAGCGGTCGTACTGGATTGAGCGGTTATTGGCAGGGTTTGCCCTACTTGTCGAGCGATAGGCTCGGGGATGGGAATTGCGGTTGGTTGAAAAGGCGGGTCTGTAAAACGCACCGAGAGCTCATTGGGAAAAATGGGTAAATACATGTCCGACCCATCTGTATTGGTCTGCTTGAGATTTCCGTTACCGCTTCGAAATAAGATAGCGATCTGGCGGATCGTTTCGCCGGCAGGCACCCCATAAAAGGCCCGAATATTGGTAATGTCGTAGCGCCATTTGTTATTGCCTAGCGAAGTGGCCTGCAACCCGGGCACCAGCTGACCCCAAGGATTCTGCGAACCAAATTTTACATAGCGCCAGTCGGTAGCACTAGTACTCAAATTTGTAATGACACCGGTGTGCACGTAAACGTCCGAAGGATTCGAATAATTATTGAGACCACCGTTGCCCTTGGTAGCATCGACTATAATGGAGAGATTATCGTTATCACGAGGAAAGAGGGGGGTACCGGTAAGCAACTGGGCGTAAGAGGGCAGCACCAAACAGGCGAACAAGCTGAGCAGCAGCAGGGTCTTTTTCATATGGCAGCATTATAGGTCAACACTAAAAATACAAATATGTACTTGAAACACATTAACCGATCCTGATTTTTTTTTGGCTGGTTCCATTCGGAATACGCTAACCGCAGGGTCCGGCTTACCTTTACACCCCAATTGTTCGCATGTACAACAAAAAGGATACCCTTTATTGGCAAAACCTAACCCAAGAACTTCTAACCGAGCAGAAGGGAGGAGGGATCGCCGTAAAAGACATCGAGGCGTTACGCGGGGTGTTGCGCTTTCACGAGTATCGGTATTATGTAATAAACGACCCGTTGCTTTCTGACTATGAGTATGACCTGCTGTTCAAGTCGCTAGAAAAAATTGAAAAAGAACACTCCTCTCTGGTCACTCCTGACTCTCCTACCCAACGGGTCGCTAAAGATCTGACACGCGATTTTCCCACTGTGCAGCACCTGGTACCGATGCTGTCGCTGGA
>CANGTM010000054.1 GCA_947456825.1 Chitinophagaceae bacterium
ATCTTTGGGGGATTTTCGGCACAAAGCATCAGTGACCGCTTGCAAGATGCAGGGGCCTCTTGTGTAGTTACCTGCGATGGCGCCTTTCGGGGTGCCAAGGATATTCCACTCAAGGCAGTGATCGACGAAGCTCTTGCCGGTCAGCACCAGGTGCAGACCGTTATTGTCTATGCGCGTACACATACGCCTGTGTCCATGATAAAGGGCCGCGACTTTTGGTGGGACGAAGAGATGGAAAAGGCTTCGCAGCAAGTTCTAGAAAGTGGATCATTATTGCCGGCCGCCACTATGGAGGCCGAAGATCCTTTGTTTATTTTATATACATCCGGGAGTACCGGTAAACCCAAAGGAGTTGTACATACGCAAGCCGGTTATATGATCTGGGCGAATTACACGTTTGTAAATGTATTTCAATACCAGCCCGGCCAGATCCATTTTTGTACCGCCGATATAGGATGGATTACAGGCCACAGCTATATATTATATGGCCCCCTTAGCGCTGGCGCAACAACCCTTATGTTCGAAGGCATACCAACGTGGCCCGATGCCGGTCGGTTTTGGAATATCGTCGATAAGTACAAGGTGAATATTTTATATACGGCTCCTACCGCCATTCGCAGTCTCATGAGTTTTGGAGTCGATCCGCTTGCCGGCAAGGACCTTTCCTCTCTACAAGTGCTCGGCACCGTGGGTGAACCCATTAACGAAGAAGCCTGGCATTGGTATCACCAGCAAGTTGGTAAGGGCAATTGTCCGATCGTTGATACTTGGTGGCAAACAGAAACCGGAGGTTGTTTGGTCTCGAATCTCGCCGGCGTTACCCCCGGTATTCCTGCATGGGCGTCGTTGCCGCTGCCCGGTGTGCAACCCATACTGGTCGATGAGAATGGAAAAGAATGTGTGGAGCCCGACGAAAGAGGTATCGTAAAAGGAAATCTTTGCATGCGCTTTCCGTGGCCGGGAATTTTGCGCACCACTTATGGTGATCATGAACGTTGTCGCACCAATTATTTTGCCACGTATCCCGGTCTTTATTTTACAGGTGATGGCGCGCTGCGTGACGCTAACGGCAACTATCGCATAACCGGTCGAGTGGATGATGTATTGAATGTTAGCGGTCATCGCCTGGGCACCGCCGAAGTAGAGAATGCCATCAACATGCATGCGGGCGTGGTAGAGAGTGCAGTGGTCGGTTATCCACATGAGATCAAAGGACAGGGTGTCTACGCATACGTGATCGTTGAACACTTGCATGGCGATGAGGCGCAGATGCGTCGCGATATTTTACAAACCGTTACACAACAGATAGGCCCTATAGCCAAGCCCGATAAGATTCAATTCGTAAGCGGGCTGCCTAAAACCCGCAGTGGCAAGATCATGCGCCGCATCTTACGCAAGATCGCCGAAGGAGAACTTTCTCAACTCGGCGACACTTCTACCTTGCTAGACCCCGCCGTGGTCGAAGAGATCGCGAAGGGAAGAATGGCATAGCTCAATTAGTTATCCCCCGTGTATCTACGTGGCTCCACGTTGTAATTTCTTGAGATTCAAAAATCTTTTTGAAGAGCACTTACTTGCTAGTAAAACTACGGGGGATAAGTAGCGGTGAGAATTGATGTTTTAGGCGTTTACGCGTGATAGATTAGCGTTAATAAATTGATGAAATAAAACGTTACTCTATGAAAAGTTGTTTTTTTTCTTTTGATTGGATTATTTTCTCTCATTATTGCATCATGCAGTAAGGATAGGTCTGAGCAAATGTGGGTTGCGCAAATTTCAATAATCCAAGAAAAGTCCCTGATTGAAGTTTTTCAAAATATAGATGTAAAGGCTTTGAGGAGTGCAAATGAGTCCAAGAATAATATCGTGGGCTTGATTGTCCAAAATAGTCTAGCAAATAAAATTGCAAGCTTTTTTTTCTTTAAAAAAAATGTCGATATTAGGTCTAAATTTATAAATGACCAATTGGGTTTGATTACATTGGGGCTTTTGTTTACGGCACGTGAGTACCAAGAAGCAGCAAGTTCACATACGGTTCAAAGCGCTAGAGCAGTCATGCCACCAGATCCTTGGACTTGTTTTCAAGCTGCTGTTTCAACAGTAATTGGATTAACGCAAGCTCAGGCTCTTTGGCAAAGCATCGTCGGTGGGGCAACTGTTCAAACAGTAGTTGATGCTCTTATTCTGATTGGTAGGAGAGTGGCGGGAGTAATTTCTGTTGGATTAATGGTTGTCGCCGTTGGTGATTGTTTAGGGTGTGGAATTAAATTTTATAACATGATAAAAGTAGTTTTAGACTGGATTTTTATTTTTCTTTTCTTCTTAGGCGGCTTTACCCATATGCTAAAGCTTGCTCATTTGCTATTTGGCTTTTCTTTTCTAGAAAATATTACTGCTTTCTCCAGTAAAGAAGACAGTAAAACTCTTAAAGTCTGTTATTATCTTCTTGCCATCTCAACAGCGCTCTTTTGTATCCTAACCAGACTGGGATACTACCAAATCGTTCGTATTTGATTTGTCGCATTTCTTCATATTAGTTGGATAACTCTTGTTACAACCGCTCCCCCCAACTCATACGTGTTGATTTTGCAGGGCTCTTCTTTTTCTTTTTACGATCGCTATTATCCGTGCCGCCTAGTCTGAATCCAATGGAGTAGGGTTTCATATCAAGGGCTTTGTTCCACATATTATTCATAGCAAAGCTGCCATACACCGTAATGCCGCGAACACCGACTTCTCCTACCCATGAAAATTTAAACGGTTCCAAGTCAAAATCACTTCGAACTTTGGTTATGTCGCCGTTAGATTTCGTCTTGTAACGAGCTGAGTATAGAAAACCGGCACTGGCACCGGCGGACAGGCGAAGACCTTTATCGGTAGAAGGATTGGTATTAAAATGTAGCATCATGGGGATGGTCAGGTAATCGGCCGCCAGTTTTACTTTTTTGGGTAAGTTGTTGGTCAGAAGGGAGATGCGGGTGGGATTTTTTTGGAACAATACATTTTGCTGATCGAAGTGATAGTTATTCAATTCAAAACCGATACCATATTTTAAGTTGAGTTTATGATTGACCAGATTCAACCGTTGCATGACCAGCCAGATATTGACGTTACTGGCAAATCGGGTCTTTACCTTTAGTTGATCTTGGCCTATGCCTGCCCCTGTAAATCCCAGTTGTTGGGCTTGCGCATAGTTGGTGGCATCGGTATATCGCGAAAACCCAAGATCTAGAATCATCCAGTCGGTTTCGATATTCTTTGGTTTCTTGTTTTCTTTACGGTCCTTTAAAGGCCATTTTAACTCTTTGTCTAGTTCAAGAAAACCACCATTTCTGTCACTTAGTTTCTCTAATCCTTTTTCGATCATCTCACCCAGCGAATTATCATTGTCGATGGTAACTTCTACCTGTTTCTCCTCTCGTCCGTCTCCTTTGTCAACGCGGGTGATGATGGTCATCATTCCTCTTTTAGCGGTATCGATGGTTACACGGGTACGCCCTGTTGGTCCCATAATCAACGTATCTGATTTAATGACTAGCGTATCTTTTGTGTATTTTTTAATGATGATGACCGAGTCTCTTCTTTCTTGCGCCCCTGCCAAAACGAGCAAGGCAATACTAAAGGCGGAAGTCAAAAGCAGTTTTTTCATGGTAATGGAGTTTGCATGCAAAGCTATTGCCAAAGGTTTAAAAAAAATGTTAACGAGCATTCTGTCCCAACACTTTTACATGAGCGGTAACAGCCCTTATCTTTGCGGCAAATTCTTGCCATGAACGAAAAGCTCGTGCAACGCATAGCCCAAGAGATCGAAGAGATCAAGAGTGCCGGACTCTACAAGTCTGAACGCATCATCGAGAGCTCGCAAGAAGCCGAGATCGTGGTAGCCGGTAATACTGTACTTAATTTCTGCGCCAATAATTATTTGGGACTTTCCTCACATCCAAAAGTGATAGAAGCGGCCCACCGCGCTATCGATCAACGGGGTTATGGCATGAGCAGTGTTCGATTTATATGTGGCACGCAAGACATACACAAGGAACTCGAAAGTAAATTATCTGAATTTCTCGGCACCGAAGACACGATCTTATATGCAGCGGCCTTCGATGCCAATGGAGGTCTTTTCGAGCCTTTGTTCAATGAGCAGGATGCTATCATCTCCGATGCGTTAAATCACGCTTCTATCATAGATGGTATTCGCTTGTGCAAGGCCCAGCGTTTTCGGTACGAGCATAATAACATGCAAGACCTGGAGGCCAAGCTTAAAGAAGCCGCTCCCTGTCGCAGTCGCGTGATCGTAACGGACGGTTCGTTTAGTATGGATGGTACCATCGCTCAGTTAGATAAGATCGTGGCGTTGGCCGAGCAATACGATGCCGCCGTTATGATCGATGAGTGCCACTCTTCGGGCTTTTTAGGACGAACCGGTCGTGGCACGCACGAATATCGCGGGGTAATGGGTAAGATCGATATCATTACCGGCACTTTGGGTAAGGCACTGGGCGGCGCTTCGGGCGGATTTACCAGCGGACGCAAGGAGATCATCGATATGCTACGCCAAAAGTCTCGTCCGTACCTTTTCAGTAATACGTTGGCGCCCTCTATTGTGGGTGCTTCTATTGCCGTACTCGATATGCTTACCGAAACCACCGAGTTACGGGACCGGCTCGAGTACAATACCAAGTACTTTCGTTCCAAAATGACCGAGGCCGGGTTTGATATAAAGCCTGGCGATCATCCCATAGTTCCTATCATGCTTTACGATGCAGTACTGGCCCAGAAAATGGCAGCCCGCCTTCTCGAGGAAGGTATTTATGTGATCGGCTTCTTTTTTCCAGTGGTCGCCAAAGGCCAAGCCCGTATTCGGGTGCAACTGAGTGCGGCTCACCACCAAGAGCATCTCGATAAGGCCATTGCTGCCTTTATTAAGGTTGGCAAAGAGTTAGGGGTGTTGGCCTAGTTCTGGTTCACCCTTTTGCATTACTGTGGGCTAATTTTTAACGTCATCGCCCTCATTATCTCATCTAGGACGTAAAGGCCTTATGCGCAGAACGATTAACTTTGCTCAAATTCCCAAGATCCATGCGCTTAGTATCGATAGTCCTTCTGGCTGCCACCTTCTTACTTGGTTCCTGCACCTTTAATAATGTCAAAGAAGACAAGCGAATTGCTGCGATCTTTTCTGCTTATAATGTCGAGGGTTGTTTTGCCTTGATGGATAACGGAACTACCGGATTTACCATACATAACCTCACTCGTTTTCGTGATAGCGCTTATTTGCCGGCCAGCACTTTTAAGATCGTCAACTCACTGATCGGTTTGCAAACCGGAAAGATCAGTAGTGATTCTATGGTCATTCCCTGGGATGGAGTGGTGCGTTCTTATTCGGAGTGGAATCAAGATCTGAGCATGTACCAAGCGTTTAGGGTCTCGGCTGTTCCTTATTATCAAGAAGTGGCTCGTCGCATTGGCAAAGACACCATGCAGTTTTGGCTCGATTCTATGGGATACGGCGCCATGAACGATACAGCCAAAGTGGTAATCAATAGTTCGGTTGATACGTTTTGGCTCGATAATTCCGTTCGGCTCACTCCCGATGCACAACTTGGGTTGGTCAAGCGACTTTATTTTAACCAGCTACCTTTTTTTAGAACCTATCAAGAGATGGTGCAGCGCGCCATGCTCATGGAAAGTAACTCGCTCTACAGGCTGGCATATAAGACCGGGACCGGTACCGCTTCCAATGGAAATACGATCAATTGGATCGTTGGTTGGGTAGAAGAAAACAATCATCCCTACTTTTTTGTTCTCAATACCGAAACTCCGGCCACCAATGGACTGCAACCCGAGCGTCATAAGCAATTATTGACCGATATTTTAGCCTTGCTCGGATTCTTCAAGGGTAATATGTAAACGATGCAACTGTACGCACCTTCATTAACTCAATATCAACGGCTGATCACCCGCGAGGTCAAGATCGGAGACCTGCTGTTGGGCAATGGTCATCCCATTCGGGTGCAGACCATGACCACTACTGATACGATGAATACGATCGCGACGGTAGAACAGACAATCCGTTGCATTGAGGCGGGCGCTGAGTTAGTGCGTATTACGGCGCCCTCTAAAAAAGAAGCCGAAAATTTAAAAGTTATCAGGGACGAGCTTCATAAGCGCGGCTACAAAGTTCCATTGGTTGCTGATATTCATTTTACACCCAATGCCGCTGAGATCGCAGCCCGTATCGTAGAAAAGGTAAGGGTGAATCCCGGCAATTACGTCGATAAGAAAAAGTTCGAGCAGATCGACTATACCGACGCGGAGTATCTCGAAGAGATCGAGCGTATCAGAGAACGCTTTACGCCGCTGGTGCGCATTTGTCGTCAAGAAGGAACGGCCATGCGTATCGGTACCAATCATGGCTCACTGAGCGATCGTATTATGAGTCGCTATGGCGATACGGCAATCGGTATGGTAGAGAGTGCCATGGAGTTTCTGCGCATTGCTCGGGGTGAATCGTTTCACAATATCGTGCTCAGCATGAAGAGCAGCAATCCACAAGTGATGGTACAAGCCTATCGCTTATTGGTGCAAATGATGTTTCAAGAATTTGGTGAAGCTTATCCGTTGCATTTGGGCGTAACCGAGGCCGGCGATGGTGAGGATGGTCGCATCAAAAGTGCGGCAGGTATCGGCACCTTGCTAGAAGATGGATTGGGAGATACTATTCGCGTATCGCTGACCGAAGATCCCGAATTAGAGATTCCGGTCTGCCGCGATATTGTCAAGCGGTACCAGCAACCGGTATCAGGCGTGGTTCCTGCTATCGATAAAGTTCCATACTCCCCGTTCGAATACAAACGTCGAGCTAGCTTTGCCGTCGATCGTATCGGAGGAGGACAAGTACCGGTGGTAGTCAGCGATCTAAGTAAAATAGAACAAATTACGCCCGATCATTTACGAAGTGTCGGTTACAGCTATGATGCAACGACCGATAAGTGGACCATTGGTGATGCCGCGGCAGATTTTATTTTTACCGGTCACCAGCTCTTGAACTTTGCGCTGCCCGGCACCCTCAAAGTGCTGGTGTTCCCGGATGCGTGGCAACAGGCTGCCTCGGACAGTTATTTTCCCCTTTTTGCCGCTAGCGGGTACGCCGCCGCGATGGAAAAGAGTGACAGGCTCAATTTTGTGATGCTCGATTGTTACAGCGACACGACTAGTATCAACGATTATACGTTTTTGGAAGCGGTGGCCAACGATAAGACGGCAGTGCTTTGTTTGAGCAGTACCAACCAAAATGCCATGCAATCCGTTCGTCGGATGTTGATGGAATTACAACAGCGCGCCGTTCAAAATCCTGTCGTGCTGGTTTGTGACAGTAATGGTACAACACCCGATGAGCACCTGATCCATTTTGCGATCGAAACAGGTGCTTTGCTCCTTGATGGTATGGGAGACGGTATTTCGCTGGGTTACCGCACCGAGGCCTCGATGCAAAACATACAGGTAAAGGGTAGAACCTATTTGCCGGTCAGCGATATCCATCAGTTTACCAACAATACCGCCTTTAGTATTTTGCAGGCTACCCGTACGCGCATCTCCAAAACGGAATATATCAGTTGTCCTAGTTGCGGGCGAACCCTCTTTGATTTGCAAGAGACCACGGCAAAGATCAGAGCAGTAACGCATCACCTAAAAGGGGTCAAGATCGCTATCATGGGTTGTATCGTGAATGGACCCGGCGAAATGGCCGATGCCGATTTTGGCTATGTGGGCAGTGGTCCGGGCAAGATCACTTTGTATAGAGGTAAAGAGATCGTCAAGCGCAACGTGGATAGTGAGGTAGCGGTAGATGAGCTCATCAACTTGTTGCGCGAAAATGATGCGTGGGTAGAACCGCTGGGTTGATCGAACGTCTAACGCTGATACCAGCACCTGTCATGGGCAGCATTAATTTTTTTTCATGTCACGAACTGATTTTCTTGTAATAGGATCCGGAATTGCCGGATTAAGCTTTGCCATCAAAACGGCACAGCGTTTTCCTGATCGTTCTATCAAAGTCATCACCAAGGCCACGGCCGACGAGACCAATACTAAATATGCGCAAGGGGGTGTAGCTGTGGTTGGTAATGGCGAAGAGGATAGTTTCGAGAAGCATATCGAAGATACCCTGATCGCTGGCGATGGGCTTTGCAACAAGGAAATTGTGCGACTGGTGGTAGAGGAGGGTCCGAAGCGCGTAGATGAAATTATTGAGTGGGGTGCCCGCTTCGATCGAGATGATATCGGGGAATACAAGAAAGGAAAAGAAGGTGGTCACTCTGCACATCGCATTTTGCATTACAAAGATGTGACGGGGATGGAGATGGAGCGAGCGCTCTTGCAAGCACTGGGGCACTATAAAAACATAGAGGTTGTAAAGCATTGTTTTGTGATCGATCTGATCACGCAGCATCACTTGGGGTATTTAGTGACCAAATCAACACCTGATATTGAATGCTACGGGGTTTATGCGCTCAACCTCGAGACCAAGAAGATCGAGAAAATACTTGCCGGTATTACGGTATTGGCCAGTGGTGGAAACGGACAAGTCTATAGGACCACCACCAATCCTGCCATTGCCACTGGCGATGGAGTAGCGATGGTGTATCGAGCCAAAGGGCGTATCGAGAACATGGAGTTCATTCAGTTCCATCCAACGGCATTGTTTGAGCCAGGTCTGCGGGGGCAAGCCTTTTTGATAACCGAAGCGGTTCGGGGTGAAGGAGCTATCCTACGAAATCATAAAGGCGAGGCGTTTATGGAGCGATATGATGCTCGAAAAGATCTGGCGCCTCGCGATATTGTGGCCCGAGCCATTGATGCCGAGATGAAAAAGGCGGGTACCGAACATGTTTGGCTAGATTGCCGTTCGATCGATACCGCTTTATTCCGTTCGCATTTTCCGAACATTCAAGAAAAATGTCTCTCGATCGGCATAGACGTATCTAAGCAACTTATACCCGTAGCTCCCGCTGCGCATTATAGTTGTGGTGGTGTCAAGTCGAATGAGTGGGGTGAAAGTTCTATTAATCGCTTGCTTGTATGTGGCGAGTGTGCCAGCACCGGATTGCATGGGGCCAATCGCCTGGCCAGTAACTCGCTGCTCGAAGCCATGGTCTTTGCTCATCGTTGTTTCGAAAAAGCGTCTGTTCAGATCGAATTGGTCTCAACACCCATGGCTATCCCAGATTGGGACGCCAAAGGAACTACAGACCCCAAGGAGATGATTTTGATCACCCAAAGTTTAAAGGAGTTACAGCTGCTGATGAGCGATTATGTAGGAATTGTCAGAAACGACGTACGTCTGCAAAGGGCCCTGCGAAGACTTGATCTACTTTGGGAAGAGACTGAACAACTCTACCAGAGCAGTACCCTCTCTCCGCAACTATTGGAGCTGCGCAATATGATCACAGTAGGCTATTTGATCGTCAAGGGCGCACATTTTAGAAAAGAGAGCCGTGGCCTTCACTATAATACCGATTACCCCAACAAGAGTACGCTGGTACAGAATATTGTATTGTAAGAAGATGTTCTACAGGTTAATGGCACCTTGCATTGCTAGATCATGACTGGCAAGCCTTCATCATTTACGGAGTACGATTTCGAGATTTTGGGGGCTATCTTTGCCATATGTATTTATTGACCCGAGCTGGATTGTGGGTGCTCTCTCTTTTGCCCTTTGCTTTTTTTCATGCGCTTAGTTGGGGCGTGGCTAGGATATTATTTTATGTGATAGGATACCGTAAAGAGGTCGTTTTGCAGAATCTCGCCATAGCTTTTTCGGATTTGACAGAAAACGAGCGCCAACAAATCGCTAAGGATTTCTATCTGCGTTTTACCGACACTTTCTTAGAGTCTGTCAAAATGCTTTCGCTAACGAACAAAGGAGCCCTTCGACGGGTAACGCTCGACTTGCGCGTGGTGGAACAACTTCTGGCCGAGGGGCGTTCGGTGCAGTTGATGGTGGCCCATCAGTTCAATTGGGAATACATCAATCTTACATTGCCGGTAGCTTTTAAACATCCATTTTATTTTGTTTACCGACCTATCGGCAATAAGGTAATGGACCGATTATTTCTTTGGCAGCGTACTCGCCTGGGGGGACATGCGGTTTCAGCCGACCAATTTGCCGCAAAAAAAGAAATGATCTTCTCTCGCCCGGCAGTGCTAGCGTTGGGTGCCGATCAAAATCCGGGAAGACCCGATCAAGCACTTTGGATGCCTTTTTTTGAAAAGCCTGCCCCTTTTTTTACCGGCCCGGCCAAAGGAGCCATACAGCATAATGCTGCTATGGTGATGTTACAGATGGAGCGAACCCGACGAGGACACTACCGGTTTAGTACTCGTCTAATTTGTGAGCAGCCTCGTAATTACTCGCCCGAACAATTGACCTATTTATACAAGTGCGAAGTGGAGCGAGTCGTAAAAGCCGATCCGGCCAATTACTTATGGAGCCACCGAAGATGGAGACATCAATTGAAAGCGGAGTACAAGCTCTATAGAGGAGTATAGGGGGATCTTCTCTTTGGTGTGGAAACACACAACATGGCCGACCAACTATAACGTAATGAAATGACTGATCTACTGGTGCGTAAGCAGCTGCGAGGTATAGCGCATTACTTCGTTAAGCCGCTCGGGATTGACGGAGTAGTAGATGTACTTGCCTTCGCGAGATGTTTTAACAAAACCCGCTTTTCGTAGAATGGCTAAATGCTGTGAAGCCACGGATTGTTCCAGTCGCAGTTTGATATAGATATCCGTAACGGTTATCTTTTTGTTCTCATCGATCAGTCGTAAGATCTGCTGTCTCAATTTGTGGTTGAGCGCCCGTAAAATAACGGCAGCTTTTTTCAGCTCTAGCAAATCTATTTTTAAACTTCCTTCTTTGTGTTCGGGGTAGGAGAGTGTAAGCGAATAATTACTCATCATGGATGCAAATTTACCTGATAAAGTTGAACGAACTCTATCCGTATCCACATATGACGAAAAATTTATATTTTACTTGCGTGCTTCAAACTCCTTTACGTATAAAGGCACGCTGTATGCCAGATCGGCGAACTCTTTTTTAACATATTTTTTAAAAGCGAGCGTCGCCATTTCGC
>CANGTM010000055.1 GCA_947456825.1 Chitinophagaceae bacterium
AACTTTTGATACCATGAGTTACCATCTGTTCCAATATTGCGGATATGCATGGTGGTGGCTGTGATCTCGAGTATCTCGTAGACGGTTCCGCCGGTCCCAAAATTAATGATCCCGTTACCAGGTACTGTAAATTGGATACGGGTAGACTGTGCCGGCGTAGAAGCGGAGGTAGCATTCTGAAATATGAGCGATTTAAGACCGCCCGGGTTGATGGTAAAGCAATTGTCTCCTCCGCTGAACCCGTAGAAGGCGCTAGATGCTCCGATAGAAAAAGACGCCCCCTTGTTATCGACTCGCATTGAGACTCGATTAGCGGCATCTCTACTAAAGGTGATCTCATCATCATAGGCACAAGCCTCACGTGTATTGGGACCTGCCGAATACCAAATGGGAGAGAAAGCATCGCTGGGACCCACTCCAAAATGTCCGGGAGCATCCCTATCGGTTACCCAGACACGCGAAGAGGTTCCTGTTAACGCATTCAGGATAGTAGCAGGAATTTGAAAGGCCACGAACACTCTTATCCTTTTACTGATGGTCGAGATACTGCCCCCGGTTCCAATAGCATTGACGGTGATCGTATAATCGGATGTTCCGGGAATACCATACTTGTAGGTGAGGGAACCGGTAGGAACTACGCGTTGCTGGCCGTCGCCAAAATCAATTACGTACGACAGTGCGCCTTTTGCATTGACCGTAATTTGCACATTACCGGTGCCATTACCACCCGGATTAGCGGCATCTACGCCAGCCACCACAGTGGTCAGCGAAAGATCAGTGGGCGCTTTGAGGTCCCCAAAAGAGTAGGACTGCTTTTCGCAAGCCGACAACGTAATCAAGAGTACGGCGGCTGTAAGTATTTTATTAATGGTAAGCATATGTCAGGTTATTTAAATGATTAATGAAGTCTGAGATCATCGAAGAGGAAAGTAAAGTTGGCCGATCCGTCTCCGGGAGTGCCTAATTCGAAAATAAGAACGACCCGATCATACACATTGGATGTATTGATGGCGCTATAATCGAAGGTGAGCTCTTCCCAACCACCAGCCACGGTAGTGGCCACTTCTCGCTCATAATTTTGTGCAGGATTAGACGAGTTCTCTACCTTGAGTAACACCCTTGCTCCTGCACGAGGAGAAAATACTTTCATCTTAAAGGTGCGAGAGATAGAGAAATTGATAGGCTGAGATAAGGTCAGGAAGCTTCCTCCCCAGGGTTGACCGGGATTCTTGATCATCCTGGCAACCTTGGCACTGGTGTTAATACCTCCGGACTGTGGATTATTGATTACGGTTACGTTGCCACCGTCAAAATCGAACCAACCGTATGTAACCGGATATTCAAAGTTGAGGGGGATCGCGACGGGGAATGTGTTGGTCAAACGAATATCATCGAACAGAAAGGTAAAATTGGCTGAGCCATCACCGGGGGTTCCCAATTCGAAGATGAGCACTATTCGGTCGTACACATTGGCAGCATTGATTCCACTGTAATCAAAAACCAGGTCTTCCCATGCATTTGCGATAGAGGTAGTAACCTCTTTTTCGAAATTGATGTTGCTATTGGTGGAGTTCTCTACTTTCAACAGTACTTTGGCTCCCACACGTGGAGAGAATACCTTCATCCGGAAAACTTTGTTAACGCTAAAATCCATAGGCTGACTGAGCGTAAGAAAACTTCCGCCCCAGGGCTGACCTGCATTCTTGATCATACGACCGACTCTGCTGCTGGTATTGATTCCATTGATCTGAGGGTTTGGAACCACGGTGGCATTTCCGCCGTCAAAATCGAACCAATTGAAGTTGGTAGAGGTTGATTCAAAGTCAAGCGGCAAGCTCAAAGGCAGCGTGTTGACCAAACGAATATCATCCATCAAGAAAGTAAAGTTGGCAGATCCATCACCCATTGTACCATTGTCGAAAATAACAACGATACGGTTGTAATTCTGCGAAGCATTGATGGTGCGATAATCAAAGACCAAATCTTCCCACGCATTGGCCACGGTAGTCAGTACCTCTTTTTCGAAGTTGATAGCTCCATTGGCGCTATTCTCTACCTTGAGCAATACTTTGGCCCCTACGCGAGGAGAGAAGACCTTCATCCTAAAGATCTTGTTCGCACTAAAATCGATATTGGAGCTTAGGGTCAGAAAACTACCACCCCAGGGTTGACCGGCATTTTTTACCATACGGGCTACCTTGCTACTGGTATTGATACCAGTAGCCTGCGGATTATTGATAACGGTTACGTTACCGCCATCAAAATTGAACCAGTTGTAGTTGATAGTGGGTGATTCGAACGTAAGGGGCAATAAAATGGGGTCCACGATGGTGATCGGAACGATTTGCTGACTGGTTGCGGCTCCTCCACTTTGTGCTACGACACGAATATTATAAGTGCCGGTAGCAGCATAGGTGTAACTAACGGTTTGCCCCTCCAAGAAGGTGACTGGCGTTTCGTTAGGACTGGCTCCGAAAAATACCCTAAAGTTGGTCTCGTAAAGAGCAGTAGCCGATACATTGACCTTGTAGTTATTGGCTGGATCTATGGTCGCCGTAACCTGCAGGTTTTCGGGTGCCCTAAATGCTACCGTTAACTGCTTGGTCATCTCGGTCATCTTACCATTGACGGAATAGCCCACCAGCTTTACATTGTACACTCCTTCAGGATAGATATGCGTAGTGTTCTTTCCGGCAGCTACCTTAACGGGTGTCGTAGATCCGTGACCATAATACACATCGTAGCTGATAGCACCGACTCCATTGGGAGTGATGGTTACCAGTCCGGTATTATCTTGGGTGATCTCAAAAAGTACCGACAACGAATCGGGAGCCTTACCATTGGCGGCAAAGGAGACGTCCTCGAATTTTTCTTTTTGACATCCAGCCAGTGTCGCTAACAGGATGCTGAGGGTGAGGATGTATTTCATACATTTCTATTTATTGGATGTAAGATTAATAACCTGAATTTTGCGTGAGCGCAGAGATATCGATCTCGGGCTGTGGAATGGGGAAGACCTCGTGCTTGCCAGCCACAAATCCAGTGATCCTTGAGGCTGCCTGACCGGTGCGTACCAGATCGAAGAAACGATCTCCTTCCATTGCCAATTCTAAACGTCTTTCATCCCAAATCGCTTGACGCAGAGCGGTACCGGTAGCAGAAATATTGTTCTGCGTACTTCCAAAGGCCCTGGCACGAACCAAATTGAGATATTGTTGCGCCTTTGCATCGTTAGCGGTGCTAGAACGATTGAAGGCTTCGGCAGCCATCAGCAAAACATCGGCATAACGAATAGCCCTATAATTATTGAGATAGTTCAACTCCACTTGGCCTGAGGTTTCGCCTTTGCGAGGATGATATTTTTGATTGTACATGCCAGTATTCTTATAGGGAGCTACCTGATAGGTGATCCCCATTCCGGGATTAGCCTGCTTGTATGCCTCTATCTCCAAGATAGTAACAGCCTTTCTTCTGTCTCCGGCCGTAAAGGCATTGGCCAAAGAGGTAGTGGGCAGATTAAAGCTCCATCCGCTGGCATAGGGCATAGAGGCATTTCCATTTAAGCCGCGTACACCGCACATTTGTACGGCCAAATTACCCTGGCCGCGGTTACTGCCTCCCCAATTATAGTAAGGAGAGTTGTTAGAGTATTGGATCTCGAAAATAGACTCGGGACCATTTTCTCCCGAAGCGAGAAAAACTGAACCAAAATCTGATGGAAGCGAAAAGGCATTCGATGTAATGACAGCGTCCAGCGTAGTAGCGGCTGCATCAAACTTATTTTGATAAAGCAACACCTTGCCTAGTAAGGCCTGTGCCGCATATTTGGTGATACGCCCTTTCATCACTTGTGTGGCAGGCAATGCGGTAATGGCCGCTGCCAGATCGCGTTCGATCTGTGCATATACCTCTGCCTTCGGCGAGCGTTGCAATTTTCTGGAATCGCTAAGTGAGAGGCGGCGATCTACGAAAAGGGGTACGTCACCAAAGAAACGCACCAGATGAAAATAATAGTAGGCACGCAAGAAATAGACTTCGCCATACAATGCATCCTTGCCCGCAAAATTGACCGCCTTTCCAGCAGGATTAAGCGATTTGTACTGATGCATGTAGTTAGCGCGATTGATTCCTTCGTAGGCCGCTTGCCACAGCTCTGTTAAGATGGCATTGACAGGCGTATGCGTAAAATCATCGATCTGCTGAAAGGAGAGCACATCAGAGGCATTCTCACCACCGCTGTTAGCATCGTTGGTAGCGATATCGCCGATCATAGGCGCATGGGTTAACCACTGCAGTGGTGTATACACACTCACGGCCATGGTCCGGTAGTCGGACTCCGATTGCAGATAATCCATTTCGGTAATACGGAAATCTTCTCTGGGGTTGTAATCGGTCCACTTGGTACAACCGGTGAATCCGGTGAGCAGCGTGACCAGACTCAACACATAAATGAATTGCTTTTTCATAAACTAAATCGTTTTCGGGTTTATAGTTTGATGTCTAGTCCAAAAGAGAATGAACGGGCCTGGGGATAAGCGCCACGATCGATACCGGTATCCATGATACCGCCAGCAATTTCCGGATCGAGACCTGTGAATTTGGTCAGCGTAAGTGCATTTCTTACTTGCAAGTAAACACGCAGGCTCTTACATACGTTCTTAAGCGATGTGGCAGGCAGGGTATATCCTAACTGGATATTCTTGAGTTTGATAAAGGAACCATCCTGCACATAGCGATCCGAAACACGAATATTGCTATTAGCATCAGTAAAGCTGTAACGAGGGTAGCGGGGGTCATTGGTAGTCCCCTCACCGGTCCAACGGGCCAGGGTCATTCGGCTGCGATTCGTATAGTTACCGTTTCTTTCCCAAGCGCTATACACATCATTGCCGATTGATGCATACGTAAAGGCGGTGAGATCGATGTTCTTGTATTCGAGATTCAGGTTCCAGCCAATGGTAAAGTCCGGGAACGGATCGCCGATCTTTGTTTTATCGTTGGCATCAATAACACCGTTTCCATCCATGTCGGCATAGCGAATATCTCCAGGAACTGCGCCGGCCTGTGAGGGAGCCCCGGCGATCTCAGCCGCATTTTGAAAGATGCCGATGGCTCTGTGTCCATAAAAATACCCTGGCGTTTGGCCTCTTTCGAAAACCGTTACGCTCTGGTTTTGTCCATTGAAATAATATCCTCCAAAGATCTTGGCAGTGCCGTCAGAGTTGGTGGCCGTCACTTCGTTCTTAGCAGCTGTAAAGTTGACATTAGTGTTGACCCTGAGTTTTTTTCCGGGCAGTGAACTATAACCCAAAGAGATCTCGTAACCGGTACTGCGGGTAGCTCCAATATTAGCAGTAGGAATGGGCACTGTGCCCAGGTATAAAGAAGCAGACGGCGTAAAGAGCAGACCATCCACCTCTTTTTGAAACAGATCGGCGGTAAGGCTAACGCGGTTATTGAAAATGGTCATCTCGAAACCAACGTTGGCTTGCGTCTGCTTTTCCCAACGAAGCGCATCATTGGCAGCTGAACCTACGGTTGAACCAGGGTAAAACACGTTGGAGAAGTTATAACCGTTACTATTGGCCGTAGGACCATAACTGGGACCTCCGGTAATGATACCGACGTACTGCGGATCAACGTTCTCGTTTCCGATGGTACCATAGCTACCTCTGACCTTTAAATAATTGATAAAATCGGCCTTAAAGAACTTTTCACGACTTACGACCCAACCCACAGAGCCGGAAAGGAAATTGGCGTTTTTGTTCTCCCTTCCAAAAGCATACGATCCATCGCGGCGGGCGGTCAAAGAGGCGAGGTATTTTTCTTGATAATCGTAGTTGAAGCGCAAGAAAGAGGAGAGATTGCGGCGAAAGTACTGGTAGTAATACCCGCTGAGCGCATTCGAATTAGTGGCATTATTATTACCTACCGCAGCCGTAAAGTCGGCGAACTCCCAAGAATTGAAAGGAACATCCTGACGAGAAGCACCGGCCGTGTTTCCGGAAACCTTGGCAACCGATAACCCTGCGACAGTTTCGAAATTGTGGTCATCGCCAATACTAAAATCGTAGTTGGCAAAAGATTCCCACGTGTAGTTGAAATTGCTCACCTTTTCGTGAGAAACACTGTTGTTTCTGCCCAGCACGGCAGAGCCGTCTGCATTCATGGAATTATCTACGTTGTTGGGGCCATAGAATACCAGCGGTGTAAAACTTTTGGCGTTTCCATCATATTTGGTGTAACCAAAACGGCTAGTAAAACGCAGCTGTTTGATAGGGCTATACTGCATCTCGAATTTACCATATAGCTTAGAACCGGTATTCTTATTATAGGTGTTCTCTAATTTGGTAACGGGATTGAAAATCTCGGAGAGAATAAGATTACTGAATCCGAATTGTCCAACGGTGTTGGGAACGGTGTTGAGGACAGGAACGGTAGGATCAAAATTGAGGGCGCTGCCGATCACCGAGTTGAAGGAATTTTCCTGTATCCCCTTTCCATCAAGCACCACTGCAGTGGTATTGAGCAACAACTTGACCTTACGGCTCAGGTCGATGTCTAGGTTGGCGGTCAGGTTGCCCCTACGGAACAACGACTTATCATCACCCCCTACTATTCCTCCCTGGCTTAGAAAACCGCCCGACAAAAAATAGGTAATATTCTCGCTACCGCCTCGGGCCGAAATACTGTGTGTTTGCAAAGTAGCCTGCTTAAAGATCTGGTCTTGCCAATTGGTGCCCACCCCCACTGTAGACAGGTTCGGGAAAATAACTGGCCCGCCGGCTACCGTGCTTCCTTCATTGACCATGGCAGCATATTCAGTTGCATTAAGCACCCCAACGGTGTTGGCTACTTCTTGCATTCCATAGTTCGTATTGACAGAGATCTCCGTCTTCTGGTTCTTGCGCCCCGAACGTGTCGTTACCACAATTACACCGTTTCCACCTTTTACACCATATATAGCCGTGGTAGCGGCATCTTTTAATACGTTGATCGATTCGATCTCAGATGCGTTGATCGCATTGAGGTCGGTGAGTGTTTGAGGCACTCCGTCTATAATAACAACCGGATCGGTACCAGAGTAAGAAGGAATACCACGGATCAAAACGGTAGGCTTAGAACCGGGAGAGCCCCCTTGGATAACATTAACACCAGAGGCTCTTCCTTGCAACGCCTCTTCTGTACGCACTGGTCTGAGCTTGTCAATGTCAGCGCCTTTAATGGTAGAAATAGCACCCGAAACCTTGGTCACCTTTTGGGTCCCATAGCCGAGTACGACCACATCAGAAAGCGTGGCGGTAGCTAACTCCTCTAATTGTATGGAGAGGACGGTAGCCGAACCGACAGTAATTTCAGTCGTTTTGGTGCCAGTGTAACTAAACACCAATTGATCCCCTTTAGAGAGACCAGAGAGCCTAAACATGCCCATCGCATCGGTTTGGGTAGTGGCTGACTTACCTTTTACGCTGATACTCACCCCCGAAAGGGCCTCGCCCGAAGACTGTCGGGCAACTTTACCAGAGATAGTGATGCCTTGCGCATGGAGCTCCAAAAAAAATCCGAAAACCATGGCTAGCAGGCACAGAAGAACGTGCTTTTTTTTCATACAGCAGGATTTAGCAACTCGTTAAAAAGTGAGAAAATGACGGTGCAATGATATGTAGAATCAACACCCTATGCTATTAATTTGCCTCTTCAATACTACATCTTAAATATTAAATATTTGATTATCAATAGCTTTATATTACATCAATGCTACATCACCAGAAAAAATAGAACACATCAATAAAATTTATACATTACATCACCTATGAAGCTCCTGCTAACTACTATTGCCCTTTTAGTAATCGTATTGGGGCCGCAAGCCCAAAACACCATTGGCCTGCCCGATATTGTTAATTATCCCAAAAAAATATATGCGGCGGGTCTTCAAAACTGGGATATACAACAAGATAGTAATGGCATAATATATATAGCAAATAACGAGGGTCTACTTTGCTATGACGGGCAATTTTGGAATTTATACCCCCTGCCCAACCGAACGATTGCACGCTCGCTGTCTATTAGCAACGACCAACGTATCTACGTCGGTGGGCAAGACGAACTGGGGTTTTTTGCGGCAGGACCGACTGGCAGACTTAGCTACCGGTCGCTTACCAGCCTTATTCCAGCGGCCTACCGGTCATTTGGGGATGTGTGGGACATTGTCTGTCTCCAAAACGAAATATGGTTCAGGACCTCACAGGCCATACTTCGCTACACAGGAAAGGCCTTTGCCGTATACAAAGCCCCCACCGAGTGGGGATACATGGGTTTGAATAACAATAGACTTTACGCGCAAGACATGGCAAGAGGCTTGATGTTGTTTGAAAACAATGCATGGCGCGTGTTACAAAACGGCAACCCACTTCCCGCAAACGATGTAGTGACCGGACTACTAACGGGGCTGGGGGGACGCCTGATGGTAGCCATGCAAAAAAACGGTTTGTTCTGGCAAGAGAAAGAATTACTGCAGCCACTCTCCACTCCACTGGCGCGCCAACTTAAAACTGACCGAATTTACAGTACCACACGCATCGATGACAACAGAATTGCGATGGGTACAAGTAATGGCGGGGTCTATATAGTAGATAACCAGGCGAACCTGGTACAACATTTCTCCTCAAAAGAAGGGTTACAGAACAATAATGTGCTAAGCATATTCGCAGATCGAGACGCCAACCTTTGGCTGGGGCTTGACAATGGCATCGATTTTATTGCTTTCAACAGCGCCATCAAACAGATCTTACCTAGTGAGCAAAAGGCCGCTGGATACACGACCTTGATTCGGAATGGGAAATTATATATCGGCACCTCGAATGGCGCGTATGTAACCACGCTACAAGACAAACAAGACCTCAGCTTTAGCCAAGGCCGTTTTTTACCAATCGCTAATACCACCGGACAGGTATGGTCGCTACAAGAGGTCAATGATCAAATTTTACTCGGACATCACGAGGGAGCTTTTCGTGTAGACGATACACGAGCCACCCCTATTAGTGGAATAACGGGATTTTGGAACTTTATGCCCACCAGCAGCACCTATCCCAGCAATGAGCTTATCGCTGGAAACTACAAAGGGGTTCAATACTTTTCATTCAAAGACGGTCGCTTTGCCCCAAGCGCGACTATACCGGCTTTTCAAGAATCGTCTCGCTACATAGCCATCGACGCGCTACAAAGTATTTGGATATCGCACCCTTATCATGGGATTTTTCGCGTGGAGAGAAAAGAAGATACCTCTACGACGGTCAGCAAATATGACACACAAAAGGGCCTTCCCTCGCTGCTCAATAACCATGTGTTTAAAATAAAAGAAAAAATACTGGCTGCCACCGAGCAAGGTATTTACCAATACGAACCCGCAACAGACGCCTATGTGATTGCACCAGAGTTTAAATCGCTATTAGGCAACCAAAGTATCCGCTACCTGAAAGAGGATGCCGCTGGCAATATTTGGTTCTTTCATGAGAAAAATCTGGGAGTCATTGAGTTTGCCGTCCCAGAAAAACCCACGGTAACCTACCTGTCGGAATTCAACAACCGATTGCTCAGTGGATTTGAATTTATCTATCCTTATGACAAGAATAATATTTTCTTAGCGGGCGAAACAGGCATATACCACTTGAATTTCGAAAAATACAAGAACCAAAAACCTCAATTGGGCGTCAGTATACGAAGTGTAAGGATCGGACAGCAATATGATAGCCTCATATTTGGAGGATATGTACCTGTTGAAAAACCAAATCAGCGCAACCCGGCCGTAGATCATAATTGGAAAAACATTCGTTTTGAGTTCGCGGCCCCTCCGTATCCGTACGCAGGTTCGCTGGAGTATAGCTACCGACTTGTAGGATACGACTCGCGTTGGTCCGAATGGACCAAGAGAACCGACAAGGAATTTACAAACCTGCCGCAAGGCGACTACAGGTTTGAAGTTAAAGTGCGCAATAATCTTGGTGCCGAATCGGCGGTAAGTCAATTTGCCTTTACAATTTTACCCGCCTGGTATACAAGCAAGCCCGCATTGGCCGCCTACCTGTTGATTCTCTCATTGGCCGTTACCGCTGGCTACCGACGACAGCAACAGAAATTCAAGCAACAACAAGAGGCCTTCGAAACAGAGCAAAAAAGAATTCTCTATATACACGAGCTGGAGCGTAATAAAGCAGAGACAGAACTGATGACGCTACGAAACGTGAATCTCGAATCGGAGATCCAGTACAAGAACTCAGAGTTAGCCTCATCTGCCATGCACCTGGTAAAAAAGGGAGAATTGATCTCGAAAATTAAAACAGAATTGAACCAGCTGGCAAAAAGAGTTGAAAATACACAAGCCCAAACAGAGCTCAAGAAAATGATCAAGGCCTTGAGCGAAGATGAACAGATCGATCAGGAGTGGGACCATTTTGCCAAGCACTTCGATAAGGTGCACAGCGACTTTGTGATCGTGCTAAAGAACAAGCATCCCGAAATTAGCCCCAGCGAGCTAAAACTTTGTGCTTACTTACGCATGAATCTATCTTCGAAAGAGATCGCACAACTACTCAACATCTCGGTAAGGGGTGTCGAGATCAGCCGATATCGCCTTCGAAAAAAACTAAATCTGGCTACCGGAGAAAATCTATTTGATTATTTAATTCAGCTTCAGAAAGAGCAATAAGCCAGCGCAGATCTTAATGACATAAACTTGAGACGATGAAAAAAATACTCCTCTCCCTACTGATACTACCCTCCCTTTTGTCGAATGCCCAATGCGATCCTGCACTACGGCCGGTGATATTTGTACACGGATTTCTGGCCTCGGGAGATACCTGGTCGAACGCCACTCACTTCTTGAGCCAAGCAGGCTACTGCAGAGATCGTCTATTTGCATTTGACAGGAACAGTGTTAGCGGAAACGGAAAGACAAATGAGCTATCGCTGATACAATTGATCGACCGGATACTGATCTCAACAGGTGCGCAACAAGTAGATCTGATTGGACATTCGGCCGGAGGTGGATTAGTCAGAGGCTTATTAAAAGATAGTGCCCAGGCTAAAAAAGTAGGA
>CANGTM010000056.1 GCA_947456825.1 Chitinophagaceae bacterium
CCAATGGGGAATTGATCGTATTGGTGGTCGAAGGTCGTTTTCCGGGCAAGGCGGAGGGGCTTACCTTGACACAAACGGCACTTCTTTTGCAACAGATCGGTTGCGTAGAGGCACTAAATCTTGACGGTGGTGGCAGCAGTTGTATGTTGATCAACGGAAAAGAGACTATTCGTCCTTCCGATAAAGAAGGGCAGCGGGCCGTTCCCGGGGTCTTTATGATAAAGTCGCAGCGCTAACGGCTACGAATGATTGTTCAAAGAAAAGTGGTCATCAGTCCTCATCCGCGATCAATGCACTGGCGCCCAGAATAGCCGCATCGGCCTCCTTGAGGTTACTAAAGACGAGCTTCACTTTATTTTTAAATACTTGTACTAAGTTAGCCTCCATGGCATTGCGGGTCGGATTTAAAATTAAATCTCCGGCCTTGGTCAGCCCCCCGAACAAAACGATGGCCTCGGGTGATGAGAACATCACGAAATTGGCCAGCGCCTCACCCAGCAATTGCCCGGTAAAATCAAAGATCTCTTTTGCGATCGCATCTCCTTTGATGGCACATTCATAAACCGTCTCGCTGGTCAACTCCTCTGGTTTGTAGTTGCGAAGTAAACTTTGCTTATCGGGATGATTGGCCAACATCTCCAGCGCCGTTTCCCGAACACCCGTGGCAGATGCATAGGCTTCTAGCGGACCGCGTATGCCGGTGCCCGCATGTAATCGTCCACCGGGTCGGATAATGGTATGTCCCAATTCACCCGCAAACCCATCGTGGCCTAATACGATCTTTCCGTTTATAAATATGCCACTGCCCACACCGGTGCCAAGGGTGATGGTAATAAAATCGCGCATGCCCTTGGCACAACCATATTGCTGCTCACCGGCAGCGGCCGCATTGGCATCGTTGGTGAGTTTTACCGACATGCCAAACCGCTCTTGTATCATTGCGGCCAATGGCACGATCCCTTTCCATTTAAGATTGGCGGCATGCTCAATATTGCCCGTGTAATAATTTCCGTTGGGAGCTCCAATTCCTATCCCAGCAAACTGATCGCGACCGCCGGCAGCTTCGATCATAGGGTAGAGATGCTGGTACAGATCCTCTATGAATCCCTGCACGGTGTCTTTGGCATTGGTGAGCATACGCCCTTGCGTAACGATCGTTCCGTCTCGGTCTACGATACCGAACTTAGTATTGGTGCCCCCAATGTCAATTCCTACTCTAAATTTTTTCATAGTGCTCTATCAATCGTTAGGTATTAGTGTGCACTTGCGGCTGAAGTGCTGTCATAATCAATTCCCTGGCGTTTCAAGATCCCTTTTACCAAGAAGGCAAATAATGCCAGGTAGGCAAAGCAAAGGGCGCAAACAATAAAGGATTGATGTATGCCGATGATATCGGCAAGTTTTCCTTGGATAGGCGGAATAATGGCTCCACCCAATATCATCATGATCAGAAAGGCCGATCCTTGTGTGGTATATTTCCCCAAGCCTGCCACAGAAAGGGCAAAGATCGATGGCCACATGATCGAACAGGCCAATCCGCCGGCCAAGAAAGCAAAGATGGCCACTTTTCCTTCTGTAAGAATTCCTACCAACATGGCAGCCACTCCAAATAGGCTAAATAGTAATAGCGTGCGGGCCGGCTTATTCTTGCTCAAAAAGAAAACAAGAATCTGAACGCCCACACACACCACATAGCCTACCAGTGGTCGTACGTCGTATTGCGCCAGCGTGTTGACGCCCAAAATAACTCCAAACGCGATCAGTGGTACCAAAAACGTAAGCAGCTGTTTGCGTGTATCAGAAAAATCGAATGCGTTGATCGAGCCTGTCCATCGGCCGATCATCAAACTTCCCCAGAACATCGAAATAAAGGGGGCCACCTGTGAGGCCTGGTACCCGCCAAAATCTTTTTGTTTGAGCAGTTCTCCCAGGTTAGAACCGATCGCTACCTCTACGCCTACATAGACAAAAATACCCAGCATGCCCAGCACCAATTGTGGGTATTTCATGGCGCCCCATCCCTCAGGGTTTTTAGTTGCGCTCGCATTGGAGTAAAGAAGACCCAGCACCACTACGGCCAAGGCCCCGAAGAGCCAATACATGCGAGATTGCTCAAGGGGCATACGAAGGTCATTGCGCTGTTGAACAAGTTGGTCAATTTGTTGGGTGTCTGCCGCAGCTGCCGATTCTGTTGCGGCAGCGATCTGTGCATTGAGGTTCTCTATGGTGAGGGCTTCGTTACTGTTGTAACTGCTGAAAACGGGAATGAACATGGCCATCAGCAAAACGGTGATCACGATTAGCGAGGTTAGGGCCTTGGTCGCCTTTTCTGTTTTTTCTTTGTTGATACCGGCAGGTACTTTTTTTGAGAATCCGAATAAGGCGGCGGCCCCTACAAATAATAGCCCAACGCCAGCATAGAGCAGTACCACTTTCTCCAGACTTAACGAACGGATCTTATCGTCGGTAATGGCAGCGGCCGTTCCAAATAGTGCAAAAGCTACCACTAATGGACCAATGGTAGTGCCAAATGAGTTGATGCCCCCTCCTAAATTTACCCGGCTGTCGCCCGTAGAGGGATCGCCCAGCGAAATGGCGAAGGGTTGCGCTGCGGTCTGCTGTAGCGAAAAGCCAAGCGCTACCACAAATAGACCGGCCAACATCCAGGCAAAGACATTGGCCTCAACCGCCACGATCATGATAGCGGCCCCCACTGCCGAAAAAAGTAGTCCGTAAATGATACTTTTTTTATAACCCCATTTTCCAACCAGGTCATGCCCTCCAAAGGCGCCGTAGGCAAATAGGAACAACGCTCCTATGTAGTAGGCCAAGTAAAACGAAAAATCGATCAACTGACTTTGAAACTGGTCTAGATGAAAGTAGTTCTTGCAAAAGGGGATAAACACACTGTTGCCGGCCGCAATAAAGCCCCAAAAGAAAAAGACGGTAATGAGGGTACCTAGTGCGCCGTAGTTGGTCGGTTGTTTGGCAGATGCTGACATAGCAGAGTTTTGGAAGTTGGCAATGATGTTTTAGGTTCTTTTAAGAGGAATGAAAATAGGGTATTTTGACTTAAATTTATACAAAGGAGTAATTGTGTTGTATGGAGATCGTACATGTAGCTGCTGAATGTTTTCCAATGGCCAAGGCCGGTGGGCTGGGTGATGTGATCGGGGCCCTTCCGAAATACCAGGCATTGCAAGGCCATGTGGCCAAGGTGGTGGTTCCGATGTACAGAACGGAATTTCTGTATCAACAGCAATGGGAGCTGGTGCATGAGGCCAGCCAATACATCGGTCCGCAGTTCTTTCACTATAGCGTCATCAAAGAGAAAAGTAACCGCCTCGGGTTCGATCTCTATCTGGTCGATATCAATGGACTTCTTGACCGAGAAAAGGTATATGGTTATCCGGACGACACCGAGCGATTTATCGCTTTTCAAAATGCGGTCTGCGATTGGATACACTCCTGGACACATTTGCCGGACATCATTCATTGCCACGATCACCATACCGGACTGATACCATTTCTGATGCAATACGGTTATGATTTCAAGGATCGTTTAGCTGCCATCCCCTCTGTATTTACCGTACATAATGCCCAGTATAGCGGGGCTTTCGGTTGGGAGCAAAAATACCTGCTACCCGCCTGCGACATGCTGCATTGGTCATTGCTTGACTGGCATGCCCAGATCAACCCCTTAGCGGCTGCCGTCAAGACAGCCTGGCGGGTAACGACAGTTAGTAAAGGCTACTTGCAAGAACTCACCAGCAATGCAGCCGGCCTCGAACATCTCTTTGCACACGAAAGAGCAAAGTCGTCTGGCATCTTAAATGGAATCGATACCGAGATCTGGGACCCCGCGCACGATCCGTACTTGCTTTTTCATTATACGGTCAAGACCGTATCGCAGGGAAAGCGGCAAAATAAAGAGGAGCTTTGTCGACGCTTTGGTCTTGATCCCGATCGACCCCTGTTTTGTTTTATCGGACGGATGGTAGGCGAAAAAGCGGCCGATCTCTTACCGGCCGCTATAGCGGATTGCGTAACCAGGCATCCTAACAAGATCAGTTTTTTGATACTGGGTTCAGGAGAAACATCGATAGAGCAACAACTTGATCTGTTGACAGAGCCGTTGGAAGGTTCGGTGGGTGTTTATATTGGATACCAAGAAGCGTTGAGCCATCTGATGTATGCCGGTGCTGATTTTATGTTGATGCCTAGCCGCGTTGAGCCCTGCGGCCTCAACCAATTGTATGCACTACGTTTCGGAACCCTGCCTATTGTCAGAGCGGTGGGCGGCTTAAAAGACACGGTCATTGATATGGGCGACAAGGGCGGTTTTGGGATTCGGTTCGAGCAAGCCTCGGTGGAGGATATTAAGCATGCAGTGGATCGCGCTGTTGCCCTTTACTATGAGCAGCACGGTCACTTCGCAACGATTCGAGAGCAGATCATGCAGATCGATCATTCTTGGCAACACGCGGCACAAGAGTACTTGCAACTTTATAAAAGCATTCAATAAATACCTATGGCCATACGCACTATTACCCATTCTACCGAAATGCTCTCCGTGATATTGGGCGGCGGTGCCGGATCTAGGCTCTATCCGCTTACGGCCAGTCGCTCCAAACCGGCCGTACCTATTGCAGGAAAATATCGACTGGTAGATATCCCTATTTCTAATTGTCTCAATAGTGGCGTAGGAAGGATGTTCGTCCTCACGCAGTTCAATTCTGCCTCCCTCAATCGGCATATCAAGAATACCTATCACTTTAGTGCTTTTAGCCGTGCCTTTGTAGATATTTTGGCGGCCGAGCAAACGCCGGACAATCCCACGTGGTTTCAGGGAACGGCCGACGCGGTCAGACAAGGACTTCGTCATATCGAGTCGTTTGAGAGCGAATATGTGTTGATCTTGTCAGGCGATCAGCTGTATCAAATGAATTTTGCCGAAATGCTAGATCATCATAAGCAATTGGGGGCCGACATCACGATCGCCACCATTCCCGTTACCGGCAAGGAAGCACCTGAGTTTGGAATTTTAAAAAGCGGATCCGGCCTTATCACCTCGTTTGTAGAGAAGCCAAATAAAGAAGTTTTAGGCAACTGGGTAAGCGATACCGGCACCGAAATGCAAGCAGAGGGAAGGATATACCTGGCCTCAATGGGTATCTATATTTTCAAAAGAAGTTTACTTTTTGAATTGCTTCGCTCCGAGCAAAAAGAGGCTACCGATTTTGGAAAAGAGATCATACCGGCTTGCATCAACCGCTATCGGGTGGCTAGCTATCAATACAGCGGCTACTGGACCGACATCGGTAACATCAGCTCTTTTTTTGAGGCCAACATCGAGCTTACCAAAGACATACCGGCCTTCGATATGTTCGATAGCGAGCGTACTATCTATACCCGCTCTCGCATGTTGCCCCCTGCCAAGATCAGCGGTACGACACTCACCCAGGTACTGGTGGCCGAAGGTTGCATCATCAGTGCCTCAGCCATAGAGCGCTCGGTGATCGGGATCAGAAGCCGAATTGGATTAGGAAGCGTGATATCGGATGCCTACATCATGGGAAGTGATTACTACGAGACCCTTGACAATATTTCGAAAGGAGAGGAAAGTGGATTGCCGGCAATAGGAGTGGGGCAGCGCTGTCTGATCCATCGGGCCATCATCGATAAAAATTGCCGAATTGGGAACGATGTAACTATCAGGGGCGGGGATCATCTGGAAAATAAGGATCATCCGCTTTACACCGTTAAAGATGGTATTGTCGTTGTAAAGAAAGGGGCTGTGATTCCCGACGGCTTTGTGATTTGAGAGGCTTTCATTTTTTGATTATCTTACCTGCTTAAACCAACCATCGATATGTCTACTGCTTTTCGAGGCGAAAAACCCAGTCTTGGGCTGCAACAGATCATCAACATGAGCGTAGGATTTTTTGGGATCCAGTTCGGTTGGGACCTGCAACGCGCCAACATGGGTAGAATCTATGAGAATCTGGGAGCCAACCCCGACGAAGTGCCCCTACTTTTTTTGGCTGCTCCGCTCACTGGGTTGCTGGTGCAACCGGTCGTAGGCTATATGAGCGACCGTACCTGGCATCCTCGTTGGGGTCGCAGAAGACCTTATTTTATGATCGGGGCAATTTTGAGTTCTATTGCGCTCATCTTTATGCCTCACAGCAGCGCACTATGGATGGCGGCCGGATTGCTCTGGGTGCTGGATGTTTTCGGAAATGTTGCCATGGAGCCTTTCAGGGCTTTTGTAACCGATCAGTTGCCCGATTCACAAGTTAATCGGGGGTTCATTATGCAAAGCCTGATGATAGGACTGGGGGGCAGTATTGCCTCTGCATTGCCCTGGCTCATGAAGAATGTATTTGAGTTTTCGAACACGGCTATAGCAGGCGAGATCCCCGACAACGTAAGATGGTCTTTTTACTTGGGCGCTTTCTTTTTTATTGCTGCTGTGCTCTACACTGTCTTTTCCACTAAGGAATACCCGCCGAGCGATCCAGATTTCATAAAAGCGCAACAAGCCGAGCAAGGCGGATTCGTACATGGTGTCAAAGAGATCTTTCACGCACTTACCCACATGCCGGTACGCATGCGCTGGGTTTCATTGGTGCAGTTTTTTACCTGGCCCGGTCTTTTTCTAATGTGGTTCTATTACACGACCGCCGTGGCGGTAAATGTTTTTAAAGGCCAAGATGCCAGCGATCCGGTGTATGCCGCCGGAGCCGATTTTGGTAGCCTAACCTTATCGTTCTATAGCGTTGTTACGTTTTTATTCGCCCTTGTACTACCGACCATTGCCGATCGCTGGGGTCGTTCCATTACTCATGCTGTTTGTCTGTTGGCCGGAGCCATAGGACTTATCAGTGTCAATTTTATTACCGACAAGTACTGGCTATTTGGATCGATGGTGGGTGTCGGAATTGCCTGGGCCAGTATTTTATCGATGCCCTATGCGATGCTAAGCGGCGTATTACCGAAGGATAAAGTAGGCATCTACATGGGTATCTTTAATTTCTTCATTGTGCTTCCTGAGATCATCGCTTCGCTCGGATTTGGCTGGCTCATGCGCGAAGTGTTGGATAACGATCGACTGGCGGCCCTTACCGTGGGAGGCGCCCTAATGGTAGTGGCCTCTCTGATTTGCATCGTATTTATCAAAGAGAAAAAACAATAGCGTTTACTACTATGAAAAGAGGTATCACGTTTTTATTCGCAATAGGACTTTATCTTTTTGCGCTACAGGCCCAGTCGGTATTGGATGTGTACCCGTCGCACTGGTGGGTCGGAATGAAAAGCAGATCTCTGCAATTGATGCTGCATCAAGAGGGTATTGGCCAATTTACGAAGGTCTCTACCGTCTATCCTGGCGTAGCCGTTAAGAAAGTTAGTTGCCCCGAAAATCGCAATTATCTCTTTGTAGATATTGAGATCGCTCCTCAAACACGTCCGGGCACCGTTACCTTCAATTTGTCGGGAGCGAGTGGCAGTACAAAGCAATCGGTTGTTCGGTACCAGCTTAAGGCCCGTAGTGCCTCCAATGGCAAAAGCCGGGTGCAAGGGGTACAGGCCGCTGACTTTGTTTATCTCATGATGCCCGATCGTTTTTCTAATGGAGATGTAACCAACGATGTTGTTCGCAGCTACCGTGACACGGGTTTGGAGAGAACCAATAAATTCTCTCGACACGGAGGCGATTTTGCAGGTATCATCAATCATCTCGATTATTTAAAGGAATTAGGTGTGACCACTCTTTGGCTGACTCCCGTCATAGAAAACGACATGCCTCGTTTACACGAGTGGGGCAATACAGTGGCCGGCTATCATGGCTATTGGTTCACCAATCATTTTGCCATCGATAAGCGATATGGGGGTAACGAAGGCTACAAGAAATTTTGCGAAACCCTGCATCAAAATGGTATGAAGGTCATTCAGGATGCGGTGTATAATCATGTCGGCAGCCATCATTTTTTTCATCTCGATCCTCCAACGACCGATTGGTTCAATACTTCTCAGGGCCGCTCGGCTCCCAATCATCGCGAAGAGGTTTTTTTCGATCCCTATGCGGCTAGCGCCGATAAGCGTAATATGCTCGATGGCTGGTTTACGCAAGATCTTCCCGATCTTAACCAACGGAATCCCTACTTAGCTACTTATCTGATTCAGCACGCGGTATGGAGTACCGAAGAGTTTGGTATAGACGGGTGGCGCGTAGATACGTACAAATATTGCGAGGAACCATTTCTTAACGCCGTCAATACCGCATTGAAAAGGGAGTTTCCCGCTGTTACCGTTTTTGGGGAATCTTGGGTCAACACGCCGGTAGCTAATGCCTACTTTACCGCTGGTAACATAAAGGCTCCATTTCAGCATAATGCCGAGGGGGTCTTAGATTTTCAGACCTGTTTTGGCATGTTGGCGGCTATCAACGAACAACCCGGGTGGACGAACGGAGTAGGCAAACTTTACATGACCATGGCGCAGGATGTACTCTATGGTAATGCCATGAACAACTGTATTTTCTTGGATAATCATGATATGGACAGGGTCTTCTCTGTTTTCGACGAAGATCCCAGAAAACTCAAGATGGCCATCAATTGGTTGCTGACGCTTCGCGGTATCCCACAACTTTACTATGGCACCGAGGTGCTGATGAAAAATAGAAAGACCACTACCGATGCTTTGGTGCGCGAAGATTTTCCCGGAGGATTTCCCGGTGATGATCCGGCCAAGAATCTGTTTAGTGCAACCGGCCGCAACGCCCTGCAACAAGATATGTTCAGTCATGTAAGCCGGCTGGGGCAGTTTAGAAAGGGTTCTTCGGCGTTAGGCAGCGGAAAGATGATGCAGTTTATACCTAAGGACGGTGTGTACAGTTATTTCCGCTACGACAGCAAGCAAACAGTACTGGTCATTGCCAACACAGGTAACAAACCACACCAGCCCGACTGGAGTCGCTTGCAGGAACGAACGACCGGATTCACGCGGCTTCGCAATGTGGTCACCCAAGAAGTGATTTCCATGAATGCATTACAGGTGGCTCCTGGCGAGAGTTTTGTTTTTGAATTGCTCCAATAGATCCTTTACATGCAACTCGACACGTTACGGCCCGTTTGGAACTATTCGCTGCTTACGGCCGACGATCTCGCGCAGTATCATCAAGGTTTACACTGTCGTCTTTACCAAAAGATGGGTAGTCACTCGTTGCAAGTTAACGGCGAATGGGGCTGTTATTTCTGTGTGTGGGCACCTACGGCTACTCGCGTATCGGTGATCGGGAATTTCAATGATTGGAATAACGACGCGCACGTGCTTTTTCCCCGTTGGGAGAAATCGGGCATTTGGGAAGGATTTATTCCGGGTGTAAGATTAGGTGAGGTGTACAAGTATCATATTAAAGGGCATCTGCAACAAGAACTCGATAAGGGAGATCCCTTTGCCTTTTTTTGGGAGAAGCGACCTCGGACCGCCTCTATTACCTGGGACCTTTATTATGAGTGGAAAGACACTGCTTGGATGAAATCACGGGGTCGTCGTAATTCGCTGGCAGCTCCGTGGAGCGTTTACGAAGTGCACCTGGCCAGCTGGCGACGTCCCGAGGATGCCGATGAAAATGCCTATCTCACTTACGATGAGTTGGTGCACACGCTGGTGCCTTATGTTCAACAAATGGGATTTACCCATGTGGAGTTTATGCCGGTCATGGAATATCCTTTCGACGGCAGCTGGGGCTATCAGTGCACCGGTTTTTTTGCGCCTACCTCGCGTTTTGGAGATCCACAGGGACTGATGCGGCTTATCGATGCTTTTCACAGGGCCAACATCGGCGTGATACTCGATTGGGTACCTTCTCATTTTCCGCATGATGCGCACGGATTGTATCTTTTTGACGGCGCCAATACATATGAGTATGCGGATCACAGAAAGGGATTTCATCCCGATTGGAATAGCTACATCTTTAATTACAAGCGGGGAGAGGTGCGTTCATTTTTAATTAGCAGTGCGCATTTTTGGTTCGATATCTTTCATGTGGATGCTATTCGGGTAGATGCTGTTTCGTCTATGCTAAAGCTCAATTATTCCCGAAAGGCAGGTGAATGGGAGCCCAATGAACAGGGGGGAGATGGCAATTTGGAGGCTATCGAATTTTTAAAGGAATTGAACCGTAGTCTCTATGAGCGCTTTCCCGATGTACAGACCATTGCGGAGGAAGCTACCGATTGGCCCGGTGTCTCAAGGCCAGTCCATATGGGTGGTTTAGGTTTTGGTATGAAGTGGATGATGGGTTGGATGCACGATACGCTTCGGTATTTCAAACTCGATCCGTTGTTTCGTAAGCACCACCAAGATCGCTTTACGTTTAGCATGATGTATTTCTATGACGAGAACTTTATGCTTCCGTTCAGCCACGACGAGGTAGTGCATGGAAAAAGTCCGATGATCTATAAGATGCCGGGCGATGAATGGCAGCAATTTGCCAACCTTCGTTTACTATACTGTTATATGTTCACACATCCCGGTGCCAAGCTTTTGTTCATGGGTGCAGAATTCGGGCAAACCAGCGAGTGGGATTATCGCAGTCAATTGCAGTGGCAGCTCTTACAGTACCCCGTTCACAGTGGACTCTCCAGGCTGGTAGCGGATCTCAACAAATTGCTGACCGGTCAGCCTGCCTTGTACGAAAAACAATTTGATCCAAGTGGATTTGAGTGGATCGATCTCGATCACCGATCCGAGTCGGTAGTTGTGTACAGACGAAAGGGACAGGATGCTTCACAAGAGTTGCTCATTCTATTGAATATGACACCCGTTGTCTATCGTAATTGGACCATCACCATTTCGGGCAAAAAATTTACAACAGAAATCTTCAACAGCGACGCGCAGCAATTCGGTGGAGCCGGTACGGTACATAATCCACTCATCAGAAGCGAATGCATCAGTGAAGAGGAACAACGTTATCTGCTTACTATCGATATTCCAGCCTTGGCGGGTTTGGTACTTGCATGAGAGG
>CANGTM010000057.1 GCA_947456825.1 Chitinophagaceae bacterium
GAAAGGGGATATTTTTTTGAGTCGTACAATGAATCGGTCTTTCAACAGGCTGGTTTGGATATTCGCTGGGTGCAAGACAACCAATCTTCTTCGCAATACGGTGTTATCAGAGGGTTGCATTTTCAGGCGCCACCGTACGCGCAAACAAAACTGGTTCGCGTGTTATCGGGCCGCATACTCGATGTGGTAATCGATATTAGAAAAGGATCTCCCACTTTTGGTCAGTCGTTTTGTGTAGAACTTTCTGCCGATAACAAAAAGCAATTACTAGTGCCCAAGGGGTTTGCTCATGGGTTCTCTGTGCTCAGCGAGCGGGCAGAAGTGCTGTACAAATGCGACGCGCTTTACCACAAGCCCAGCGAGCAAGGTTTATTATATGCCGACCCCGATCTCGCTATCGATTGGTCCATTCCGACAGATCGTGCCGTTGTATCCGATAAGGATAAGGTGTTGCCCTTGCTAAAAGAGTTGAGTTCTCCTTTTGAATATATCGCAAAATGATCTTGGTCGTATGAACACGAATCCGAACGCCACCAAAAAACCTAAAGTGCTTGTAACAGGCGCTAACGGGCAACTGGGTAAGGAACTCAGGCAACTGGAGAAGTCTTGGCCGCAGTTCGATTTTTTGTTCTTGTCTCGTGAGGATCTGCCCATTCATCATTTTGAGCTGGTACGCCAGTTTTTTGCCGCTGAACATCCCGATTACCTGATCAATTGTGCCGCTTACACGGCCGTTGATAAGGCCGAGGGAGAAAAAGAGCTGGCCTATCAGATCAATGCAGAGGCCGTGGGTGTACTTGCCGCCATTTGCAGGGAACGGCATTGTCGATTTATTCATATCTCTACCGATTATGTCTTTGACGGTACTGGCCAGCGCCCCTACACCGAAGAGGACGCCTGCTCTCCACAATCCGTGTATGGTGCGTCCAAATATCATGGGGAGCAGTTAGCCCGGCAATTCGATCCAGATTGCATTATCATTCGCACTTCTTGGGTTTATTCTTCTTTTGGAAAGAATTTTGTCAAGACCATCTTGCGGTTGTTAGCTGAAAAGCCGGCCTTGTCGGTGGTCAACGATCAGCAAGGGTCGCCTACTTATGCAGCCGATCTGGCCGAGGCCATTCTGTTGATCATCTCCTCTGCTACCTGGAAGCCAGGTATCTATCATTATAGCAATACCGGAAACATCACTTGGCATACGTTTGCCCTTGCCATTGCTCAACTCCAACATTCCTCCGTTCCCATCAACGGTATCAGTACCGATCAGTATCCCACGGCGGCCCGTCGCCCGGCCTATTCGGTATTAGATAACACCAAGGTCGCCGCAGCTTTTGGAGTGCCCATTAAAGATTGGAAAGAGAGTTTAGCCCGTTGCCTCTCTTTTTGTACATTCAGTGCCTAAATCGGACCTATGGCTACTCCTACCCGAAGAGACTTCTTTAAAAAGACCGGTCTCCTCTCAGCGGCAGGCCTGTTAACGGGTGTTCACCCGGTCGCTGCACTCGACCCCCTTTTTAAAAAGATGCAAGGACTTTCTGATGAGGAGCTCGTGAGCGACGAGGATTTTTGGTATCAGGTGCAGCAGTCCTTTACCGTTTCTCCAAGCTTGATCAACCTAAACAATGGCGGAGTATCGCCGGCCCCTCGCACCGTACAGGAGGCCATGAAGCGCTACTACGATTACAGCAACGAGACGCCGACCTATTATATGTGGCGCATCCTGGATCAGGGTCGCGAACCTTTACGCCAACAGCTGGCCCGATTGGCCGGTTGCGCTGTCGACGAAATTGCCATCAACCGAAATTCCTCCGAAGGTCTCGAGACCGTCATTTTCGGAATGACACTTTCGTCTGGTGATGAGGTGGTGGCCTCTCGTCAAGATTACCCCAATATGATCAATGCATGGAACCAGCGGGTGATCAGAAATGGCATCAAAATGGTTTGGGTCAACCTGGAGTTACCATCAGAGGACGAGGACTATTTGGTTGGCCAGTACGTGAATGCGTTTACCCCTAACACCAAAGTGGTACACCTGACCCATGTTATTAATTGGAATGGGCAGGTATTGCCGGTAAGAAAGATAGCGCGCGAAGCCCATCGCAGGGGCATAGAGGTGATCGTAGATGGCGCGCACAGTTTTGCGCATCTCGATTTTAAGATTCCCGATCTGGAGGCCGATTACTTTGCCACTAGTTTGCACAAGTGGTTGTATGCGCCGATCGGCAGTGGAATGTTATATGTGCGCAAAGAAAAGATCGCTTCGATCTTTCCCCTTTTCGCCAATGATTCGCCCAAGAGCGATGACATTCGAAAATTCGAGGCCCTTGGCACGCGTCCATTCTTTATAGAGCAGGCCATCGGAAAGGCCATTGAATTCAATGAGATGCTGGGAATTGGCCGCAAGCAAAAACGCTTGCACTATCTAAAAAATTATTGGATGGAGCGGGTTCGTTCCCTTCCCGGCGTTCGGTTGCATACGTCGATGGACTCGAAGTGGGCCTGCGCGATCGGCAATATGTCCGTGGAGGGTAAAACGCCCGGCGAACTCGACCGCTTTTTACTCGACAAGTACAAGGTACACACGGTGGCCATCCAGTGGGAGAATATCAACGGCATTAGGGTGACCCCCAACGTGTATACGACAACGCGGCAGCTTGATCAGTTTATTGAGGGAGTAACAGCTTTTACAAACCCTGCCCGCTAACGCGAGGCAGGATTACTTCGCCCCTATGGGGCTCAGTGATCACAGGGGGGCGTCAACAAAAAACCCTGCCCGCTATCGCGGGCTTTGATTTTTTTATGTCGAAGCTTGACAAAGTAAGCTTTGTACGCTTCTCCATAAAAAAACCCGACACAACGTGTCGGGTTTTTTGTTGACCCATAAGGATTCGAACCTTAACAGACAGAACCAAAATCTGTAGTGCTACCGTTACACCATGGGTCAATCCGGACGCTTTTTAAAGCGGAGTGCAAAAATAGGGCTATCCCCGTTTTTACCCAAAAGGTTTTAAAAGAATTTAGGGCTCAGCTGACTTCGGCCAGATAGTAATTTTTTTTGCCTTTTTGTACCAGCAGGTATTTGTTGTGGAGTAGCAGCGACGGGTCGATGGTCATATCTAAGCTATCCACTTTTTTACGGTTGATGCTGATACCCCCGCCCTGAATAAGTTTGCGAGCCTCGCCCTTACTGGGCAAGATCCCGGATTGGGCCAAGAAGCTGACTACATCGGTGCCCTGCTCCAGGTCGGCGCGGGTAAAGCGGATATGAACAACCCCCTCCATCGAGGCCAGGTCTTGCTCGCTGAGTGATTCTGCCGGGGCTTGCTGATTAAAGAAAAGCTTCTCGGTGGTGGCAATGGCCTTTTCTAATTCCTCTTGTCCGTGAATAAAACGTGTGACCTCTTCGGCCAACTTTTTTTGAAGTACTCTCGCTGAGGGCTCTTGCTGGTGAAGTTGCAACAGGTCATCGATCTCCGACTTTGGCAAGAAGGTAAAGATGCTGATCCATTTTTTAGCATCCTCATCGCTGGCATTGAGCCAAAACTGATAGAACTGGTAGGGTGTGGTCTTGGTTGGATCGAGCCAGATATTGCCCGCTTCTGTCTTTCCGAATTTACCCCCGTCCGTTTTGGTGATGAGTGGGTTGGTAAACACAAAAGCCTCGCCGCCACATTTTCTGCGAATCAGCTCGGTGCCGGTGGTCATATTGCCCCACTGGTCGCTGCCCCCCATTTGTAGTTTGCACTGTTTGTGTTGATAGAGCCAGTAAAAATCATATCCCTGCATCAGCTGGTAGGCAAACTCCGTGTAGCTGATACCGGTCTCTCCCTCGATCCTTTTTTTAACGCTGTCCTTGGCCATCATATAATTGACCGTGATGTGTTTTCCGGTATCGCGCAAAAAGTCGATGAATGAAATGGTCTTGAACCAATCATAGTTATTGACCAGCTCAGCGGCGTTGGCAAGGCTGGCATCAAAATTCAAAAAACGTTCCAGCTGCGCTTTTACACCAGCGGCGTTACGCAGCAGCACCTCTTCGGTTAGTAAATTTCGCTCTTCGTTTTTTCCACTGGGGTCACCTACCATACCGGTGGCACCACCTACCAATGCAATGGGTTTATGCCCGGCCCGCTGAAAATGTACCAATAGCAAGATGGGTACCAGGCTTCCGATGTGCAGGCTATCGGCCGTGGGATCGAAACCAATGTATCCGGTCGTCATCTCCCGGTCGAGCTGTTCGCGCGTGCCCGGCATGATGTCGTGTATCATTCCCCTCCAGCTAAGTTCATCGAGCAAATGCATGGATATGTCTTTTTGCAAATTTAGTGTTCCACTATTACAATCTCTGCACCGATCTTTAACTTTACACTGGTCCCATGCGATTCAACGTTCTGCCAATACTTGTAGCCCTCTTGCTGCTGCTCTCCTCTAAAAAGGAAAGCGCTGCACAGCCATTTCAGAATGAATGGATCAACTACTCACTTACGTATCAAAAGTTCAAGATCGCTCAAACGGGTCTGTATCGAATTAGCCAGTCTGCCTTAGCATCGATGGGTTGGGCCCAGGTTCCGGCAGAGCAATTCGTGTTGTGGCGCAATGGGGAGCAGGTTCCGCTCTACACCTCGTCAGCCGTCGGGCCGTTGCCATCCAATGGATTTATTGAGTTCTGGGCAGAGGCAAACGATGGTAAGCCCGATCAACGCTTGTACCGCATTGCGGATCATCAGTTAAACGATACCTGGAGTTTATTTACCGACTCTGCGAGTTTCTTTCTTACCGTAGACGCTTCGGTCACACCACAGCGGCTGCAGCCCACGGCCAATCTGATAACGCCCGGTCTTACCCCTCTATCTTTTTTTATTCACCGCACGGGCAGTTATTACCGCGAGCGAATCAACGAAGGATTCGCCCAGATCGCGGGCAGTTATCTATATTCTTCGGCCTTTGATCAGGGAGAAGGGTGGACCTCGGGTGATCTTGGTGGCGGACAAACCAGAACCGAGCAGTATCAGCAGCTTTTTGCTTTTTCGGGTTCGGGTGCTCCATTGCCAAAATTACAGGTGCATGTAGCCGGAAATGCTCCCAACAACCGGTTGGTCGAGATCAGTGCAGGTGGTAGTTTGATCTATAGCCAATCGCTGGCGCAGCTGAATGCTGCTAAATGGAATCTTACGCTATCGGCCCAGGCCCTTTCGTCGGATGCCATCAGTGTTTCGATAGCCAATCAGCAAACCGTTAGCTCCGACCGCATGGTAATTGCCAAGGTAGAGCTTGAATATCCCCGCCGTTTTAATTTCGGAGGAGCCGATCGATTTTTATTTTCGCTGCCCGCCACCTCCACCACACAGTATCTGGAAATAGAGGGCGTGTCTCATGCAGGAACGCCCCCGATACTTTACGATATTAGCAATGGGCAGCGATATCAAACGCAACTAGGTAGCGACGGACGAGTTCGGGTATTATTGCAGCCCGCCACCCGCGTAAGAAAGCTGTTGCTTACGGCAGCTGGTGTATTTCAGTCAGTGACCGCTTTTGCACAGCGACAGTTCATCGATTATACGCAAGCTGCCAGACAAGGAGATTATCTTATTATCTCTCATCCGGCTCTGGAGCGTACGGCAGCTGGCGTGTCTGTGCTGGAGCAATACAAACAGTTCCGGTCTTCGGTGGCCGGTGGTTCCCATAAGGCCAATCTTTATTTTATAGACCAACTCGAAGATCAATTTGCCTTCGGTATCAAAAAGCATCCGGAATCTATCAGAAATTTTATTCGCTTTGCCAGGGCTCGGTTCTCGCAGCCACTGCGCTCGGTCTTTTTGATAGGCAAAGGGGTCTTATATACCATCGATCGCTCGTTAGAATCTAATCCCGATCTGGCGCGATTATCGTTTGTGCCCACCTTTGGTTCTCCCGCCTCCGATATATTACTGGTCAATGAGCCCGGGCCTGTATTGCAGCCGCTGGTCGGCATCGGTAGGCTCTCGGTGATCAATGCAGAAGAGATCGCCGCTTATCTGGCCAAGGTGGTGCAAGCCGAGTCGGTGCTTACTAATTACGAAATGCCTGCTATGCAACGGCAATGGACCAAGAACGTGGTTCATATTGTTGGCGTTGGCGACGATGTGCTGGGGAGTATCATCACGTCTTCGATGAATAGGTTTGCATCGGTAGTAAGAGATACTTTCTATGGGGCCACCATACATGATTTTAGCAAGTTGAGCCCGGCGCCTGTGGCTCAGTTGAGTGCGGCCAAGATGTACGATCTCTTTCAAGAAGGCATTGGGATGATGACCTATTTTGGTCATTCCACGGCCAACACGCTTGAGTATAATTTAGATGAACCCCAAGGGTACAATAATCAGGGCAAGTATCCTTTTTACATAATGCTGGGTTGCAGGGCAGGTAATCTTTTTAATTTCAATACCACTCGCCTTATAGAAAAAGAGACCATCTCTGAAAAGTTCGTGCTGGCCGAGCAACGCGGCGGTATCGCCACCATTGCCTCTACCAATCTGGGGTTGGTAAGTTACCTCGATCTGCAAAACAACGAGATGCTAAAGGCGGCCGCTTTTGCTCGGTACGGCGCTACCGTAGGCGACCTCATCAATGAGTCGGTAGTACGTACCATGGCGCTGACGGGGCAAAGTGATTTTCTTGCCCGCATTCATTGCGAGCAGACTGCTCTCAACGGAGACCCTGCTCTTCGTTTCTATGCCAGTGCGCCCCGTCCTGATTTTTTTATAGAGGCGCAACAACTTCGTATCAATCCTTCGTTGGTGTCGGTGGCCGATGGAAGGTTCTCCTTATCCGTTATGCTTCGCAACGCCGCTAAAGCGGTAGCAGGACCGGTAGTGGTGCAGCTGCAACGAACGTATCCCGATGGCACCACCGTGGTCGTACAGCGAGATACTGTCAGCCGACTGAATGCGATCGATTCATTGGTATATCAGTTGCCCGTTATTGCCAGTCGCGACAGAGGTCTTACTAAACTGACCGTGTGCCTCGACCCTGACGAGCGCTATCCAGAGTTGATCGAGACCAATAATTGTGCCTCGGTCTCTTTTTATATCATTGACGAGGAATTGCGTCCGATTCTTCCGGCCCCATATTCCATTGTCGGTTCTTCTACGATCGTGTACCAGGCCTCTACTGCCAACCCGTACAGTACTTCGCGCAGCTATCGTTTTGAGTTAGATACCACCACGCTTTTCAATTCTCCGCTGCTCGTTAGTCAAACCGTTTCATCCGGGGGCGGTCTGATTCAATTTACGCCCACGGTCTCTTATCGTAACAACACCGTCTATTATTGGCGTGTGGCTCCTGTTGTCAACGCGGGTCCTGCTAATTGGAATCAGGCTTCTTTTCTTTTTCAATCCGGACATTCCCCGGGCTATAATCAATCTCATCTTTATCAACATTTGTCTTCTCGGTTTACCGATCTGCGACTCGATTCGGTATCGCGACGATGGACATATACGAATAATAGCAATAATTTAAATATTCGTAACGGAGTCTACTTCTCCGCTACCTCGGCCCTGGCGGGTTTTTATTTGGGGCTCAATGGCCTCGATGTGGTCATGTATGCCTGCGCCCGAAACCGACTAGTCTTTAATGTGCTGCATCCGGTCACCTTGCGTCCTATGGTAAACGCACTGCCGGGTAACCCCGGACGGTTTGGCAGCGACCCGGTTTGCGTACAACCGGCGCAACAATCGGTGGGTGCCGAATTCAATTTTCAATTCAACGTGCAGGATACAGCCGTAAGAAGAAAGGTGGTCGCTTTTCTCGATAGCATTCCCGAGGGGTATTATGTGGTAGTACGAAACATCATGGAGACCAATTATCCCGATAATGCGTATGCGCCTGATTGGAAAAACGATCAGCAATGGCTGGGTGCGGGTAATTCTATCTATCATCGTCTCAAAGAACAGGGCTTTACTGCTATCGACAGTTTTAATCGTAACCGTGTCTTTGCTTTTGTATACAAAAAGAATCAGCCACAGCTTTACGCACCACGCTTTTCATTCAGTACTGGTATCTACGACCAGTTATTCTTTTCTACCGAGATAGTCACTATCGACACGTTAGGAAGGGTAGAGTCTCCTGTCTTAGGTCCGGCGCACAGCTGGCAGCAGTTGCAGTGGCAGGGTACGGCAGAAACCTCCGGCGCCGATTCGGTATCGCTGAGTGTATATGGAATAGAGCAAGGGGGTAACAGAACGTTGCTTCGTGAGGGGATCCGTCCGCAGCAAGCTGCAGTGTCGTTGTCGTCGATCGATGCCGCGCGTTACCGATACCTGCAATTATCCATGACCACACAAGACATGCAGCAGTACACGCCGTACCAGCTTTCTTATTGGAGAGTGACGCACCAGCCTGTACCCGAAGGAGCCCTTGCGCCCGGTCAGTTTCTTTTTGTAAAAGATACCGTTGAGCAAGGCGAACCCTATGAATATCGTATCGCATTCGCCAATGTCAGCGCACAGCCCTTCGATAGTGTGGCGCTACGGATAACTATTACCGATGCATCGAATCTTACACGGGTAATTCCGGTGCCTCGCTATAGGCCGTTGCCACCGGGCGACACGTTGCGTGTTGGCGCTCGTATCGGCACGGCCGCTCTTGTCGGCAACAATACTGTTTTTCTGGAGGTCAATCCCGCTAACGACCAGCCCGAGCAATTCAGCTTCAACAATATTGCCTACCGTTCGCTTTATGTGCGACCCGACCGTATGCCTCCTTTGCTGGATGTAACCTTCGATGGAAAGCGAATTGTCAATCGCGATACGGTGTTGCCTAACCCTGATATCAACATATCGCTGCGCGATGATTCGAGGTGGATGTTATTGGACGATACCTCCTTATTGACCGTATGGCTTCGCTATCCTTCGGGACAACTCCGTCGTATTTATTACTCTTCAGGCGATACACTTCGTTTTGTGGCAGCCACTGGCGGAGCCAACAATATGGCCACGGCACAGTTTAGACCGTTGTTAGCGCCCGGGTTGTACGAGCTGGTCGTAGCCGCCAAAGACAAGAGTGGTAACAGTGTTGGGCTATTTGATTATCGTATCTCTTTTGTAGTGGCAACTCCGCGCGTAGACCTGCAACTAAGAAGTTATCCCAATCCGTTCAGCGTTTCTACCTCGTTCTCATTTACGCTATATGGCGCTTCAATGCCGCAAGACATACGACTGCAACTCTACTCCGCAACGGGCCAATTGGTAAGAGAGATACCTGCCGCACAACTCGGTGCGCTTCGACTCGGGTATAACACCACCGGTTTTCGCTGGGATGGCACCAGCCAGTTCGGACACCGATTGGCAGCAGGGGTATACCTGTGCCGATTAGTAGCTTCCACGATCAACGGCACCCAACATCCTTACGAAAAAAAGGCAGGGGTGTATGTGCTGGCCCAAGGTCAGATGGTCTTATTGCCTCGTTAAAAGGCTCTTTCAATTCGAACTACTCCGGTAATTAAGCGTTAAATTTGCGCCCTACTCAATCAGCTTATTTACCTACACATGCCCAAAATCGGAATCAATATAGCCACCGGCAGTTTGCAGCAACCCGAGATGATCGTCGGGATCGATCTGGGTACTACCAATAGTTTGGTGGCCTTGTTACATCCCGACAGTCGTACCCCGATCGTACTGAGAGATCAGCACGGTCTTGCCTTGGTTCCTTCGTTGGTTTATTTCGGGGAGCAAGGAGAATTGTTGATAGGAGAGGAGGCCAGGCCTTATTTGCGCACGCATCCGGAGCGCACTATCTTCTCTGTCAAAAGACTCCTGGGAAAGTCTTACAAGGATATCAAAGATCATCAGCAGCACTACGCGTACAAGATTCTCGACGAGGAACAAGACAGCTTGGTCAAAATACAAATGGGCGATAGGTTCTACTCACCGGTAGAACTCTCTTCTTATATCTTAAAGGAGCTTAAGAGCAGAGCCGAGCACATGCTCAAGACAACGGTCAGCAAAGCGGTCATTACCGTGCCGGCTTATTTTAACGATGCGCAACGGCAAGCTACGCGTGATGCTGGCAAACTGGCCGGGCTCGATGTTCTCCGCATCATCAATGAGCCTACTGCCGCCAGTTTGGCGTATGGATTAGGTACCGACCCGCAGCAGCAAAAGACCATTGCTGTCTATGATCTTGGGGGTGGCACGTTCGACATCTCGCTGCTACGCATCAGTAACGGCATCTTCGAAGTACTTTCTACCAATGGCGATACCTACTTGGGCGGAGATGATTTCGATCGGGCCATAGTAGCTCATTGGTTGGTCGGTATACAAGATGATGCTAAGTCAATCGAAAATAATGGAGCACTACTGGCTTCGCTACGATTAGGGGCCGAAGAGGCAAAAAGAAAATTATCAGCAGGGCCAACCGCTCATGTAGATGTAGCAGGCCAATCATTCTCTCTTTCAAAAGAAGAGTTTGAGCAACTGATCGGGCCACTTGTTTCTCGCACCTTGCATTGTTGCCAAAAGGCCTTGCAAGATGCCGGTCTCACCACTAACGACATAGACGAGGTGGTCATGGTAGGAGGTTCTACGCGTGTACCGCTTGTCAAGCAGCAAGTAGCGGCTTTTTTTGGCAAGCCATTGAACGATACCCTTCATCCCGACGAGGTAGTTGCCTTGGGCGCAGCCGTGCAAGCCGATGTGCTGGCCGGCAATAACAAAGAGCTTTTATTGCTCGATATCACCCCTCTTTCATTGGGCATTGAGACCATGGGAGGATTAATGGATGTACTTATTCCCAGAAATTC
>CANGTM010000058.1 GCA_947456825.1 Chitinophagaceae bacterium
ATCGATACCGGAATTTCCGGCGAGGCCGCTCGCCAAGTAGGGTTACTGCTTCAGGAGTTGGCTGCTAACCGCCAAGTTATCTGCATCACGCATCAGCCCCAGATTGCCGGCAAGGCGCAATCCCATTTCTTTGTTTACAAGCAGTTGAATCAAGATGCCCGGGATGCCGCCATCACCCGTGTCAAGTTACTGGACTCAGAAGAGCGGATTGATGTAATGGCCCGCATGTTGGGGGGCGATCACCCTTCGGCTGCCGCACTGGCCAATGCCCGTGAAATGCTCTCCTGATTGTGGATAACCCATCTGTTTACGGTGCGAAAAAGGTGCAGAAAGAAAAATTTTTTCTGTTTTTGTTTTGGGGCTTATTTCGCTGTTCGCTTTTGTATTATCGAACCCCCAATCATGTAACGTATGGATGTGCCCAACCTTAACAAAGACCGCAAAGCAAAACGAAAGAGTGCCGTTGATCTGGGCACGATGGTGTATGGAAAAGTGCCACCACAGGCACGCGAACTCGAAGAAGCGGTGTTGGGCGCCATCATGCTTGAGCGGGGCGCCTTCGACATCGTGGTAGAGATCTTGAAGCCCGGTTGTTTTTACACCGAGGCGCACCAACGCATTTTCGCGGCCATGCAATCGCTTTCAAACAAGAGTCAGCCCATCGATATCCTCACCGTTGCCGAAGAGTTGCGGTTTAAGGAGGAGCTCGATATTGTCGGCGGACCCTATGTACTCACCAAACTCACCAATGCCGTTGTTTCGGCCGCTAATATCGAAGCACACGCCCGTATTATCTTGCAAAAATTCATTCAGCGCGAACTGATCCGCGTGAGTGGTGAGATCATTGGTGATGCCTACGAAGACTCAACCGATGTGTTCGATCTGTTGGATGATGCAGAGACCAAACTGTTCGAGATCACCAACAACAACTTGCGTAAGAATTTTGAGACCATCGACTCGGTGTTGGTCAATACTATCAAGCGCATCGAGGACCTCCGCACTAAGAACGAAGACCTGACGGGCGTGCCCAGTGGGTTCGCCTCTTTGGACCGAATTACCTACGGCTGGCAGCGCACCGACCTGATCATCTTGGCGGCTCGTCCTGCGGTGGGTAAGACCGCTTTTGCGCTTAACCTGGCCCGTAATGCCGTAATGCATCCTACCAAGTCGACACCGGTGGCGTTCTTCTCGCTAGAGATGAGTGCTGCGCAGCTGGTGCAACGGATCTTGTCGGCCGAAAGCGAGATCTGGCTCGAAAAGATCAGTCGTGGAAAAATGGAGGAGCACGAGATGAAGCAGCTCTATGCACGCGGTGTACAACGGCTGGCGCAGGCGCCCCTCTACATCGATGACACGCCCGCGTTGAACATTTTTGAACTTCGCGCCAAGTGCAGGCGTCTAAAGAATAAGCATAACATTGGGATGGTCATCATCGACTACCTGCAATTGATGAGCGGCACCGGAGAGAGTCGAAACAGTAATCGAGAACAAGAGATCAGTAACATCTCCAGAAACTTAAAGGCATTGGCCAAAGAGTTGAGCATTCCCATCGTTGCACTCTCTCAGCTAAGCCGTGCCGTCGAGACGCGCGGAGCGGGTAAGGATGGCTCCAAGATGCCGCAGTTGAGCGATCTGCGCGAGTCGGGTGCCATTGAGCAAGATGCAGATCTGGTGATGTTCCTCTATCGTCCCGAGTACTATGATATCACTACCACCGAAATGGGAGAGAACAATCGAGGCGAGACACATGTTCGTATCGCCAAACACCGAAACGGTTCGCTGGAGACGATCAAGTTACGCGCGCTACTCAATATCCAGAAGTTTACAGAAGAAGAAGGGGGTATTGGAATGAGTGGACTTAATTCGAATTGGAAACCGGTCAGCGATGTAGATGGGCAGGGTGGGGCACGGGTCTTTGTACAAACGGGCAGCCGAATGAACGATATTGATTCCGATGATGACATGCCCGCGTAATTATGTCGCTCCCCTTTTTTTACATATCGTCTTTTGATCGATCGAATGGCCGTGTTATACTCGATGAGACCAATAGTAAGCATGCCATACAGGTACTGCGCCTGCAAAAGGGCGATACCGTTTCGCTCACCGATGGCTGCGGCCATTTTCTGCAAGGTGTCATTGCCGACGAACATCGCAAGGCCTGTCAGATCCAGATAACATCGGTAGAGCTACTAACGCCGGTGAATAACCCGGTTACATTGGCTGTATCTCCACTAAAAAATACCAGTCGATTTGAGTGGCTCCTCGAAAAGGTAACAGAATTAGGGGTGCAACGGATCATTCCACTTCGCTGCGAGCGTACCGAAAAAGAAAATTTGCGTACCGATCGTTTACAAGCGGTCTTGATCAGTGCCATGCTGCAAAGCAGGCAATGTTGGTTGCCAATACTCGAAGCTCCTCGGGCATTCCCGGAGCTTTTACAGTTGGCCTCCACCGCAGATCATCGTTGTCTTGCGTATTGTGGAGAGGCTCAAAAGATCTCATTGGCCGATTGGCATCCCGGTCTGGGTTCTACACTAGTTTGTATAGGGCCCGAAGGTGATTTTACTCCTGCTGAGCAATCGCTGGCCATGGCGAATGGATATACGACAGTACACCTTGGCATCAACCGACTTCGTACCGAAACGGCCGCTATGGTAGCGGTTACCTTGTTGACACAGCGCTCCATTTCATAAGGCAATCACGGGTTGCACACCTTAGGCCTACTAATTTGGTAAGAGGATCTCTCTTTACTTGGTAGAGCAGATATTTTTTGCAATGGCGGGGCCCTCGTAAATAAACCCTGTCCATACTTGTAGAAGGGTAGCACCGGCCGCCATTTTTTCATTGGCATCGGCGGCCGTAAAAATTCCGCCAGAGGCAATGAGGGGAATGGCTCCCCGGGTACGTTCCGTAATGTACTGTAGCAGCGAAGTGTTCTTTTGTCTTAGCGGCCATCCGCTGAGTCCACCTGCCCCCATTCGGCTCACTTGGTTTTCGTCCGTCAATAATCCTTCACGGCCAATGGTGGTGTTGCTCACGACCAGCCCATCGAGTTTGATCTCGAGCGCGAGTGCGATTACATCATCTACCTGTGCCTGGCTCAGGTCGGGTGCGATCTTTAATAATAAGGGACGCTGTATTTGTTTTTCGCGATTGCGTTGCTGCAACAGCGTGAGAATTTTTTGCAGTGACTCCTTTTCTTGCAAGGCGCGAAGTCCGGGCGTATTGGGAGAGCTGACATTAACTACAAAGTAATCGACCCAGGGGTGTAGTCGCTCAAAGCAAAACTCATAATCTCGCCAGGCCTCTTCATTGGGTGTTACTTTGTTCTTTCCGATATTTCCACCTATGATCAGGGGCGGTTGCGTGTCTGCTTTTTTTTGTCCATGCTCCCGCCAATCCTTGAGACGTCTTGCAATGGTGACCACACCGTCGTTATTGAATCCCATTCGATTGATCAGGGCTTTGTCTTGTGGCAATCGAAACAAACGGGGTCTTTCGTTGCCTCGCTGGGGTTGTGGGGTAACGGTGCCAATTTCAACATGACCGAAGCCTAGGCAACTTAACTCGCGAAGATGTACTGCATTTTTGTCAAAGCCCGCGGCCAGTCCCACTCGGTTTTTAAAGAGGAGCGATCCCATCTTTACGGGTTGTTGCACCCCAGGATCGAGCCATTTTCTAATAAGTTGGCGCGTTGCGGCAGTACTGCAAGCCAACTTTAGAAAAAACATGGATACCTGGTGGGCTTCCTCGGGAGGCAATAAAAAAAGCAGTTGACGCAGCAGCTTATACATGGGTGTTGCAAATATAATACATGCCACTACCTTGCACGAGTCGGTTGTTTGGAGGGATTGGAGTACGGTTGTAAATTTGAATTGAAAAGGTTGCATAAACAACTTTATAGACTTCAATTTATTTTATGCAAGAAGCATACATCGTAGCAGGTTACAGAACGGCTGTTACCAAGGCCAAAAAAGGTGGGTTTCGTTTTACGCGCCCTGATGACTTGGCCATAACCTTACTTAAGGGTTTAATGGCTTCGTTGCCGCAGCTAGAAGCTGGTAGAGTAGATGACGTGATCGTGGGAAATGCGGTGCCCGAAGCCGAGCAAGGATTGCAAGTAGCCCGCATCATCGCAGCCCGAGCGTTGGGCATAACGGTACCTGGTGTTACTATCAATCGCTATTGTGCCTCTGGTTTAGAGGCCATTGCCATGGCCACGGCCAAGATCAGATCTGGTCAGGCTGATTGTATTGTTGCGGGTGGTACCGAAAGCATGAGTCTGGTGCCTACTGCCGGATGGAAGACGGCGCCGGCTTACTCCATTGCCTCGGATAATCCGGATTATTATCTCAACATGGGACTTACGGCCGAAGCAGTGGCCAGTGATTTTACCATTACACGCGAGGCGCAAGATGAATTTGCATATCATTCTCATCAAAAAGCGATCGCTGCCATTGAGGCCGGTCATTTCAAAAAAGGAATATGGCCTGTGACGGTAGAAGAAGTGTACCTCGATCCAGCGGGAAAAAAGAAACAACGAAGTTTTGTAGTCGATACTGACGAGGGTCCAAGAGCGGACACGTCGTTACAAGCGCTTGCCAAATTAAAGCCCGCCTTTTCTGCAAAAGGGGTTATTACCGCCGGTAATTCTTCGCAAACCTCCGATGGAGCTGCCTTTGTAGTGGTCATGAGTGAGCAAATGGTCAAGGAGCTCGGACTAACTCCGCTTGCCCGACTGGTGAGTGTAGCCGTGGCAGGAGTAGACCCGCGCATCATGGGCATTGGTCCTGTGAGTGCCATTCCCAAAGCGCTTCAACGAGCAGGGCTGAGGCTCGACCAGATCGATCTGATCGAGCTTAATGAGGCCTTTGCCTCGCAGGCGCTGGCCGTGATACAGCAGGCTGGTCTGGACCCGCAAAAAGTTAATATAAACGGAGGCGCGATCGCACTCGGGCACCCCCTGGGTTGCACCGGTTGTAAGCTGACCATTCAAAATATCAATGATCTTCAGCGACTTAATAAAAAATGGGGGATGATAACCGCTTGCGTGGGCGGGGGCCAAGGAATTGCAGGTATTATTGAAAAGGTCAACTAGTGGGTTGATATTACTTTTTTTAGCCGCCCCCTTGCGGAATTGGTAAAAATTTTCTATACCTTTTCGGTATGAACGCGGCCGAGACTACGTCTGTTGCAGCTCCCTATCGTACCCAATCGGGTTTGACTCCCTATTCGGGTCCGTTTACCGAAGCCGAGTTGGTGCACCTGCTTCGCCGCACCATGTTCGGTGTAAAACGTGCCGATCTCAGCTATTTTAAAGGAAGATCCATGAATCAGGTGGTAGGTGAGTTGCTGTCTCCTACAGCATCCTCTCCTGCGCCACCAATAAAGGAATACACGATCGCGGCCACGCCCGGTGTTAACCCCGACACGACCGTTGCACAGGGCACTACCTGGGTCAATAACATCAACAACGATGGAACCGTGCAATCGTTGCGGCGCTCTTCGCTCAAGAAATGGCTAACGGGAAACATGATCAATCAAGATCGGAGCATTCTCGAAAAGATGATCATGTTGTGGACCGATCATTTTGGCAACGAGGCGACCGATATCGGTTATGGAAACTGGGTCTATACCCAACACCAGCTGATCCGTCAGTTTGCGTTAGGTAATTTTAGAACGCTGGTGACCAACATTACGACCGATGTGGCCATGCTCCGTTACCTGAACGGCTATTTGAACAATGCGACGGCACCTGACGAGAACTATGCTCGTGAATTGTTTGAACTCTTTACATTAGGAAAAGGCCCCGATTCGCAGTATACCGAAAGCGATGTAAAAGAAGCGGCTAAAGTACTAACCGGTTGGACCATCAATTTTGCTACCTATCAGCCCGTATTTACTTCCACTCGCCACACCACTACCAATAAGACATTTTCGGCTTTTTTCAATAATACGGTCATCACCGGTCGAACCGGTGCCACTGCCGGAACGCTTGAGATCAATGATCTTATGGCCATGTTGTTCGCCCAGCGCGAAGTAGCCAAGTTCATTGCCCGTAAGGTCTATCGATGGTTTGTGTATTATACCATCGATGCGGCCACCGAGCAAAATGTAATTACTCCGCTGGCCGATATTTTCAGGGACAGCGGATATCAGATCAAGCCCATGCTGGACGCGCTGTTCAAGAGCGAACACTTCTACGATCAAATGAACCGGGGCTGTTACATCAAGACGCCTGCCGATCTGGTCATTGGTTCGCTTCGTGAAATGAATGTAAACTTTGCTCCTGCCACAGACTGGGATACCAATTATGGATTGTGGAATACCTTCTTTTCTTGGATGAGCAACATGGGGCAAAACCTCTATGATCCTCCTAATGTTTCGGGGTTACCGGCCTATTACCAAGAGCCTAGTTTTCATGAGCTCTGGATCACTTCCGATTCGTTGCCGAAGCGCAACCAGTATACCGATATCATGATCTCGACCGGATACGTGCGTAACAACGTTCGGGTGCAGTTCAACTGTGTGGAGTGGGCCCGCTCACTGTACAATCCGGGCAATCCCAACGATCTGATCAATGGCGCCATTGGTTATCTGTTTCAAAACACGCTCAGTGATGTAGCCAAGATGCAGATCAAAACCCAGCTGTTACTCACGGGGCAACAGTGGGATTATTATTGGACCAATGCATGGATGGCCTACGAATCGAATCCGACCACGGCCAATTTCAACATTGTCAACACCCGATTACGTTCGCTATTTCAATATCTTTTTAAATTATCCGAATACCAGTTGATCTGATATGAAAAGAAGAGACTTTCTATCGGGGGCCGTTCCTATGGCTGCACTCTTACCGGAGTTGATCAACGGATATTCCGTCAATGCCTTTACCATGCAAAATTCGCTGGTACAGGCACTGATGCAAGGAGAGACGCTGACCGACCATGTACTGGTCATCATCCAGCTTTCCGGCGGTAACGACGGACTCAATACAGTGATTCCCGTTGCCGATTATTCAAAGTATTTCAATGCTCGTAGTAACGTTGCTATTCCAGAGGCAGCGGTATTGTCGATTGCCGGTGTTACCGGTACCGGTCTGCACCCCGCTATGACAGGGCTGCAAACCTTGTTCGCCGAAGGAAAGGCCAAGGTGATCCAGTCAGTGGGTTATCCGCAACCTAACTTCTCTCACTTTAGGGCTACCGATATTTGGATGAGCGGATCCAATAGTAACCAGGAGGTATACAGCGGATGGGCCGGTCGTTATCTCGATTACGAGTATCCCGGTTATCCGGATGGGTATCCTAACGCGAGTATGCCCGATCCGTTGGCCATACAGATAGGCAGCAGTACATCACTTACGCTGCAGGGCCCTACCCGTAACATGGGACTGAGCATCACCAATCCGTCGTCGTTTTATAACTTATTGTCGGGTGCTACCGACTATGCGCCTAATACACGTGCCGGAAAAGAGCTGACCTACATTAGGCAGATCAACCAACAGACGCAGGGCTATGCCTCAGTGATTCGCACGGCTGCCAATGCGGTTACCGTGCAGGCGCCTTATCCCACCGGTAATTCATTGGCCGATCAGCTCAAGATCGTTGCCCGACTTATCAAAGGCGGTCTTAAGACCCGTGTATACATGGTAAGCTTCGGTGGTTTCGATACGCACTCCGTACAAGTGAACGCCGATAAAGTGACGGGTACGCATGCCACGTTGCTGGGTCGCGTCTCCGCTGCCATCAAGGCATTTCAGGACGATCTTAAATTTTTATCGATAGAGGATCGTGTATTGGGAATGACCTTTAGCGAATTTGGTCGTCGGGTTCGTTCCAATTCGAGCGTAGGTACCGACCATGGTGCGGCGGCACCGCTTTTCTTGTTCGGCAGCCAGGTCGATCCGGGTATGCTGGGCGTTAACCCTACGTTACCGGCATCGGCTACGGTCAATGATAATTTGCCGATGCAATACGATTTCAGAAGTGTGTACGGCACCATCCTCGAAAAGTGGTTCTGTCTCGACAAATCTGTCGTTCAATCATTGTTCCCTCCTAATATCAACAGCCAGCTGCAAACGCTGCCGTTGGTTAAGCAAGGCGCTTGCAGTGGAGTTACCCCACCGCCGTTGCCTCCACTACAGATGGCGATCACAAACTTTCCTAATCCGTTTACGTCACGTACGACCATTCAGTTTACTACTGAGGGTGGTCATACATTACTGCAGGTATTCGATACACTCGGAAGGCTCATCACCATTTTGGCCAACAAGGAATTTATGGCCGGTACCCATCGCATCGATTTTGATGGTGAGGGATTGCCCCCCGGCATCTACTATGCGCGTCTGCAAAATGGCATTGCACAAGAAGTACGCGCCATGATGAAAGTTCGGTAATCAGTTACTGCGAAAAAAGGTGGTATTGATAGTTGTTTGATCGTTCGTTACTAACGAGACTTGATCTTACCGCTGCGATCAATCCGTAATGCGGTGTCCCGCATTGACCCAATCCGTTATCTTTTGTTTGTCGATGGTGGTGAGTTGGCCATTCTGTGGCATAAAGGTGGGCGTTCCATTTACGCACCGAAGCCGAATGCGATCCCAATTGGCCACGACAGCGGCATCTGTATCGAGATTTTTTCCGCCACTGGCTCCCCCGTTCAGGTGACAAGGCCCGCAATAGCCGACAATGAGTTGTTTTACGGCCGCATATTTAGGTCCATAGGCTTCGATAGTGGTACTGGTGGTATCGGAACAGCCCTTCTGGTTGATGACCCATATCACGTAATTGCCGGGTGCCAGGCCTGTAAAGTTGGGATTGGCCTGGGGCGAGCCATTGTTGAGTTGATAGCGCAAGGTATCTCCGCGGGGATAGAATACGGAAATGCTTCCATTGTTGGTGCCACCGATGGCCGGATTCTTAGTGAACTGAATATCGTAATTGGTGCCGGCACAGCGGTCGGGGCCGTCTTGCTTTGAACAGCCACCGAGTAGGGCTATTCCGGTAATCAATGCGATGATCACTCTTCTCATGGTACTACAAGATATTGAAAATTGTAAAATGCCGCTAACCCTGGGTACCAAGCTGTCGTTCGGCCCCCTTTTCTTATATTTGCAATATTGTTGCAAAATATTCGATCTTCACGGAATGCATTTTACATGAGGGATCTCTTTTACTTTTTAAGACATATCGCCATAGTGCTGCTGTTGGGGGTCTATGCGGCAAACGCCCAGCAACCTCCCTGTTCGCTTACCCTTTCGGGTAGCGTGGCCGATGCCGACGAAAAAGTCCCACTTGGTAATGCCAGTATTTTGATCAAGGAGTTGGAACGAAGCACCGAGACCGACGAAGAAGGGCATTATCATTTTTATAATCTCTGCCCGGGGGCTTATACATTTATCATTACCCATGCCGATTGCGATACGCTTAGCGTTCGGGTCAGGATCGAATCGAATCTGGTAAAGAATTTCTTGTTACCTCATCATTATAACCAACTGAGTACGGTGCAAGTGCTATCGGCTCGTCAATCGCAGGAATTACAAGTACGTGAAGCGCTTACGGCTCGCGATCTGTCCGAGAGCCGTGGACAAACATTGGGAGAGATATTAAAAAGACTTACTGGGGTTACCGTACTCCAAACGGGAAGTACCATCTTTAAGCCGGTCATTCACGGATTGCACAGTCAACGCATTATTCTGATCAATAACGGAGTTCGGCTCGAGGGCCAGCAATGGGGTAGTGAGCATGCTCCGGAAGTAGATCCCTATGTGGCCGATCGCTTTGTGGTGGTCAAGGGAGCCGGAGCCATTCGGTATGGTTCGGACGCTATTGGTGGGGCGGTGCTCATTGAGCCCAGGCCATTGCCCACCGATCAACGATCGAGGGCAGAGGTAAACGCAGGCTATTTTTCGAATAACCGGCAATTCGTGACCAATCTGCAATGGGAGCAAAATTCCAAGACAGATCCTGCCTTTAGTTGGCGTACTCATATCACCTATAAAAGAGGAGGCAATGCCCGTACACCGGAGTATTGGCTTAACAACACGGGGTTGCAAGAGTTTAATATCGCGGCCATGGCGGGGTATCGTAAGCCCGGCTACCGCGCCGAACTTTTTTTGAGTGGTTTTAGCACCACCATTGGTATATTCTCAGGTTCGCACATCGGTAATCTCACCGACCTGCAAAATGCCATTGCCAGTGAGAAGCCCTTGCAGAACATCGATCGTTTTTCGTATCGCATAGGACGGCCCTACCAGCAAGTGCAACATTACCTGGCCAAGCTCAAGCTGTTTTGGTCCGGTAGCGAAGGGCGTCGCTGGCAACTGGTAGCCGCTCATCAGGAGAATAATCGTAACGAATACGACAGAGCGCTTATTACGGAAAGGCCTGAGTTGTCGCTAAGCATCGGAACCAGCAGCCTCGATCTGCTTCGCGAAACGACCCGCAGTAATACGCGTAGCGGCGAACTAGGACTACAAGCGCTTTATCAGCAAAATGTATGGTCAGGCAGCCGGTTCTTTATTCCTAATTTTCGAACGATCAACTTGGGCATGTATGGGGTCGAGAGATGGCAATTAGGCACCTATAGCCTCGAAGCGGCCCTGCGGGTCGATTATCGTTCGTTGACGGTTTTCAGAAATCGAAATGGTGTTGCCAGTCAGTCC
>CANGTM010000059.1 GCA_947456825.1 Chitinophagaceae bacterium
CGAATCCCAACCCTGCTCCATACAATTGAATTAGGGGATCAAGATACGACGGAATGCAGAGGAATCACCGTTAAATACATTAAAGTCGACCGGCCCCTCAATACCATTCACACGACCGGCATCGTTGTGTTGCCAAAAACTCCACTCCCTTCGAATATTGGGCTGACGAGGCTGATAGTAATGGGCCACCCATAATGGATATCCATCAAAAGCACGACCCAGGTACCGCTGGTAAAATCCTACGCTCGTGTAGAGAATAGGTCGAATACCCGTAGCGCTTTCGACGGTGGTCAGCCAAACGAGGGCCTCTTTGCGTAATTGCGAAACTGAAACCCCTTTTGCTTCTTCAAGATCGAGCACCGGGGGTAGATCTCCCTTCGAAAACCGAGCCACCCTCAGAAAATGACGAGCTTGTTCTACGCCCGACTGTGTGGGAATAAAATAGTGATAGGCCCCGCGCACCAGCCCGGCCTGCTTGGATCGTCTCCAATTTCTGCTAAAATGCGGATCGGTGTGTCCTGTGCCTCGGGTCGCTTTGATAAAACAAAAACCCAGTTTAATACCGAATACCTTCATGGAGGACACCGCCGGCCAGCTGATATACCGCTGGTAGCGCGACACATCAATTCCATGAATAGCATGATGTGCAGGCATAGCGATACCGAATTCCGGAAATCGAGACCGTAACGCCCGCTGGTAATGACGCCACTCCGTGTAGGCCCAGTATCCGGTACCCAACAAAGAAGCAATGACCAGCGCCACTAGTGAAGTGCGAATCCGTTTACGCGTCTTAGGCGACAGCGCATTGCGTTCACGCGATTTTTTTTTATGGCGTACGGAGCGGGGCATTTGGTGACAACGAAAAAGTACAAGGGATATTATTCCACGATCCGCAGCCGAGCATAATTTAGCATGATCTTTTTTTCTCCGTTTTGTTCGAAGTGTACTGTCGCGACCGGATTATGAGCAGCCCCCTCAAGACTCACTACATTCCCAAAACCGAATTTGGCGTGTTCTACCCGCTGGCCCACTGCTATTTTCGAAGCATCGCTGGGCGTAAAATTCGGGGTGGGCGTATGCGGCACTACTTTAGGTGCAGCACTGGCAGGGCCCACATACGAAGGGGCTTCTCTTTTTTCTGTTGCTGAGCCAGGTTTAGTAGTACCGGTCGATGAGCCGCGCGAAAAATAGCCGGGTTTAGTATCAGATGCGGAATTACGCCCGTACGAACCACTTCTTGAAAAAAGCCCGCTGCCCGACGATCGGGATAGGCCGCTGGGTGTTCCCCCTGCATACCGCTTGTCGAGATGTGTCTCGGGAATTTCGTTGATAAACCGACTGGGTTCATTTTGCACCAATTGACCAAATCGGTAACGAGTATTGGCATAGCTGACCCATAACCGCTCCTTGGCCCGAGTGATGACCACATAAAAAAGTCGTCGCTCTTCCTCGAGTTCTTCCCGCGTATTTATGGCCATGGCATTCGGAAAAAGCATCTCCTCTAGGCCGGCTGCAAACACACAAGAGAACTCCAGGCCCTTGGCCGCATGTATCGTCATCAACTTGACCGTATCGGCATCGGCATCTTTTTGATCCGCATCGGTGAGTAACGTGATCTGCTGCAAGTAAGCGCCCAGACTTTTATCGACCAGCTCTCCGTCTTCATTGTCCGGACTCTCTGTCCACTCTTTGATCGAGTTAAGTAGTTCCTGAATATTCTCGTAGCGCTGTATGCCCTCCGTACTTTTATCATTGAACAGCTCCTTGACCAAACCAGTTTGCTTGCCTACGTAAAAGGCAACGTCATAGGCATTCGACTTCTCGAGCATGCTGGCAAAACTCTTGATCATGGTCACAAACTCCTCCAATACCGTCAGCGTACCCGCCCTAAATCCGTAACTGCGCGCTTCTTGTAATATTGACCACGAAGAGCAATTCTTTTCATTGGCGGCCAGTAGTAATTTATCGAGCGATGTCTTACCAATACCGCGTGCGGGATAATTGATAACTCGTTTTAAGGCCTCCTCGTCGTGCGGATTCACGATCAAACGCAGGTAAGCGACCAGGTCTTTTACCTCTTTTCGCTGGTAAAAGCTAATACCACCATAGATAGTATAAGGAATAGCCATGCGACGAAGCGCTTCTTCGAAGGCCCGGCTCTGTGCATTGGTGCGATACAAAATGGCAAAATCGCGGTTCGCGTAATGATGCCGTAATTTCAACTCCTGAATAGAATCAGCTACGAACTTTCCCTCGTCGTTATCGGTAAGGGTACGCACCAGTTGAATTTTTTCTCCTGCCGGATTCTCGGTGAACAAGATTTTTTCGATCTGGCTCTTATTATTGCTGATCACTTGATTGGCAACAGCCAAGATCTGGCTAGTACTTCGATAATTCTGCTCTAGCTTGACCACTTTTACCTGATCGTAGTCGCGCTGAAACTGCAATATGTTTTCGATGGTGGCCCCACGAAAGCTATAGATGCTCTGCGCATCATCGCCCACCACACAAACATTCTCGTGCATAGCGCCCAACAGCTTGATGATCTCGTACTGGGCGGGATTGGTGTCTTGGTACTCATCGATCAGAATATACTTGAACTTCTGTTGATAGCGAGAAAGACATTCCGGGATCGTACTGAGCAATTGATAAAATTTTAAGAGCAGATCGTCAAAGTCCATGGCTCCGTTGCGAAAACAACGCTGCACATAGTTTTCGTAGATCTGGGCTATGGCAGGACGACCGGCCCTTACATCCTCTTGTTGCAGAGCATAATCATTTCGATATTCGGCAGGGCTGATCAATGCATTTTTAGCCGCAGAAATTCGGTTATAGACAATATTGGGCTTGTAATGCTTATCGTCAAGATGAAGATCGTTGATCACCGCCTTGACAACGCTTTTGCTGTCGTCGGTATCATAGATCGTAAAATGCTTTGGATAGCCGAGTTTCTCGGCCTCGAAACGAAGGATCCTTGCAAATACGGAGTGAAAGGTGCCAATATAGAGGTTGCGCGCTTCGCCATCGCCTAAAATGCGCTCCACGCGCTCTTTCATTTCGCGAGCCGCCTTGTTGGTGAACGTAAGGGCGAGTATATTAAAGGCATCGACCCCATGTGCTGCCATCAGGTTAATGATACGGGTAGTAAGCACCTTTGTCTTACCGCTGCCTGCTCCGGCCACGACTAATAGTGGTCCATTATGATGAAGTACCGCTTCGCGCTGTCTTTCGTTTAATCCACCGAGATAATCCTGCATGCTTGCAAGTTACAGTGAAAAACCAGCTTAGCGATGTCGGCTCTGCAGATACTTTTCGCGAATGACCTTCTCGAGCGACCGGCCCGATAATTTGGCCTCCAGCCACGAGATAACATCAAGATAGGCGAAGGCCCTGGTCTGAAAACGATTTTTTTCGAGGTGCTTTATCTGATCGAGTAATTCGGCAAAAGCTGGAACCAACTGGCGAGGCGTAAGGGTGATGGAGCGGCGCAAGAAACGAAGCATCGCCTCTTCTACTACTGTAAAATTTTGCAGTTTTGACATAAAGCGATATACCGACTTGGTCAACGACTCCATCAACACCTCATTTCCCAACTCATAATGAGCGATCAGGTGTAACAGACGGGCATAACACTGTAAGTCATAGCGTAAATGCGAGGCACTCTGCATAATGGGTTGCAAATGATCGATACAACGACCGTAATCCCCGCTACCAAAGTACAACATGGCAAACTTATAATGAAGGACCAGCCCATGGTGACTATCGATAAATAGATCGTACTTGAGCAATTCCTTTTTCATTTCGGGTATTCGCTTTACCCCCTCCTTAAATGTTCCCTGCATAAAATGCTGGTTGATGCGAGCGGTAATGAGGTATATAAAGGTTTGAATCCTGAAATTATCGTTGTTGCGAATACGGTCCAGAGAGGCCACCGACTCGAAAAGACGAAGGGTTTTACCAAATGCGCGATGATTACGAAGGTCAAAATGCGCATTGAGCAATTGATGAATCCCTTTGATATAATGTCCGGTCTCTACCCGGACCATGGCTGGTTGGCGGGTAAACAAGTCAACCCACCGTTGACTGTAGCGGTAATATTGCAAAAAATCCTGACGAATAAACGCGTACCAGGTGATACTTTGATAAAGATATAGGCGTTCATAGAATCCCTCCAATTGCCAAGCATCGGCCGGAAGATTTTCTTGAAAGAATTTCTTTACGCCCAATTCATCGGCTTCGTTACGAGCATGTCCATGTTGCACGAACCAACTAAAGAGTCGAAGTGACAGGTTAGAGAGGCGTCCCACGCGATCGATGTGCAGATTGGCATTGTTAACCTCTGCCGACAAAGTTTCGGCGCGGTCTTGAATGTGCCTAGTTATATGAAGGCTTTCAATGCGTTTTTCTAGCGATAAGAGCGGTGGTATAATATTGTACTTGTGCTGGGATCGAGCCGTCTCTTTGGCTTTATCGATATAACGAAGACTCTGTAAAAAAAGACCTTTCTTATAGAGAATATGGGCAAAGTCGAACAGTTCGGTCAATTGGAGGTCGACACTATCGTCACTTTTGAGCAGCCGAAGACTCGACAGGATCTCTTTGTATAGATGGTTTTTTAAATTCGCAAGGCGAGATTTGGTAAATCCGGGGAGTTTTTTTAGCAGCGCCTTCTCATCGTACTCACTACTGCGTTCTATGGCATCGAACAACTTGACGATCTTTAGGTCTGTCTTTCCTGAATTGCGGGTTATGTAGAGTTTGAAATACCTTTTTTCAGCCTTCTCCAGCGACTTGATCAGCAAGAATAAAATATCGGCCGAGCGGTTGGACATCATAAATTGATTATGCCAAAACCCTTGCCTGGCAAGCGTTTCAGCGATTTTATCTGCTGTTAGCCATGCGATCGAAAAGGGGTTTTTGTTCGTTAGAACAGCATTTACCCCGGTACATTTGCAACAGAATTCAGATCGACAATCATTCTCGCGTTATTCGCGCAAGATTTTCATATGGCAAGCAATCGTTAGAGCCCTTCCGTTTCCACGGAGGGGCCTTTTGTTTTACGAAGGTAAAGATCGTTATAATTGCGCCTGTACTACCTTCATGTAAATTTTTAGAAATGGCCGTCCGCATTTTTATTACCGGTGGAACCTTTGACAAAGAGTACAACGAGCTCACCGGACAACTTTTTTTCAAGGATACCCATATTAACGACCTGCTAGCCCTGGGAAGATCCAAGGTCGAGGTGGCCGTTCACACCTTGATGATGATCGATAGCCTTGAAATGAACGATCAGGACCGGGAGCTGATCGCAACACAATGCAATAGCTGTACCGAGGACCGCATTGTCATTACCCATGGTACCGATACCATGGCGCAAACCGCCTCGTTGCTGGCTGCAACAGTACCGAACAAGACCATTGTATTAACGGGTGCTATGATCCCTATCAAATTCGGAAGCTCCGATGGCTTATTTAATTTAGGAAGTGCCCTGGCCTTTGCACAAACGTTACCGCACGGCGTCTATGTGGCCATGAATGGGCGCTGGTTTGCGGCCAACCAGGTTCGCAAGAACAAAGAGACCGGCATGTTCGAAGAAATCGGCTAAAGCAGACTACTTACTGCTTTTCAAGCAACTTAAAGAATTGATCGAGCTGCGGCAACACTACTATGCGGGTGCGCCGATTGGCCGAGCGTCCCTCTTTCGTGCTATTATCCGCTATGGGTCGGTACTCGCCACGGCCGGCCGCTACCATGCGTGCAGGATCCAATCCGTATTTGGTTTGCAACAATCGTACTACCGTAGTGGCACGCATGGCGCTAAGATCCCAGTTGTCGGCAATCACACCCGATCCTTTAAAGGCTACACCATCAGTATGCCCCTCGACCATAAACTCCAGATCAGGTTGATTTTTGAGAACCATCGCCACTTTGCCGAGCACCTCACTGGCTCGGTCGGTAATATCATAGCTGCCGGTCTTAAAGAGTAATTTGTCGGAAATGTCCACATACACTACCCCTTTATCGACCTTGATATTGATATCTTCATCCTCGAGATTTCCGATGGCACCTTTCAAATTGATCACCAATGCCATGTTCAGCGAATCTTTGTATGACAGTTGGCGCTGTATGTTTTGAATGTAGGCATCCTTGATACCCAAATTGTCCATCGATTTTTTGATGCTCTCCGCTTGTTGGGTCGAGATGACCGATAAGCTCTCGAGCTGTTTTAGGGCCTGGTTATTATTATCCTTTAAATAAGCGATCTGCTCTTGTAGCTCTTTTATACGGGCTGTCAGCAACGCCTTTTCTCTTTCGAGCGTTTCTTTTTGTCTCAATAAGATTCCCTTTTCCTCGCCACAGGCGTTATTCTCGGTCTCAAGCGTTTTGTAGCGATCTTGCAGTTTAGCGTAATCTTGCTGAGATGTCTTGAATTTTTTGCTGCTTACACAAGCGCTCATAGAGAGCAGGGCACCGGCAACCAAAACGAGGAAACGAAATGACATAATAGGGGGTAGTTTTTTACAAAGATAAAACCCCGGCAGGGTTTTTGGATAGCCCAAAATAAGGGTAATACCTTTTAATTTGTTGGCAAACAGGGTAGAACAGAAAAAAATCGCAGTACCGCCTACTGAACGATCGTTAGTTTTGTACGGAAGGTTTACCTTTGCTCCTTTGCCGGTCGTGACCGGAGAGTTATCTAAATTATTGCTATGCCTACCCAACAAAACTTTCTTGTTACCGAAACGGCCAAGGCCCGAACCGAGCTCGATACCTGGGTTAAACAGATGGCCGACCATTGCGAGGCCAGTGCCGTTCATTGGTGTGATGGTAGCCAGGAGGAGTACGATAATCTTTGTGCCCTGCTCGAAAAAAAGGGAACCTTTATTCGCCTGAATCCCGAAAAAAGACCCAACAGTTTTGCTTGTTTCAGCGACCCCAGCGATGTGGCCCGGGTAGAGGACCGCACATTTATTTGCAGCCTTCGTAAAGAGGATGCCGGCCCTACCAACAACTGGATGCATCCGGTAGAGATGAAAAATAAGCTTAATGACCTGTTGCTAGGAAGCATGAAAGGCCGCACCCTGTATGTGATTCCATTCTGTATGGGCCCCGTGGGTTCCCCCTACGCTCGTTATGGGGTACAGCTTACGGACTCGGAGTATGCCGTAGTCAACATGCGGATCATGACCCGAATGGGATCGGCCATCTTGCCTTACTTGCAAAAAAAGGGTTATGTAAAATGCTTACACACCGTGGGCGCCCCCTTGCAAGGCAATAAAAAAGACAGCAGCTGGCCCTGCAATCCCGACGTAAAATATATCTCACACTTTCCCGAAGAGCGACTCATTATCTCGTACGGAAGTGGCTACGGCGGAAACGCCCTGATGGGTAAAAAATGTTTTGCCCTACGCATCGCTTCCGTAATGGGAAGAGAAGAGGGATGGCTGGCAGAACACATGTTGATCTTGGGCGTTACCTCACCAGACAATCAAAAAAATTATCTCGCAGCCGCTTTTCCCAGTGCTTGTGGCAAGACAAATTTTGCCATGCTCATTCCCCCCAAGGAGTTCGACGATTGGAAGGTAACTACCGTAGGAGACGACATTGCCTGGATCCATAAAGGCAAGAAAGGTGGATTGCATGCCATCAATCCCGAAGCCGGCTATTTCGGCGTGGCACCGGGCACCAACTACCATACGAATCCCAACGCGATGGAGACCATCAAGGCCAATACCATCTTTACCAATGTGGCCATCACTGCCGATAAGGATGTATGGTGGGAAGGACTCACTAAAGAAATACCCGAAGGACTCACCGACTGGACCGGCAAACCCTGGGATCCTGCCTCGGGAAAACCTGCCGCTCACCCTAACTCTCGTTTCTGTGCCCCTGCGGCCCAGAATCCTGCTATCGATCCCGACTGGGATAACCCCGAAGGAGTTCCCGTCTCCGGATTTATTTTCGGCGGAAGAAGAAGTACCGGAGTTCCCTTGGTCTACCAAAGTTTCAACTGGAATTTTGGCGTCTATTTGGCCACTACCATGGGTAGTGAAATGACAGCCGCGGCTTTTGGCGAAGTAGGAAAAGTAAGAAGGGACCCCTTTGCCATGTTGCCATTTATGGGATATCATATCGGTGATTATGTCAACCACTGGCTGCAATTCGGAAGAGACCTTCCTAATGCTCCCCGAATCTTTAGTGTCAATTGGTTCAGAAAAGATGAGAATGGACAATTCCTGTGGCCCGGCTATGGTCAAAATATGCGCGTACTAAAATGGATCGTCGGCCGCATTCGCGGGCAGGTATCTGCCGTAGAAAGTCCGCTGGGCTGGCGTCCCCGCTATGGCGATATGGATTGGAGAGGCATGGAAACCTTTTCCAAAGAAGACTTTGACAGAGTGATGATCATCGACCGAGAGCAGGGTAAAAAAGAATTACTGGGGCACGAAGAATTATTCGAACAGGTATACGATAAGTTGCCCAAGGAATTCTTCTTTATGCGAGAGCTCTTGCTTTCTGCTTTGTGGCGCTCCCCCGAAAAATGGGGACAACAACCCGAATAAGACTAAACTATTTAGTTACTTTGCCCCTAATTCAATCGTATGGGCAAAGACCAGGTATTTCGTGACGAGATCGAGAAAGTCAGCGACTTTAAATTCGGTGCCAATGTGGCCAGCGTCTTTGACGATATGGTCAATCGCTCCGTACCCTTTTATGGCGAGATACAGCGAATGCTGGCCGAATTGGCTGCCGATCATGCGCGCGAAGGCAGTTTTGTTTACGACTTAGGCTGCTCCACCGGCACGACCATGATCGGTATGGATACCCTGGTCGAAAAATCCATTCGCTTTATCGGTCTCGACGATTCGCAAGAAATGCTCGACAAGTGCAAGGCCAAATTCGATGAGATCAAATTCGAAAGACCCTACGAATTGCGCTGTACCGACCTAAGCGAGGGCGTTGAGATCCACAATGCCTCGGTGGTGGTTCTTTGCCTCACCCTGCAATTCGTGCGACCCATCTATCGCGAAAAACTGGTGCAGGACATATGCAAAGGGCTTAATCCGGGCGGGGTATTGATATTGGTAGAAAAGATCTTGGCCGAAGAAAGTGATTTTAACCGCGACTTCATCAACTACTATTATAACTATAAGAGAAGAAACCAATACAGCGAGCTCGAGATCTCACAAAAAAGAGAAGCGCTCGAAAATGTACTGGTGCCGTATAAGTTAAGTGAGAACATCTCGCTGCTGCGCGACCAGGGCTTTGCTTCTTGCGAAGTATTCTTCAAGTGGTACAATTTTGTCGGACTCGTAGCCGTCAAACGATAATCGACTGCCATGATAGCCATCGGAAACTTCTTCTTCAAATACCGCAACTGGATCTTCATTTTATTCTATGCGGCCCTGTTCGTTCCCTCGCTGCCGCTTTTTAGTGCGGCCGAATGCGGAGCCCGTTACTACTGGTGGCCGGTGGTGCTTGGCTTGCTCATTACCTGCACCGGTCAGGGCATCAGGGGGCTTACCATCGGGCTGGCCTATATCGTTCGCGGCGGAAAAGAGGGAAAGCCCTATGCGGAGGGGTTGATTACCGAAGGCATCTTTAGACACTGTCGCAATCCGCTCTATGTGGGCAATATCCTTATGCTTCTAGGAGTTGGCATACTCGCCAATTCCGTTTTTTACGTAGCGTTCATGATGCCGTTGTTCTCATTTATTTACCAAGCCATCGTACTAGCCGAAGAAGACTTTCTCAGAAAAAAATTCGGACAGGGATTCGACAATTACTGTCGCGACGTAAATCGCTGGTGGCCTTCATTGCGGGGCATCGGCAGTACTCTTCGCAGTATGGAGTTCAATTGGAAACGCTGGATCTTGAAGGAACATACGACCCAATTTATCTGGTTGCTGGGAATCGTTTCGCTGCTGGCGGCTCCCTTACCGGAACTTCGCTATCCCGAACTGCTGGAAGGCTGTGCCCTAC
>CANGTM010000060.1 GCA_947456825.1 Chitinophagaceae bacterium
GAACAGGTTTCTTTTGCTGACCTTAAGCAAACCTTATACTTTTTTGTCAAAGAGATGTACGGGCCCGATGTAAAGGTTCGTTTTCGGCCCTCCTATTTTCCATTTACCGAGCCCAGTGCCGAGATGGATGTAAGTTGTTTCATCTGCTCAGGAGATGGCTGCCCGGTCTGTAAAAAATCAGGATGGGTAGAAATACTAGGATGCGGCATGGTACATCCTAACGTTCTCAGTAATTGCGGCATCGACCCTGAAAAATATAGTGGATTTGCCTTTGGCATGGGAGTAGAAAGACCTGCGATGCTCAAGTATGGCGTAAGTGACCTGCGCTTATTTAGCGAGAACGACATCCGATTCTTACAACAATTCGCGGCCGCCACCTGATAAGTATCCAGTATGGACATCAACACCCTTGGAGTATGTGGGGCCGGTACGATGGGAAGGGGCATTGCCCTCACGGCTGCCCTTGCCGGATATAACACCCTTCTTTTTGACTTACAGCCCGAAGCGGTCGAAAGAGCAAAAGCACAACTAAAGAAAGATCTCAGCAGGAGTGTAGAGAAAGGAAAGCTGACCGAGGTGCTCGCCGCGCAAGCCCTTGCTCGCATAGAATTTACCACTGATATCGAGCATTGCGTGGCCGAACTGTTTATTGAAGCCATCATAGAGCAGCCTGAGCCCAAGATCGCCCTCTTCAATCAACTGGCAGAACTCAATCATAGTGATTGCATTTTTGCCAGTAACACCTCTTCGCTCTCCATTACCCAAATGGCCAGGGCCATTCAACATCCTGAACGCGTAATTGGACTACACTTTTTTAATCCGGCCACACTGATGAAACTGGTGGAGGTCGTTACTACGCCCTTTACGGCTTCGGCGGTACAACAAAGGGCTTGGCAACTGATGCTGGATCTTAAAAAAACGCCCGTGCTGTGCATAGATTCACCCGGCTTTATCGTCAACAGGGTAGCACGGCCTTTTTACATAGAATCACTGCGACTGGCAGAGGAAGAAAGAGCCACCCTGTTACAGATCGATCGTATTCTCATGGCGGCCGGCTTTAAAATGGGGCCCTTTGCGCTGATGGACCTGATCGGTAACGATATCAACTATGCTGTCAGCTGTTCGGTCTACGAACAATTAGGAAAACCTGAACGACTCAGACCCTCAGCCATTCAACAGAAACTGGTACAAACCGGTAAGTGGGGGCAAAAATCAGGCGAAGGTTATTATCAATACAAATCGGCCTGATGCGAAAAAAAATTCTGGTCACTGGGGCAAGTGGTTTTCTGGGTTCTTACCTGTTAGTGGCCTTACGACAACAGGGCTACCACGTTAGAGCAATGGTACGCCAACAAAAACGTCCGACATGGATCGATCCGGATGCATTGAACGAGGTAGAATGGGTCGAGGGCGATATTCTCGATATTATCTCACTCGAGGAAGCCATGGAGGGAATGGATGCTGTCATTCATAGTGCAGCGATGGTTTCGTTCGCGCCGCAAGACAGTAAGCAACTCTACCAGGTCAATACAGAAGGAACCAATAACGTGGTAAATGCGGCCATCGAAAAAAAGATAAAGCGACTGGTACACATCAGCTCAGTGGCAGCCTTGGGCCGGGTAGCGGGTGGAGAATCGGTAGACGAAAAAGCAAAGTGGAAAGAAGGGCCCCTGCATACCCATTACGCGCGCAGCAAGTTTCAGGCCGAGTTGCATGCTTGGCGAGGGTACAGCGAAGGGCTCGATACGGTCATAGTAAATCCCAGTACGATATTGGGCTATGGCAACTGGGAACAAAGCAGCTGTGCCATCTTTAAACAACTTTACGATGGATTTCGATGGTATACCGGTGGGTTGAACGGCTTTGTGGATGTACGAGACGTAGCACGTGCCACGGTAATGTTATTGGAGAAAGCAAGCGGTGGACAACGCTATATTGTCAATGGAGATACCTGGACCTTTCAGCAGTTGCAGTTTTCCATAGCGGATGGGTTTGGACGTAAACGACCTTCGATGAAAGCTTCAGGCTTCTTACTGGGGCTGGCCTGGCGGCTGGAGGCCATACGCTCTTGGTTAACGAGAAAGCGTCCGTTGCTCACCCGTGAAAGTGCCAGGGTGGCCATGAGCGCCACACGCTTTGACAATCGTAAACTACTCAATGATTTTCCGGAGTTCTCTTACACGCCGCTGCAGCAGACCATCCAGGACGCCTGTGCGAGATACAGCGAGCAGGCACGAGCCGCAACTATAGCCCGTTAAAAGAGCATACCCTTAACCAAGTAGGCCTTTTACCTTTTCCCACAGCGAAGGAATTCGTTTTACCCAAACCAATTCTCTTTTCTTCTCACTGAAATCAATGGCCGGGGTGCCCCAGTAGGTCTTTTTTCCCTCTATGGAACTAACAACCCCGCTTTGCCCAAAGACGATAGCTCCTGCCCCGATCGTCAATGTTTTATTGACGCCCACCTGCCCCCAAAGTATCACCTCATCCTCGACCGTAACAGCACCGGCCAATCCTACCTGCGCTGCAATGAGGCAATTTTTCCCGATCACACAATCATGCCCGATGTGTACCTGGTTGTCTATTTTAGTGCCAGCCCCAATGGTCGTATCGGCCGTTACCCCTCTATCGATGGTACAGCTGGCCCCGATCTCTACGCTATCGCCTATGTATACGCGGCCGCAGCTTTTCATCTTGCGGTATTGATGAACAAGATGTGTTTTTCGATTATAATAGAAGGCATCGCTACCAATGACAGTACCGGCCTGTACGATCACATCATCACCGAGATGACAGTGATCCAAGATCGTAACCTGTGGATGAATGATGCAATTCTTTCCGATAGTAACATGATGCCCGATGTAGGCGCCGGGCATTACCACTGTCCCCTCTCCCAACGCTGCCGTATTACTAATGGAATCCAATGAAGGAGCAAAGGGTCGATACTTGTCTACCAGCGTAAGATAGGCTGCGAATGGATCGGCTACTACCAATAGCGATTTACCTGCGGGAATCGGCACTTCCTTATCGATGATGATACAAACAGCGGCCGAGCGAAGGCAGGTATCATAATATTTTGGATGATCCACAAAGACAAGATCCCCTGCTTGTACTTTGTGAATTTCATTGATGCCTGTTGCAAATGCACTGGCATCTCCAATGAGCGTTGCCTTCAATAAAACGGCCAATTCAGCAAGAGCAACAGGTTTTTCAAATTGCATCAGCTTTAATTTTATACAAAGGTAGCAAGCTACGCGAAGCTTAGATTTATTTGCGTTTATCCACAGCGAATTTTAAAATGTTGATAAAATCAAACGAAAAAAATTTTTTTGTTATATGAAATAAATACTAATATTGTGTAGGGAAATTTATTTCCCAGTACTTACTAACCCATCCATATAGGATCCCTCCGTTTTCGGAGGGATTTTTTCATTTAGTGCTTATCCCTTCTGCGAATCCGCTTTTAAAATACCTTTACGCAAAGTCTCCCACCATGATCAAATCAATGACCGGTTTTGGAAGAGCCGAAGTACGAGCTGGTGATAAACTATTAGCGATCGATCTCAAATCGCTCAATGGAAAACAATTCGATCTGCAATTAAAGTTGCCCGCACTGCTAAAACCCTATGAGTTCGAGATTCGCCGGTGGCTGGCATCTACCCTCGAGCGGGGAACGGTGGATTGTACCATCAGCCTCAAAGAAACGGGTAGTTCACAACCCGTATCGATCAATACGCAACTAGCCAGATCATACTACCAGCCCTTGGCATCACTGGCAGCGGACCTACAACTAGATACGACACAATTACTATCGGCCCTGCTGAAATTACCTGAGGTCATCACCCCTGGGGCCGACGCATTGAACCCGGCAGAGTGGGAGCAATGCAAAACAGGGATTGCGCAAGCCGTCGATCAACTCAACGCCCATCGACTGGCAGAAGGAAAAGCACTCGAGGCCGATCTTCTGGGCCGTATTGACGCTATTGTTACGTTACAAAAAGAAGTAAGCGAACTGGAACCCCTGCGACGTGAAAAACTGCGCCAAGGGTTGCAAAAAATACTAAACGAAGAGTTGGGTAAAGAAGGGTACGACTCCAACCGACTGGAGCAGGAACTTATCTATTACATAGAGAAAATGGACATTAGCGAAGAACAGGTGCGGCTGCTCAACCACTGTGACTACTTTATAAAGCAGCTTCACGAACCAGGGGACAGTAAGGGTAAGAAGCTCTCTTTTATTTTACAAGAGATAGGTCGCGAGATCAACACGACTGGCTCAAAGGCCAATAATGCCGCCATTCAGCAAAAGGTGGTACTAATGAAAGATGAGCTCGAAAAAGCCAAGGAGCAAATTTTAAATGTGATGTAATTTTAGTCTATGAGCAGCACAAGCCGGTGTCCATTGACCGCTTTTTTATGGGTAATTATACTTTGCATGATCGGGGGATGCACTCCCCTTTCGCTGTACGAACGATCGGTATCTCTACCCCAACAACAATGGAAAAGCGACCATGTGCCTGTCTTTGACTTTACGCTCGGCGATACCACTGCCTCCTATAATGTATCACTGATCTTTCGGCACCGTGATCGTTATCATTATAACAATATCTGGCTTCGCATTTCAGTAACGGATCCGCAAACTAAAACCTACACGTTCGACACCGATTTGCTGCTTGGTACCAACGAGAGTGGGTGGCTGGGTACCGGTATGGACGACATTTATGAACATCGCATTTCGCTACAAAAGGAATTGTTGGCAAAAGGTATTTCATTTCGCCAAGCAGGCACCTACCGTTTTAGTATAGAGCAGCTCATGCGAGAGGATCCGCTAGAGGAGGTCATGAACATTGGAATTCGGGTCGAAAAGAAACCCTAACACGCAGCCGTATGCCCGAACGCCTTAAAAAAAAGCTAAGAAGGACCACCCTTATATACTGGGCTCTTCTGTTGTATGTACTGGCCGCCCTGCTTTGGTGGCTCATCTCACTGCAGCAGCAAAATCGACTGATTGCCCAAGAAAAAAGAGAGCTACTCGAGTTACGTGCCACCCTATTATCTCCGCTGGCCTACAAAATCGAACAACAGACCATCGAAGACCTGTATAGGCGTAATCAAACCAAGTATATCAGCGAAGGCATCACTTTTTTACTGGTGATCTTGATTGGAGCCGTCTTTATCTTTCGTGCTGTACGAAGGCAGTTCAAAATGCAACTGCAGCAGCAACATTTTATGATGGCCGTAACCCACGAACTCAAAACGCCCATCGCCGTGGCCAAACTCAATCTCGAGACCTTACAGAAATACCAGCTCGATCCGGATAAACAACAAAAGCTGATTCGTACGACCCTCGATGAGACGGCACGCCTCAACTTTCTGACCAATAATATTCTGGTCTCTGCACAGTTGGAGAACAAAACATTTGTGACCGGTAAAGAGGAATTGGACCTGTCGGCTCTTTTGCAAGATTGTGTGAATGCCGTTCAAAAGCGTTTTCCCGACAGAAACTTGGAGACCTCGATCGAAAAAGAGATCGATATAAGGGGGGATGCGCTGCTACTGCAGATCTTGGTCAACAATTTGCTGGAAAATGCCATTAAATACGCCCCAGGGTTATCTGCTATTCGCACCACGCTCAGGCAGACAGAAAAAGGTATTTTACTGTCGGTGGCCGACCAGGGGCCCGGCATTCCCAACAGCGAAAAATCAAAGGTCTTCGATCGCTTTTACCGAATTGGTAACGAGCAGACCCGCACTACCAAGGGGACCGGACTGGGACTTTATCTCTGCCAGCGTATCGCCAAAGATCATCGAGGCCGCATCGAGATAAAAGATAATGCCCCGCAGGGCACTATTTTCAATGTTATCTTTGCTGCATGAGCGAAGCGAACCGCGCCACGATCTTATTGGTAGAAGACGAAGAGAACCTGCACGAGGCCCTCAAATTGAACCTGGAATTGGAAGGATATGAAGTGAGTTCTGCCTTTGATGGAGCCGCCGCACTCAAGGCCATCGATAATGCCTATTTCGATCTGATCATTCTGGATGTGATGCTTCCGGTCATGGATGGCATACAAGTGGCCGAAACGATCCGGATTCGCAATAACGAGACCCCGATCCTGATGCTGAGTGCCCGCAACAGCAGTGCCGATCGTGTTACGGGGTTAAAAAAAGGGGCCGACGATTACCTTGCTAAACCATTCAACTTAGAGGAATTGTTACTGCGCGTTTCGAAGCTGATTGACAAGAATCTGAAATTACAAGACAAAACGAGCCTGGGCGATCAATACCAGTTCGGCCCCAACAAAATAGACTTTAAGGCGCAAGAGGCGATCGGCCATGACGGCACTACCATACGATTGAGTAAAAAAGAGACCATGCTTTTGAAGTTGCTCATCGAAAACAAAAATGAGGTAGTGCCTCGCGAAAAGATCTTACAGGCCGTGTGGGGGTACCAGGTCTATCCGACCACACGCACCATCGATAATTTTATTCTCAACTTTCGTAAATATTTCGAGGAGGACTCTCGCAATCCTCGTTATTTCTATTCGGTACGAGGGGTGGGCTACAAATACGCGGAATAAATTACAGATCACCTAGACGGGGACGAATCACGATGTCCTCGACACAAGCCTGCGGCGAAAGATGTGCTGCCTGAAAGATCATCTTGGCAATATCGGCAGGCTCCATGATACGTCCGGCACTATTATCGAAATCGCCCCAACTATCGGTGAGTACGGCTCCAGGGTACACTCCTGTTACTTTAACTCCCGTTGGCTTTAGTTCTTCGCGCAGGTTTTGCGTAAAGCCATGTAAGGCGTACTTGCTGATGCTGTACGACCCACCCTGCGCATAAGGTCTAAGGGAGGCGATGGAACAAATGGTAAAAATGTGACCCGAGCCGCGTTGTATCATGTCTGGCAAGAGCGTTCGCGTCAGATGATAGGCACTGTACAAGTTGACAGCCAGTTGTTGTTCAAGTTGCCCTTCCGGCTCTTCGGCCAACGATCCCGGCAAGAACTGACCGGCATTATTGATGAGAATATCAGGTTCTCCATAACTCAAGCACCAGCGTCCAAAACTGATAGCCTCTTGCGATAGGCTCAGATCGGCCGCTTGCCCATGGATCACCGCATTGGGATAAGCCTTGCTAAAGTCATTCATGGTCTGTTGCAAGCGGGTCGCATCCCGCGCCGTTAGCAATAACCGATAACCGGCTTGTGCAAACAACGAAGCGATCTCTTTACCAATACCACGGGAGGCCCCGGTAACTATTACGGTCATGGATTGGGCAGCACGAGAAACGTCGGAAGAAGCCATACTCATCAATTAAATTGTACATTGCAAAGTTATTGACCCAGCCTTACAATTTATACCCTTTGTCAGATTCGCTTCGTTATCGGCATCTTTTTTTTGACTTGGATCACACCTTGTGGGATTTTGAGGCGAATGCACGTGCCACTTTGGTGCAGCTATACGAAGAGCTGAACCTGCAACAACTGGGTATTACCGATTTTGATCTTTTTTACCGGCAGTACCTTGAACACAACGAAAAGCTGTGGGACCGCTACCGAAAAGGATTTATAAAACAAGAAGAGCTACGTATCAAGCGAATGCGGTTGGCGCTGCTGGATTTTGGAGTGGTGAACGAACCTGTAGCTGCCGCCATGAATGTTCGTTTTTTAGACTTGTTGCCTACCCGCACCATCTTATTTCCGCATACTATCGAGCTGCTCGATTACTTGCAACAAAAAGGATATGAACTGCACCTTATAACCAATGGCTTCGAAAAAACCCAGCATAGTAAGTTGCAATATTCCGGACTTGCCCCCTATTTTTCTGTGGTGATCACTTCGGAAGGTTCCGGCAGCCTGAAGCCAAGGCCGGAGATCTTTGCCTATGCGTTGCAACAGGCAGGCACCACTCGGGAGCACTCGATCATGATAGGTGACACGCTGGAAGTGGATATCGAGGGGGCTAAAAACGCAGGGCTCGATCAGATACATGTCAATCATCTGAATAAAGAACGGATCGCTTTACCAGACGGGAGCTATCCTACCCATACTGTTTTCTCGCTGCAAGAGATCATGAAGATCTTGTGATCACTAAGGTTGCCGAAAGCATAATCTCCTCTATTACCGCATGTAGCTCGGGGCTTAGTATAGCGACCGTTACCACGTGGCGATCTCTGTGACCCCACCCAGTGGACGATCGCCGATCTTTACTTTAATGACGGCATCGAGCGGAAGCAATAGATCTACCCGCGAGCCGAATTTAATGAACCCCATCTCTTCGGTCTGCTTTACCTGTTGACCGGGCTGCAGATAATTGACAATACGCCTTGCAAGGGCTCCCGCGATTTGCTTGACCAGGATCTCACGACCATTTTTTTCGTATACGACGCTATGGCGCTCGTTTTCGGTAGAGGATTTCGGATGCCAGGCCACCAAATATTTACCGGGATGGTATTGGGAGTAACGAACCGTGCCGCTTACCGGATTACGATTGACATGTACGTTGAGTGGGCTCATAAAAATAGAGACCTGAATACGACGATCGGTAAAATATTCGTCGGCCTGCACCTCTTCGATGACGACCACCTCTCCGTCAGCAGGGGCGATCACACTACTCTCTGAAATAGTATGAACACGGGAGGGGACGCGAAAAAAAGAAAGGATAAAGCCCCAAAACAAAAAAGATACGCCCAGTAAGGCCACAAAGCAGCCGGTACAGGTGGCATAGAAGAAATAATAACTGAGGGCATTGCCTGCGGCCAAGAACAATGTTACTATAGCGATCGTAGGAAACCCTTCGCGGTGAATGGTCATGAATAAAAATTAGGAGGCAAATATAATGATTCACTCCGCTGCTCAGAGAAAGAGTCTTGCATAGGCCCAGATAACAGGCGTAGCCCATAGCAGCGAATCGAAGCGGTCGAGCCAGCCCCCATGCCCTGGTAAAATGCGGCCACTGTCTTTTACACCGGCCATCCGCTTTAGTTTTGATTCGAACAGGTCGCCTGCGGTGCCAAACACGGCCGCCAGCAAGGCCATCAAGAACCCATCCATCCACCGCAGGGGCATTGCAGTATCGGGTAACAAATGATCGGACAAAAGGCGAGGCAATAAGGTCCCGGCTATAATTACGGTCAGTACCACACCACCTATGGTACCCTCCCAGGTTTTTTTAGGAGAAACGGAACTCAGTGGTGTGCGTCCGATAAAAGAACCTACCAGATAGGCCATAGTGTCATTGATCCACATACAGGCCAGCACAAAAAGTGCAAGAACTGGCAACGAGGTACCAATAGAAATGGCCAA